>CACNZK010000001.1 GCA_902625035.1 uncultured Pelagibacteraceae bacterium
TTTTTTTAACAAATAATGCTGCTTTATATGGGTCAGGATGAAACTCACCTCTAGCATTTCTTACTGTCGCAACATGATCAATATTTACACCTAGACGTTTCACTTAATAAATCTACTTCCTGGTGTTGAGATTGGAATTGAATTTAATTCTTTTGGTATTTTGTTTGATTTATAAGTTGGTACATCAATTTTGAGATGTGAAACTATTTTTTTTTTAATTTTCAATTTTTTTTTTGATGATCTGTCTATAATAGTAGCAAAACCAACTAAAGTTGCCTTAGATTTTTTTATTAATTTTACGCATTCCATACTTGATTTTCCAGTTGTAATCACATCCTCTACAATAATCACTTTGGACCCTTTTTCTATTTTAAAACCTCTTCTTAAGGTGAATTTTCCTCCAACTCTCTCACAAAAAATCGTCTCCTTTTTTAAGATCCTACCGATTTCATAACCAATCACAATGCCGCCAATGGCTGGGGCTAAAATAAGATCAAATTTTTTAAAATTTTTTCTTATCTTAAAAGCTAATGATTTGCATATTTTTTCTGCTTTTGATGGATAACTTAAAAGTTTAGCACATTGAATATATTTCGATGAATGTAACCCAGAAGATAAAATGAAGTGTCCTTCTAATAGTGCTTTAGTCTTTCTTAAAATATCTAAGGATTTTTTGTGTGAAAGCATTTCTTTTATCTTCGTGTCTAATTATCTTAAATTTTATACCTTTTTGTTTAAGCTCTGCAATAAAATTAGTAAAATTTTTCAAATCTCTTATTATCAGTTGAAATTTAAAATTAATATAGTCAGGTTTTTTCCCAGCCATAACTAAATTAGAAATATTCAATTTATGTTCACCTATTAATGAACTTACATTCCCTAATTGTCCTGGTTTATCAGGTAATGAAATCCATAAGGTAGTATTATATTTTTTTATTCTTTCTTGTTTCTTTTCACCTCTATCGTGCCAGTATCTTCTTATAGCTGCTCTAGCTTTTCCAGTTTTTGTTGTTGGTATCCAATGTAACGATGGTGACTGTTTTTTTGATGTGATAATTTTTATTCTATCACCATTTCTTAAGATTGATTGTAGTTCACTCTTATTTCCATTAATTTCACATCCAACGGCTGTATCACCTATTTTTGTATGTACAGCATATGCAAAATCAATTGCTGTTGCATCCTTTGGTAATTTAATTACAGAACCTTTGGGGGTAAAACAAAATACGTTCTCCTGAAACATTTGAAGTTTTGTATATTCATAAGAGTGTTCAGGATTCTCATTTTTCTCTATAATTTCAACTAAGTCTTTCAACCAATCATACTCTTTCCAGGTAAGTGAATTGAATTTTTCTGAAGACTTATATTGCCAATGAGATGCTATACCTCTTTCTGCGAAGTCGTGCATCTCTTTAGTTCTTATCTGAATTTCTATTGGTTTTCTATTAGATCCTATAACTGCAGTATGAATTGATTTATACCCATTTATTTTTGCAGAAGATATATAATCTTTAAATTTTCCAGGTATACAATTATACTCTTTATGAATTATACCCAAGGTTTTGTAACAGTCATCAACATTATCTAAAATAATTCTAAAACCAATAATATCTGTGATTTGTTCTAAAGAAACTCTTTTTTTTTGAACTTTTCTCCAGATTGAAAAAGGTGTTTTTTCTCTTCCATATATTTTAGATGAAATTTTATTTTGATTTAATAATTTACCTAATTCAGATGATAAAGACTCAAAAATATCTTTTTTATCCAATTTTATTTCATCAAGTCTTTTTTGAATTAATAATCTTGCATCGTTATTCAAAATTTCAAAAGATAAATCTTCTAGCTCATCTCTTATTCTATGCATTCCCATCCTATCAGCTAAGGGGGCATAAATTTCCATAGTTTCTTGAGAAATTCTTTTTCTTTTTTCTTCTTTTGAAATTGCTTTTATAGTTCTCATATTATGTAATCGATCAGCTATTTTAACTAATAAAACTCTTATATCTTTTGAAGTTGCTAAAATTAATTTTCTAAAATTTTCCGCTTTGGAATTAGATGATGCATTATTTTCAAGAGCAGATATTTTGGTAACTCCATCAACTAAATCTGCAACTTCATCCCCAAACTCACCTTTGATAGTTTCATAAGTTGCATATGTATCCTCTATTGTGTCATGTAATAAACCTGTAGTTATGGTTGCACTATCTAATTTTAAATCGGTTAATATATTTGCTACTTCAATTGGATGAACTGAGTATGGATCACCTGAAGCTCTTTTTTGATTACTATGCGCCTTCACCGCAAAGTCATAAGCCTTATTTAATCTTTCTAGATTTAAAAACTTATTATATCCTTTTACTTTATTTATTAATTCGTCTGAATTAAGCATAATTATTATTATATCATTAATTCAGATTTGTTTAATAGATCTTATGTCTCTATTTGGTAATGATATTATTAGCTTTTTAATGTGATCTTTTGAAATTGGGTGTTTCCAATTTTTATTTATTTCAAATAAAGGAAAAAGAACAAAATTTCTATTGTGCATTCTTGGATGAGGTAAATTGATTTTTTTACTAATTTTTTTACTTTTATAATCAATTATGTCTATATCGCACTCTCGAGGGGCATTTTTATGCCTTTTTTTACGACCGAGACTAATTTCAATATCTTTGGATACTTTAAGTAATTCTAAAGGTTCTAAATCAGAAATAACTTCCACAACTATATTTAGATACTTAGGTTTAGTCTCATCTGGCCATGATAAACTCTCATAAAAATTTGATGATTTGACAAGTCTGATATTTCTTAACGATAGTTCATACTTAGCTTGTTCAATTTTATTTCTTCTATTTCCTAAATTTGAACCTATACCTAAATAGATACGATTAGCTTGATTTTCTGAAGTATCTTGATTTATCACGACTCCAATCCCTATCTTTTTTAGTTGCTCTTTTATCATGTAGTTTTTTCCCTTTCGCTACAGCAAGTTCAATTTTAGC
Organism: uncultured Pelagibacteraceae bacterium; assembly: GCA_902625035.1. Lineage (GTDB taxonomy): Bacteria > Pseudomonadota > Alphaproteobacteria > Pelagibacterales > Pelagibacteraceae > Pelagibacter. The sequence goes on from CACNZK010000001.1 coordinate 3,003, forward strand.
TTTTCCTTTTTTAAAATACATTTTAGTAGGAACAATGGTAAGACCGTCTCTTTGCATTTTTCCAATTAATTTATTTATTTCACGTTTATTTAAAAGTAATTTTCTTTCATCAGTAGGATTGTGGTTAGAATAACTAGCTTGTTTATAAGATGCTATGTGAGAATTAATCAAAATCAACTCTCCATCTTTTTCAACAGCATATGAGTCTGCAATATTAACTTTTCCTTCTCTAATTGATTTTATTTCAGAGCCCTTAAGAACAATTCCAGCCTCTAATAGATCTTCAAAAAAATAATTAAAACTAGCCTTTCTATTTAAACATATTATTTTTAAACCAGAATTGGTTTTTTTGTTCATTAAATTAATTTAGCTTTAAGAAGAGCTTTTTTAACAATCTCTTTAGTAGGATCTGTTACTTTTACTAATGGTAATCTTACTTCGTCATCACATAAATTTAATAGTTTTGCAGCGTATTTAACCGGACTTGGATTACTTTCAACGAACATAGCATGATGGACGGGTTGTAATATTTCATTTAATCTTTCAGCCTCTTTAATTTCATTGTCATTATTAGACTTTGAAAATCTTTGGAAATCAGAACAAAGTTTAGGGGCAATGTTAGCTGTTACACTTATAGCTCCTACTCCCCCTTTTTTATTAAATTCTAATGCATTATCATCATTTCCAGTTAACTGGATAAAGTCTTTACCTAATTTTTTTAATGTTTTATCTACTCTTGTTAAATCTCCTGTTGCATCCTTGACACCAATAATATTTTTTAATTCAAATAACCTTGCCATCGTTTCAACTGACATGTCAATTACTGATCTTCCTGGTATGTTATAAATAAGAATTGGAATTCCACATTTATCATTTATAGCTTTATAATGTTGATAAAGCCCTTCTTGGGTCGGCTTATTATAATAGGGTGTTACTATTAAAGCTCCATCTGCCCCTATTTTTTCTGCGTGTGTTGTTAATGAAATTGCTTCTTCAGTAGAGTTTGAGCCAGTACCGGCAAATACAGGTAATTTCCCATTGCTTTCCTTGACACACAAATCAATTACCCTCTCATGCTCATCATGGCTTAAAGTTGGGGACTCTCCAGTTGTTCCAGCAGGAACTAAACCATTTGTCCCATTTTCAATATGAAAATGGATTAACTTAATGTAAGTTTCATCATCAAGTTTATCATTTTTAAACGGAGTGACTAAAGCAACATTTGATCCTTTGAACATAAATACTTATAACATAGTTTGTAGATTCATATACTAAAAGATTATGCTAAAGAAATTAATATTTTTTATCAATTTATTTTTCTTCTCTAGTATAACTATTTTATCATCTGAAGAGATAATACCTTTAAAAAAACCAATCCAAACTAAAACGGAAAAAGACCAGAAATTATTAATTGATGTAATGAAGCCTCTACCTAAACCAGTTCCTAAAAAAATAGCAGAGGAAAATAAATATGAGCCTAAAGAAGAAATAAAGTTAAAAGCTGAAAAAAATTTAGGGATTATTCTCCCTAAAAAGAAACCTTTAATTGCTGGAACCAAAAAAACTGATACAGCAAGAAAATCCAAATATTATAATAAGAAAGATTTCGAAATCGCAAAAAAAGCTATATCAGAAATGAAACAAGCAAAATGGCCCTCAGCATTGAAAACAGCAAAAAGAGCCAAAGATAAATCCATCTATAATTTTATACAATGGAGACACCTATTAACTAAAGGAAATAAAGCCTCATATTATGATTATAAAACTTTTATAAACACAAATGAAGATTATCCACGATTAGGAAGAATAAAATATTTAGCAGAGCATAAACTTTCTACAGATACTGTTTCACCAAAAAAGATTATTGATTGGTTTGGTGGTAATGAACCTTTAAGTGGCTTTGGAAAAATGATACTTGGAGAAAGTATAATCCTGAATGGTAATACCCAAAAAGGTATTTCTTATATTAAAGAGGGATGGGTTACAGCAGAACTTAGTAAATCTGAATTAAGATTTTATAGAAAAAAATTTAAGAAATATCTCAATGCTGATGATTACATAAAAAGAGCAGATTACTTAGCCTGGAATAATAAATACTGGGATTTAAAAAGATTATTAAGATATTTACCTAAAGATTATGAGTTACTTTATACAGCTAGACAATTGTTAATGAGTAAATCCTATGGTGTAGATAATGCTATTTCAAAAGTTCCGGCTAAATTTAAAAATGATGCAGGTTTAAATTATGATAGATTGAAATGGAGGAGAAAAAGAGGAAGAGTTGATAGTTCTGTCGAAATCTTAGTAAAAATAAAAAATACTAAAGATTATTTAGTAAGACCAGATAAATGGTGGTTTGAAAGAGAAATTATTTCAAGATCATTAATTTATAAAAAGAAATATGAATTAGCCTATAAGATTGCAAGTAATCATGCTTTAACTAATGGGCCTGAATATGCTGCTGCAGAATGGATGAGTGGGTGGATAGCATTAAGTTTCTTAGATGATCCTTTATTAGCAAAAGATCATTTTGAAAATTTTTACAATAATGTTGGTTATCCAATTAGCACCTCAAGAGGAGCGTATTGGTTAGCTAAAACTTATAAGAAACTTGGTAAAGAAGAATTAGCTAATGAATGGTTTAGTAAAGCATCTAATTTTCTTACAACATATTATGGTCAATTAGCATTTATGGAGTTAAATCCCAATAAACCTTTTGAATTATCCAAAGATATTGAAGTTTCAAAAGAATATAGAGATTACTTCTTTAAAAAAGAATTAGTCAAAACGATTTATCTGCTAGATGAACTCAATGAAGATAAATACTCAAAACATATTTTAAGACATTTGGCTAATGATAATATAAATAATGGGAGTGAAGTATTGGCAGCAGAATTAGCAACAAATATTGATAGATTTGATTTTGCTATTCAAATAGCCAAAATTGCATCATATGAAAAAAGATTTCATAACAAATATAATTATCCAATTATAAGCACACCAAATTATATAAATGGAAGAAAAATTCCTGATACTGCATTTATATTGTCAATTATAAGACAGGAAAGTGAATTTGATTTAAGTGCTAACAGTCATGCAGGAGCAAAAGGATTAATGCAGCTCATGCCTTACACGGCGAAATTAGTTGCTAAGCAAGCAAAACTTCCTTATTCAAAATCTAGATTAACGAGAGATGCGGAATATAATATTAATTTAGGTTCTCACTATATAGCTGGTTTGATCCTAGAATATGATGGTGCTTATCCGTTTGCTATAGCGGCTTATAATGCTGGACCTAAAAGAGTTAGATATTGGAAAAAAATAAATAAAAATCCGCAAAAGAACCAGATTGATTATGTAAATTGGATTGAATTAATTAAATTTAAAGAAACAAGAAATTATGTACAAAGAGTACTGGAGAACTACAACGTCTATCGTTATATTTTAGCTCAAAAGCCAGTTTCAATGATAAACTTTTTTAAGGACGATCCTTTGTACTAAAAATGGCGGAAGAGGAGGGATTCGAACCCTCGGTACAAGTTTCCTCGCACGGTCATTTAGCAAACGACTGGTTTCAGCCTCTCACCCACTCTTCCAATAAATTCGTCACTTCTGATTGTATTGAATAATCAATATTTATAAAGTATTTATTCAATAATTATGAAAAATAAGTATTCAGTATTTTCGCTTATTAAAAATGCTTTTTCTTATCATGAAAATTGGGAGAAAGCTTGGAAAGACCCTGAGCCAAAAAAAGAATATGACGCCGTAATAGTTGGTGGTGGAGGACATGGTCTTGCAACAGCTTATTACCTAGCAAAAAAACACAACATGAAGAATATTGCTGTTGTTGAAAAAGGTTGGATAGGAGGAGGAAATACTGGTCGAAATACTACAATAATTAGATCTAATTATTTATGGGATGCAAGCGCAGGTCTATATGACCATGCTCTTAAAATTTGGGAAGGTTTATCTCAAGAATTAAATTATAATGTTATGTTTAGTCAAAGAGGAGTTATGAATCTTGCACATAATTTGCAAGATGTTAGAGATTTAAAAAGAAGAACTCACGCAAATAGATTGAATGGTATTGATGCAGTTTATTTAAATACCGAAGAAGTTAAAAAATTTTGTCCAATTATAAATACCTCACAAGATATTCGTTATCCAGTTTTAGGCGGAACCCTTCAAAGAAGAGCCGGTACAGCTAGGCATGATGCTGTTGCTTGGGGATATGCAAGAGGTGCTGATGAAATGGGTGTTGATATAATTCAAAATTGTGAAGTAAAAGGAATAAAAAGAAATGGTGATATGGTTGAGGGAATTGAAACAACTAAAGGATTTATTAAAACAAAAAAAATTGGAGTTGTAGCTGCTGGTCATTCTAGTGTTATAGCAAATATGGCTGGATTGAAATTACCACTGGAAAGTAAACCACTTCAAGCATTAGTATCTGAACCAGTAAAACCGATAATAGATACAGTCGTAATGTCTAACGCTGTTCATGCATATGTCAGTCAATCAGATAAAGGAGAATTAGTTATTGGAGCAGGAACTGATGATTACGTATCTTACTCTCAAAAAGGAAGTCATGATATTGTGGAAGGAACTTTAAATGCAATTTTAGAGTTATATCCAATATTCAGTAGAATGAGAATGCTTCGACAATGGGGCGGAATAGTAGATATTTGTCCTGATGCGAGCCCGATTATAAGTAAAACATCAATTAAAGGTTTATACTTTAATTGTGGTTGGGGAACAGGAGGTTTCAAAGCAACACCTGGTTCTGGAGATTTATTCGCTCACACAATAGCAAATGATGAACCTCATAAATTAAATGCTGCCTTTAATATAAATAGATTTGTAAGTGGTGATCTAGTTGATGAACACGGTGCAGCTGCAGTTGCACACTAATGTTTTTAATTAATTGTCCTTTTTGTGGTGAGAGAGAACAAAGTGAATTTAAAGCAGGCGGTGAAGCTCACATAGTAAGACCAAAACAACCCACTGAACTAAGCGACGATGAATGGGCAGAATATTTGTTCATGAGAAAAAATATTAAAGGAGTTCAGTTTGAAAGATGGAATCATGTCCATGGTTGTAGAAAATGGTTCAATATGGTTAGAGATACTTCAAACGACCAAATAAAAGCTGTTTATAAAATGGGTGAAAAACCTCCAGTAGAATAAAATGTCTAATAATTTGAGATTTAAAACAAGTAAATTTATCGATGAGACTTATCGAATTTCTTTTAAGTTTAATAACAAAACTTATTTTGGTTTTAAAGGTGATACTCTAGCATCAGCTTTGTTGGCTAATGGCATACATCTTGTAGGAAGAAGTTTTAAATATCATAGACCTCGAGGAATTATGACATCAGGGTCAGAGGAACCTAATGCAATAATTCAATTACATGATAATTCTTCAAGGACTGAACCTAATGTAAGAGCTACAGAGGTAGAAATTTATGAGGGTTTAGTCGCGTCTAGTCAAAATTGTTGGCCTAGTGTTAATTTTGATGTTGGTGGAATTAACAATCTATTATCCCCTATTTTACCCGCTGGTTTTTATTATAAAACTTTTATGTGGCCTGCAAGTTTCTGGGAAAAGTATGAATACTTTATTAGAAAATCTGCAGGTTTAGGTAAATCACCTAAAGTTGCTGATCCAGACATATATGAACATAACTACATTCATTGTGATGTTTTAGTAATCGGAGCAGGTATATCAGGAATAATGGCAGCCAAAATGGCAGCAAAAAATGGTTTTAAAACTCTTCTAGTTGATGAAAAATCATATTTGGGTGGATCTTCAATTTATGATAACTCAGAGTTTTCAAAGATTAACAATCAATTAACAAGTTCATGGTTAGAAAAAGAGATCAATGAAATATCTAAACTAGAAAATTTAGAAATAAAAGTAAGAACTAGTGTTGCAGCATTTCATGGATATAACTTTTTATTAGCTCGTGAAAACCTCACTGATCATTTACCAATTAATCAAAGAGAAAACAAAGTAAGGCAAAGATTATTAAAAATCAGAGCTAAAAAAGTGATCACAGCTACTGGCTCTATAGAAAGACCTTTAATATTTGATAATAATGATCGTCCAGGGATACTGTTATCTTCAGCTATTAAAAAATATATTGATTTATATGGTGTGGCTTGTGGTGAAAATAATATTCTTTTTACCAATAATGATACCGCATATGAAACAGCCATGAGCTTAATTCAAAGAGGAATTAAGATTAATGCAATAGTTGATAATAGAGAGCAGATTGACTCTAAAATTTCTTACGAAGTTGAGAAAAATAATATTAAAATTTATAAAGGTTATACTGTTGTTGATACCTACGGATATAGAAGAATTAACAAAATATCCATTATGAAACTTTCAAAAGATGGTCAAACAGTAATTGGTGACAAAACAAAGTTGAATTGTGATTGTTTAGGTTTATCTGGTGGTTGGACACCAGCAGTACACTTGTTTACACAATCAGGAGGAAAATTAAAATTTAGAGAAGAAGACCAAGTATTTATACCTAATGTTTATCCTTCAGATCAAATTAGTATTGGATCTTGTAATGGAGACTTTGGTTTAGAGGAAATAATAAAGAATACCTTATCTTCTATTAAAAAGTTTCTTGATATTGATAATTCTGAATACAAAACTGTTGAAACAATCTCAGGTTTAAATCAATCAAAGAGAAATATTTGGTTATTACCATCTGATAAATCCATAGGAAAAACTAAATCTTTTGTTGATTATCAAAACGATGCAACTGCAAAAGATATCAAATTAGCTCTAAGAGAAGGTTTTAGATCTATAGAGCATGTAAAAAGATACACCACTACTGGTATGGGTACTGATCAGGGTAAACTTGGTAATATGCATGCTTTAGGAATTATTTCAGAAACAGCTGGAACCAAAATGGGTGAACATGGAACTACCACTTTTAGACCTCCTTATACTCCTCTTACTTTTGGGACTATTGTTGGAAGAAATGTAGGAGAATTTTTTGATATATTTAGACGTACCCCGATACATGATTGGCATGTTGCAAACAACGCTGAGTTTGAAAATGTTGGTCAATGGAAGAGAGCCTGGTACTATCCAAAAGATAATGAGAACATGCATCAAGCAGTCCAAAGAGAAAGTAAAGCTGCCAGAGACTCAGCAGGTATTCTTGATGCATCTACATTAGGAAAAATTGATATTCAGGGTACTGATGCCTCAGAATTTTTAAATCGTGTATATACTAATGCTTGGTCAAAGCTTGCAGTAGGTAAATGTCGTTATGGTTTAATGTTAAATGAGGATGGAATGGTTTATGATGATGGCGTAACAACTAGATTGGGTGAAAATCATTACATTATGACCACCACTACTGGCGGTGCGGCTAATGTGTTAGGAAAACTTGAAGACTATCTTCAGACAGAATGGCCTGAATTAGATGTCTATTTATCATCTGTAACTGATCATTATGCTACAATAAGCGTGTGTGGTCCTAATAGTAAAAAAATCGTTTCAAAAGTTATTCCTGATTTGGATCTTTCTGATGAAAAGTTTCCACATATGTCATTCAAAAATGCAAAGATAGATAATATTAAATGTAGAGTGATGAGGATCAGTTTTACTGGAGAACTTAGTTATGAAATTAATATCCAAGCAAACTTTGGTAAATCTGTTTGGGAAAAATGTATGGAAGCTGGTAAAGATTTTAATATTACACCTTATGGAACTGAAACGATGCACTTGTTGAGAGCGGAAAAAGGTTTTATAATAGTTGGACAAGACACTGATGCAACGCTAACACCAATTGATTTACAGATGGATTGGATAGTAAGCAAAAAGAAATATGATTTTATTGGAAAAAGATCATTATATAGATCTGATACAATTAGAGAAGATAGAAAACAATTAGTTGGTTTATTAACAGAAAATCCTGAGGAAGTTTTAGAAGAAGGTGCGCAAATAGTTTCTGATGTGAAAAAAACACCTATTGAAATGCTTGGACATGTAACTTCAAGTTATTACAGTCCAAATTTAAAAAAATCTATTGCATTGGGTGTTGTTAAAAGTGGAAAAAATATGTTGGGGCAAAAGTTGATTATACCAATGGAAAATAAGAATATTAATGTAACTGTAGCTGATCCTGTTTTTTTAGATAAAGAAGGAAAAAAATTAAATGCTAAATTATAACCATACAATAAAAGAGGAAAAATCATATCAAGGTCTGCAAATGATTGAGATGAAGCCTGTCATGAAATTAATAGTGAGAGGTAAAAAAAGAGAATTTTTGTCAGCAATTGGTAAATCTTTAAATATGGTTTTGCCTACAAAAGCAAATACTTCTACTCAAAGTGAAAAATTGACTGCCTTATGGTTGAGTCCTGATGAATGGATGATTTTTTCAAATGGTGTTGTTAAAGAAAATACAAACTCATATGACACCGAAACACTTTTAAATAAAAACATATCTAAGTTAAATTTAGGAGCTGTGGTGGATGTTACAGATCAATTTGTAAGGATTAATCTAAAAGGAGACAAAATATATAGTCTATTTCAAACAGGTTCCCCTTTTAATTTTAATGATTTTAAAAGCAAGATTGGCTCTGTAACTCAAACAATTCTAGCAAAAATAGATGTAATTATTCACAATCAAAATAAAAATGAGGTGAATTTGTTTGTAAGGCGCTCATTTTCAGAACATTTGTTTGCTTGGATGAATGATAGTGCGTCAAGATTATAGTCACATTTAGATCTCAAATAAGTTAATAAAAAACATGAAAAAATTATTTTTAATAGCAATATTTGCTCTTTTGCCCTTTTCACTTAATGCGGAGTCTAATCTAGATAAAATCTTATCTTCTGGAGTACTAAAAGTTGGTACCACTGGAGATTGGGATCCAATGACAGTCAAAGATCCCGCAACTAATAAATATAAAGGCTTTGATATTGATGTTATGAATCAACTGGCCAAAGACATGGGTGTTAAAATTGAATTTGTTCCTGCAGAATGGAAAACTATTGTTTCAGGAATAACATCTGAAAGATATGATATTTCTACTAGTGTTACAAAGACTCCAAAAAGAGCTGAAGTAGCTGGTTTCACTGATACATATTACAAATATGCTACTGTGCCACTTGTTCTTAAAAAGAATTTAAAAAAATTTTCAACTTGGGACTCGCTTAATAATTCAAATGTAACAATTGCAACTACTCTTGGTACATCTCAAGAAGAAAAGGCGAAAGAATTTTTTCCCAAATCAAAATTGAACTCAGTAGAAGCGCCAGCAAGAGACTTCCAAGAAGTTTTAGCGGGTAGAGCTGATGGAAATATTACAAGTTCAACAGAAGCAAATAAATTGGTTATTAAATATCCTCAGTTAGCAATCGTTCCAGATGGTGGAAAAAATCCAGCATTCTTAGCAATGATGGTACCAAAAGGTGATACTAAGTGGAATAATTATGTAAACAAATGGATTAAAGATAAAAAATCCTCAGGCTTCTTCACTAAGTTATTAGCTAAATATAATCTAAAGAGCTTATAAAGAATTAGTAATTAATTTTTTATTCTTTATAAGTTAAAGAGTGAAAAATCTATTTTTATTAATCTTATTTTTTCCATTAACTTCATGCGGTAAAAATGAATTAAACTGGCTAATCTTATCACCAAACAATGTTGAAGGATTAACAAATCTAAAGTTTTTATTAAGTGGTTTAACAACCACTATATACATTAGTGTAGTTTCGATTGTTATTTCTATAATTATTGGTCTACTAGTTGCAATTCCATCATTAGCTAAAAATAAATTCTTAACCTACCTAAATATTGGTTATGTTGAAATTGTAAGAGCAGTACCTTTGCTTGTTTTAATTTTGTGGATTTATTACGGTCTACCGATCATGACAGGTATAAGTTTTAGTCCATTTGTTTCTGGTATCATAGCTCTGTCAATTAGCGAAAGTGCTTTTCAGGCAGAAATATTTAGGGCTGGAATTAATTCAATTAAAAAATCTCAATGGGAAGCTGGAAGTTCTTTAGGATTAGGTTTTTTAAGAAAGTTAAGATTAGTTATTCTTCCTCAAGCGATAAAGAATATCCTACCAGCTATTGGTAATCAATTTGTGTATGTACTTAAAATGTCCTCTCTTGTTTCAATAATTGGTATTGGAGATTTAACAAGAAAAGCTAATGAATTAGTTGTGACGACTTATAGACCTTTAGAAATATATACATTTTTAATTCTAGAGTATTTAGTCTTGATATTAATTGTTTCTTATCTTGTTAGGAAATTAGAAAAAAAATTACAGAAAGATTAATTTTTTTTTCTGTAGTCCCAAGGATATTCAAAGGTCATGCCCCAAATACCATTTTTATTTTTTTTCGCATAATTCTCATCTTCAATAAATTTTAGTGAATATTTTCTGTAGGCAAAAGCGTAACCTTCTCGGACAAGATACTTAGATAAACTTTGATTATTTAAAAAGCATTCAGCTAAAATTCTGTTATATCTATCTACACCTTCTTTGACACATTTTACCTTATTATTACCTATTTTGTTTGTAAGTAATTCTTTTGCTTCGATTCCACATTTAATAACCTTCCCATTCCTATTGCATACTTGTTTTATTTCAGGTGTATCAATGCCACTAAAACGAATTTTTTCATTGTTTAAATGAATAGTGTCTCCATCAATGACTGTTACTTTGTTAGAGTTAAGATCTTGATAAGTTGCAAAAAAAAAAATTAAACAAATACTAATAAGTAAAAAGATTTTTATTTTGTTTGAAAACATTATTTAAAAAATACCCAATAAACATTAGAACTGCAATTCCCATAAACCAATTTGTCACTAAAATTGTATAAAAGATATCCTCATAATCCCCTCCTTTTATATTAATTACATACCATAAACTTAAAAATGGAAGAGCTGTTAATCGAAGAATACTTAAATAAAGACTGTACAGTGGTTTTTTCACTGCTTGGAATACTGCAGTGGTTATAAAGAAAACAGGATAAATTGGGCCAATTAATGCAGCAACCTTTAAGTATATTGCGCCATGCTTTATTGCCTCTTGGTTATCCGTAAATAATGAAACTAAAAACTCTGCACCCAAAAATATTATTATTCCTGCACAGATCATAAAAGATGATCCAAACATGAGAGCTTTTCTGTATAATTCTCTCAACCGATCATAATTTTTTGCACCAAAATTTTGTCCTCCAATAGATAATACTGCTGTATTTAATCCAATTACAGGAAGTAAAAAAACTTGTTCGACTCTTAAAGCAGCACCATAACCAGCAGTAGCTAAGTCTCCAAATTGACCAATAAAGTAAAGGATATTGAATAAACCTACACCAATCAACAACATGCTAAACATTACAGGAATTGTCTGATACAAAAGTTCACCTAGAAGATTAAATTTTGGAATAAAACATTCAGGCTTAAGGTATTGTTTTAATTCACAACAATAAACTTTATATGCCAAATATAAAAGACCAATAAACTGTGCAACTACTGTCGCAATTGCAAGTCCAGCTATACCAAATGCTGGAATAAAACCATAACCAAAAATAAATAATGGATTTAGAATAATATTTAAAAAGAAACTAAAGATTAAAACATTTCTGTAACTTTTTGTATCCCCTTGTGCATTAAGTGTTCCATTTAAGGAAATCTGTATCAAAACAATTATGGTTCCATAAAAAATTACATCTAAATATTTTCTAGTTAATATAATTGCCTCTTGGTCTGATCCCATAAGAGAAAGTAAAAAATCTGAAACATTCAAACCAAAAAAAGTAACTAGTATGGATAAAAAGATTGCAAAAATAATTGATTGAGCAACAAATAAAGATGCCTTTCTTTTATTATTAGCACCTAAATTATTACCTATTAAAGTATTTGTTCCTGCAGTTAATCCAACACCTATGGCTATAATAGTAAAATAAATTGGAAAAGATTTTGCAATCGCCGCTATTGCTTCAGCAGATATTCTTCCTGCAAACCAAGTATCTACTAAATTGTAAAAGGTTTGAAATAATGAGCCAACACTTGCTGGAATAGTAACTTTTCTCAATAAAAACCATATTGGATCTTTAGTTAATTTGAAAGATTGTGACAAATAAATCCTTAGTTAAATTCTTTTTGAAAATTATATTTTTTTCCTGATAGCTTTGCCTTGTATATCTGACTTTGTCTCATTCTAAAACGAGATTTTTGGTTTTTTGAGAGTTTATCAAAACAATTAGGACAAGTTACACCCTCCTCATATCTTTTAGATTTTTTATCTTTAACTGAGATTGGTTGTCTACATCCACCGCAAATTGAGTAAGTTCCTTGAACTAATCCATGTTTTAAACTTACTCTGTTGTCAAATACAAAACATTCACCTTTCCACAAACTATTTTTTTTTTTGATTTTCTTTAAATAATTTAGAATTCCGCCTTTTAATTGATAAATATTCTTAAAACCTTTTTTTTCTAGATATACAGAAGCTTTTTCACATCTAATTCCACCTGTGCAAAACATTGCTATTGGCTGATCTTTTTTTAATTTTTTTAAATATTTCGGGAAATCTCTAAAGTTACCTATATTTGGATTAACAGATTTTTTAAAAGATCCAACTTTATGTTCAAAAGGTTTTCTTGCATCTAATAAAAGAGTTTCTTTTTTTTTAATTAATTTATTCCATTTTGTTGGATCAATATGAGTATTCTTTTGTTTGATCCTCTTCGATATTTTTAGATCCATTGGAACAACTTCATTTTTAATCTTTACTTTTGGTTTATGAAAAGGTTTAAATTCACTTTTTGAATTATTGAAACTATCAAATTCTTTAATATTCAAAATTTTTTTTAATCTAATAATTGTAGTCTTAATATCTTTATTTATTCCACATATAGATCCATTTAGACCCTCTTTGGATATAATAAGTGATCCATTAATATTATTATTAGCTAAGAGATTACTTAATATTTTTTGATTTTTTTTTAAATTATTTATTTTTTGAAATTTATAAAAACCAAATATAGTGAACATTAAATCTTCCTACAAACAGTCATTCCATCACCAAAAGGTACCATAACCTTTTCAATTCTTTTATCCTTAGAGATAAAATCATTCAGATCTCTTATATTTTTTGTAAATTTGTCATTTATATCTTTGTTAACAACTTCTCCATGCCATAATACATTATCGATTATCACTAGACCCTCTTTATTCAATAAATCTAATGAAATTTCATAATACTTTTTGTAATTCATTTTATCTGCATCAATAAAAACTAAATCAAATTTTTCATTTCTGATACTCATTAAAGTTTCTAACGCTGGGTTAATTATAGTTTGAATCTTATGATCTTGATTAGCTTTTTTAAAAAAGTTTTGAGCAATTTTGTTAGTTTCCTCATTTTTATCCAACGCAATTATTCTACCTTCTTCAGGCAAAGCTAAGGCCATGGATAGTGTACTTAAACCTGTAAAAGTTCCTATTTCGAGAACTTTTTTAATTTTTGAAACTTTAATTATCAAATGTAGAAATTGGCATTGTGAGATAGATATTTGCATTCTTTGTGAGTCACCAAGTGATAAGTTATAATCTATTATTTCTCTTTGAATTGGATGTAATTTTAAACCATTCTTTAATATATAATCTTGTAAATGTTTTGTGATATTAAGGTCTGAACCCATAACCTTATAATTTTTTCTTTAGGATCTCATTGATTAATTGAGGGTTAGCTTTTCCACCTGATGCCTTCATTGCTTGACCAACAAAAAAACCAAATAATTTTTCTTTACCTTGTTTATATTCAATAGCTTTTTCTCTATTGTCATTAATTATTTTGTCAATTAAAGCCTCTAGAGCTTTTGGGTCACTTTGTTGCTTTAATCCTTTTTCCTCAACAATTTTTTGTGGATCTTTATCTCCATCAATCATTAATTCAAAAACAGTTTTTGCTATTTTTCCTGAGATAGTTCCATTCTTAATAAGATTTATCAAAATAGCGAAATTCTTAGCACTCACTGGACTTTGAGAAATTTCTAGACCTTTGCTGTTTAAAACAGCAAATAGTTCACCAGTAATCCAATTAACTGCTAATTTAATATCTTTGTTCTTACCCATTTTAGCAACAACTTCTTCAAAGAATTTTGCAGTATCAATATCAGACACTAAAATATTGGCCTCATAAGGAGACAATTTAAACTCTTCAATTAATCTTTTCTTTTTATCATCTGGAAGTTCTGGAATATCGTTTTTGAGTTCTTCAATAAATTTTTCTGAAACTTCCAAAGGTAATAAATCAGGATCAGGAAAATATCTATAATCATGAGCGTCTTCTTTTGATCTCATTGACCTTGTCTCATTTTTCTTTGTATCAAAAAGTCTTGTTTCTTGATCAATAGTTTTACCTTCTTCTATTAAATCTACTTGTCTATTAGCTTCATATTCTATAGCCATTTGCATGAATTTAATTGAATTAACGTTTTTAATTTCACACCGTGTACCAAATTCTTTTGAGCCTTTTGGTCTTACAGAAACGTTTACATCAGCTCTTAAAGAGCCCTCTTGCATATTCCCATCACAAGTTCCCAGATACCTCATTATAGATCGCAATTTTTTAATATAAGCATTGACCTCATCTGGGGATCTTAGATCAGGTTTGCTTACTATTTCCATTAAAGCTACCCCTGATCTGTTTAAATCTACAAAGGTGTTTTGTGGGTCAAGATCATGAATGCTTTTTCCAGCATCTTGTTCCAAATGTAATCTTTCAATACCAACTTCTTTTTGACCATTAGGCATATCCAAAATAACTTTGCCCTCACCTACTATAGGATCTTTAAATTGTGAAATTTGATATCCTTGAGGTAAATCAGCATAAAAGTAATTTTTTCTATCAAATACTGAACGTTTATTAATTTTCGCATTAAGACCGATGCCAGTTTTAATTGCTTGTTTGACACAAAATTCATTTATTACTGGTAGCATTCCTGGAAATGCAGCATCAACTAAACTAACCTGTGTATTGGGCTCTGCTCCAAATTTAGTTGCAGAAGTAGAAAATAATTTCGACTCAGATAGCACTTGAGCATGAACTTCTAAACCAATTACAACTTCATACTGATTGTCTTTTCGATTAATCAAATATTCTGAATCTTTTTTACTCATTTAATCCACCAATCGGTAATTTTATTCTTAAAATTGATCTTTTCTTCCATAGCATAAGCTATATTCAATATATTTTGTTCATCAAAAGCTTTACCAATAATTTGTAAACCTAAAGGATAACCTTTTGAGTCATGCCCTGCAGGTATTGAGATACCTGGAAGTCCAGCTAAGTTTACTGGAACTGTAAATATATCATTAAGATACATTGAAACTGGATCATTTGTTTTTTCACCTATTTTAAATGCTGAGCTAGGTGTTGATGGAGTTAAAATTGCATCAACTTTTTTATAAGCCTCGTCAAAATCATTTTTAATAAGCTTCCTTACTTTTTGAGCTTTAAGATAATATGCATCGTAATACCCAGAAGATAAAACATAAGTACCAATCATAATTCTTCTTTGAACCTCAGCTCCAAAACCTTCTGATCTAGTTTTTTCATACATATCAATTAAATTTTCACCTTTGGCTCTAAATCCATATTTAACACCATCATATCTTGCTAAGTTTGATGATGCCTCTGCAGGAGCTACTATATAATAAGTCGGTAAGGCATAACTAGTGTTTGGCAGAGAAATATCAATGGTTTCAGCACCACAATCTTTCACGTACTGAATACCTTTTTGCCAAAGATCTTCAATTTCTTTCGGCATACCATCCACTCTATATTCTTTAGGTATTCCAATTTTTTTTCCTTTAATATTATTTGTAAGTTCTTTGCTGTAATGATTTCTTTTAAAATCAATTGAAGTAGAGTCTTTTGGATCATAAGAGCTAATTACTTCATGTAGTAAAGCACAATCTTTAACATTTTGTGCCATCGGTCCTGCTTGATCTAAAGATGAAGCAAAAGCAACAATTCCATATCTTGAGCAACTTCCATATGTAGGTTTCAATCCAACAATCCCAGTAAAAGAAGCTGGCTGTCTAATTGATCCTCCAGTATCAGTACCAATTGTAATAGGAGTTAATTGTCCAGCAACTGCTGAGGCTGAGCCACCTGATGATCCACCTGGAACTAAATTCCTATCAATAGGGCTTTGAACATTACCAAAAAAACTTGTTTCATTTGATGAACCCATTGCAAACTCATCACAGTTTAGTTTACCCAAAAGTATTGCACCTTCATTCCAAATATTTTCAGTTACTGTTGACTCATAGGTTGGTACAAAATTATTTAAAATTTTGCTACCAGCAGTTGTTTTAATATCTTTTGTGCAAAATAAATCCTTAACAGCCATTGGAATACCAGGAAGTTTTGAATCTAAATTAGGTTTTTGGTCAAATTTTTTTGCTTTTTCTAAAGCAGAGGTAAAGTCATTTGTAATATAAGCGTTTAATTCCTCAGATTTTTCAGATCTATCAATAAAAGCTTTGGTCACATCTGTTGAGGAAAGTTTTTTATTTTTAATATTCTCAACTAGTTCGGTTAGGGATTGTTTTGTTATTTCTGACATTATTCAATTACCTTTGGCACTACAAAATAATCCTCATTATCTTGAGGAGAATTTTTAATAATCTGTTCTCTTATATTTTTACTTTTTACTTCGTCGGATCTTAATTTTAGAGTTGTTTCAGCAATAGAGGTTAATGGTTCTACATTATCTGTTTTTAATTCATTAAGTTTTTCAATAAAATCAAAAATAGAATTTAAATCACCAGCCAATTTTTTAGCTCTTTGCTCATCAACTGAAATTCTTGATAATTTAGATATATGTTTTATTGTTTTAAGATCTATACTCATATGCTATTTAAATAAGACGCAAAGTATCACTTAAGTTTAAAATATACAATATGATCACTTTAGAGGAATTTAAAAAAAAACACTTAGATAAGTGTAGATTGATAGGTTTAGACCTGGGTTCTAAAAGAATTGGTGTGTCAATCTGTGATGACAAACAATTGATAGCCACCCCTTTAAAAACAATAAATAGAAATTCGCTTAAGGATCTTATTGAGGAACTCAAGTTAATCATTAATGAAAATGACATAAAAGGAATCATTGTTGGAAACCCTCTTAATATGGATGGATCTTCAGGTAGTTCAGCTCAATCAGTAAAAGATACAACAGAAAATATTGAAAAAAACTTAGATATTCCAATTTGTCTCTGGGATGAGAGACTTTCAACTGTTGGTGCTTTTAATCTATCTAGCCAATTAGATATAAATGTGAGTAAAAGAGAAAAAAAAATAGATGAAAACGCTGCTGCTTTTATATTGCAAGGAGCTTTAGATTTTTTGAATAATTAATACTTGCTATTATAGAGGTTTATAGTTATAGAGTTGGTTTTAATGGCTATTAAAACAAACCCAGCTATTAAAATTTCTCAGAAACACCTGTTAGGAATTCAAGATTTATCAATCAATGATGTTAACTTAATACTTGATGAAGCAAATTCATTTATCAAAGTAAATCAAAGTAAAAATAAGAAAGTTGATGTTTTAAGAGGTAAAACTCAAATTAATTTATTTTTTGAACCTTCTACTAGAACTCAAAGCTCCTTTGAATTAGCTGGTAAAAGACTTGGGGCTGATGTTATGTCTATGAATATTAGCAACTCAGCAATTAAAAAAGGTGAAACATTAATAGATACAGCAATGACATTAAATGCAATGCATCCTGATATTATTGTAATTAGACATCAAGATTCAGGAGCATGTAATCTACTTTCACAAAAAGTAAATTGTGCTGTTCTTAATGCTGGTGATGGAAGAAGAGAGCACCCTACTCAGGCTTTATTAGATGCATTAACAATTATTACTCGTAAAAAAAAGATACAAGGGTTAAAAATAGCAATTTGTGGAGACATACTTCATTCAAGAGTTGCTAGATCAAATATTTATTTACTAAGTATGTTAGGTGCAGAAGTGAACATAATTGCTCCAACAAATCTTATGCCAAAAGGGATTGAAAAATTTGGTGTTAACACTTTTACAGATATGAAAAAAGGATTAAAAGATTGTGATATTGTTATGATGTTGAGACTACAAAATGAACGAATGACAAGTTCATATCTTTCATCAAATAGAGAGTATTATGAATACTATGGATTAACACCTGATAAATTAGAACATGCTAAATCTGATGCTCTAATTATGCATCCTGGTCCAATGAATAGAGGAATAGAAATAGATACAATTTTAGCTGATGATATCAATAAAAGTGTAATTAAAGAACAAGTTGAATTGGGAGTTGCGGTAAGAATGGCCTGTCTAAAAATATTTTGTACATAAATGAAAAAACAATATTTTATAAATGCTAATATAATTGATCCACATAACTCCATAAATGAAAATGGAGGTCTTATTATAAGTGAAGATGGAAAAATTGAAGCCATTGGAAAAAAGGTTAATACTAATAATTTGCCAAGTAGAGAAAAACCAATTGATTTAAAAGGTAAGTATATATTTCCTGGATTAGTTGATATGAGAGTTTTTGTTGGTGAACCAGGATATGAATACAAAGAAAATTTTAGAACTTTAAGCAATGCTGCACTCTCTGGGGGTGTAACTTCTGTTGTAACAATGCCCAATACAGATCCAATAATTGACAACGTTTCTATAGTCGATTTTCTTAAAAGAAGGGGTAGAGATAAATCAAAGATTAACATTTTTCCATGTGCCTCTTTAACTAAAAATACTGAAGGCACAAACATGACTGAATTTGGTCTTTTACAAAGTAAAGGAATCATTGCATTCACAGATGGTGTTAAAACAATTCAAAATCCAAGATTGATGTCCAGAATAATGAATTCTGCTAAAGATTTGGGTAGTTTAATAATGCAACATGCTGAAGATTATGAGCTTGCGAAAAATGGCATGATTAACTCAGGAATAATTGCCTCTAAATTAGGTTTGTCAGGTATACCTGAAATCGCTGAACGTATTCTGATTGAGAGAGACTTAACATTATTAGAAAAAGTAAAATGCAGATATCATATATCTCAAGTATCGTCACAAAAATCTTTAGAAGTAATCAAATCGAGAAAAGAAATTGTAAAATTCACATGTGGTGTTTCAGTTAATAACTTATCTTTAAATGAAAACGATATAGGAGATTTTAAAACATTTTTGAAATTGTCTCCCCCACTAAGAAGAGAAGAAGATAGATTAGCTTTAGTTCAGGGTTTAAAAGATGGTCTAATTGATGTTATAGTTTCAGATCACAAACCTGAGGATGAAGAGTCGAAAAGATTGACATTTGCTCAAGCTGCAACTGGTGCGTCAGGAATAGAAACACTACTGTCTTTAAGTTTAGAATTATATCATAACGGATCACTCAAATTAGAGACAATAATTAAAGCATTAACATCAAATCCTGCTAAAATATTAAAAATAGATAAAGGAAACCTATCTATTGGTAATGATGCCGATCTTTGTATAGTAGATATAGATAAACCTTGGATTGTAAAAAAAGATAA
Source organism: uncultured Pelagibacteraceae bacterium (assembly GCA_902625035.1). Taxonomy (GTDB): domain Bacteria; phylum Pseudomonadota; class Alphaproteobacteria; order Pelagibacterales; family Pelagibacteraceae; genus Pelagibacter. Next base: position 22,603 of record CACNZK010000001.1, read on the forward strand.
GCTTATCTCAAAATCAAAAAACACATCTATCGAAGATAAAAAACTTCAAGGCAAAGTTACAAATACATTTGTAAAAGGTAAAGAATTATTTAAGCTATAGCATGGATATTTTAATAATAAGTACAATTTCATATTTGATGGGATCAATTCCATTTGGATTGATACTAACAAAAATTTTTTTGAAGAAAGATATAAGAGAAATTGGATCTGGAAATATTGGAGCTACAAATGTACTTAGAACAGGTAATAAATTAGTTGGTTACATCACACTATCTCTTGATATTTTAAAAGCTGTCATCCCTGTAATATTTGTTAAAATTTATTACTCAGATTTCTTATATTTAGCATCATTATGTACATTTATAGGCCATGTATTTCCTGTATGGTTAAGATTTAAAGGGGGGAAAGGTGTTGCGACTTATGTTGGTATTCTATTTTCTATAAATATTTATTTTGGAATAATTTTTGCTTTAACTTGGTTCATAATTTTTGGTATCACAAAATTTTCATCATTATCTTCCTTGGTTGCATCTATATCTACTCCTGTTTATTTACTAGTAACAGGTCAATTAAAAGATATATATTTTTTTATAATCATGTTTGTATTAATATTTTTTACCCATAGAGAAAATATTAAAAGATTGAAAAATAAAGAGGAAACAAAGACAAAAATTTATTAATTTGACTATCTAACTCTTTTAGGTAGTTTGTCCTTTATGAACTTGGTCATTGTAGAAAGTCCAGCTAAAGCCAAAACTATCAATAGATATTTGGGTGATAATTATAAAGTATTAGCTAGTTATGGACATATAAGGGATTTACCATCTAAGAATGGTTCTGTTGATCCAGATCAAGATTTTAAGATGGAATGGGAAATTGATAGTTTTTCTAAAAAATATCTAAAAGAAATTACTGACGCAGCCAAAGATTCCTCGAAAATAATATTAGCTACCGATCCTGATCGTGAGGGTGAAGCGATAGCTTGGCATGTGAAAGAGTATCTAAAAGAAAAAAAACTCCTCAAAGATAAAGCAATAGAAAGAGTTGTGTTTAATGAAATTACAAAAAAAGCGGTAATTCATGGTATTGAAAATCCAAGACAAATTGAACCACTTCTAGTTGATGCCTATATGGCTCGGCGAGCATTGGATTACTTGGTTGGCTTTAATATTTCACCAATATTATGGACAAAACTTCCGGGTTCAAAATCTGCTGGTAGAGTTCAATCAGTAGCTTTGAAATTAATTACAGAAAGAGAGCATGAAATTGAGTCTTTTAAACCAGAGGAATTTTGGACTTTAAGTATTAGTTTTCAAGATGAAAAAAGCCAAAATATCTTAGCAAGTATCACTCAACTTGATAACGAAAAGATTGAAAAATTTTCTTTTAGAAGTAAAGACGAAATAAATAAGGCTGTATCAAGAATTAATCAAAAAAAATTTAGTATCACTGATATATCTAGTAAAGTTGTAAATCGTAATCCATCAGGACCTTTTACTACATCTACTCTTCAACAAACTGCTTCAAGTAGATTGGGTTTTGGTGCATCAAGAACCATGCAGATTGCTCAAAAACTTTATCAAGGAGTTGAGATTGAGGGAGAAACTATTGGTTTAATAACATATATGAGAACAGATGGAACTAATTTGTCAAAAGATGCTGTAGCAGCTTTTAGAGATTATATTAAAAAGGAAATTGGTAATGAGTATTTGCCCGAAAATGTTTTAAACTACTCCGGTAAAAAAGCCAAAAATGCTCAAGAGGCACATGAAGCAATAAGACCTACGGATATTGTCAGAACTCCCCAAAATGTAAAAAAGTATTTGAGTACAGATCAAAATAAACTTTACGATTTAATATGGAGTAGAGCTTTGTCCTCTCAAATGCAATCAGCTAAATTTGATAGAAATACTATTACGATAACTTCGGATAATAATGATACAATATGTAAAGCAAGTGGCTCGGTTCTTAAGTTTGATGGATTTTTGAAGATATATAACAATCAAAGTAAGGATGATGATGAAAACATTCTCCCCTCTGTATCTAAGGGACTTGTAAATATTGAGTCCTTAATAGATGAACAACATTTTACACAACCTCCCCCGAGATATTCTGAGGCTAGTTTAGTAAAAAAACTTGAGGAATTAGGGATTGGAAGACCGTCTACTTATGCAAGTATAATTTCTACAATCGCTAACAGAGGTTATGCAGAAATATTAAATAAAAGATTTTTTCCTACTGATAGGGGAAAACTTATATCAGCTTTTCTTGAGAAGTTGTTCTCAAAATACGTAGATTATAACTTTACTGCTGGTTTAGAGGATCAATTAGATGAGATTACAACAGGTAAAGAAAGCTGGATAAAAGTTTTAGAACTATTCTGGAAGGACTTCAATAACAATGTGGCTGAAGTAAAGGAAAAAAGAACAAGAGAAGTTTTGGATCTTTTAAATGATAGTTTGGGAGATTTGGTCTTTGATAAAGATAATGAAGGAAATATTGTTAGAAAGTGTCAATTATGTAATTCAGGAACACTAAGCTTAAAGAATAGTTTTAGAGGTGGTGCATTTATCGGTTGTTCAAATTACCCTGAATGTAAATTTACAAGACCTTTATCTAAAGCTAAAGCAGCCGCGCAAGCACAATTGGCTGAACCCAAATTTATTGGAAAACATGAAAATGGTAATGATATATATCTTAAAAATGGAAGATTCGGTCCATACTTGCAATATGAAAAAATTGCTGAAGATTTAGAAATTGAAAAAACACCAAAGAAAAAAAAGAAAAGTAAAAAACTTAAATCAGACGTAAATGAACTTTTAAAAAATGTTTCTATCCCAAAAGGTTTGGACTTAAAAAGTATTGATTTAGAAAAAGCACAATTTTTATGTTCACTCCCAAAATCTTTAGGAATAAATCCTGATAATCAAAAAGAGATTACTTTAAATACTGGAAGATTTGGTCCTTATCTTAAGTGTGAAAATAAATCTGCTCGAATAGAAAATATTGAGGAAATTTTTTCAATTGGTTTAAATCGAGCTATAACATTAATCGCTGAGGCTAAACCTGGAAGAATGTCTTCTTCAATGATCAAGGATCTGGGAGAGCACCCTGAAGATAAAAAACCAGTTAGAATTATGAAAGGACAGTATGGTCCTTATATTAAATATAAATCTCTGAATGCAACTATTCCTGAAGAAAAGGATCCTACAGAAATCACAATGGAAGAGGCGTTAATATTGATTGAGAAAAGAAAAGAATACGATAAAACAAAGAAAAAAAAGAAAAAATGAATTATCAAGAAAATTTAAATAAACTTGGATTAAAACTTCCAGAAGCTAAGGCTCCTGTAGGAAATTATGTTGCAACAAAAATTTCAGGAAAAATGTTATTTGTATCAGGCCAAATCTCAATTGATGAAAAAGGTGAATTAATCAAAGGAAAAGTTGGAAAAGATTTGAATGTAGAGACTGGATATGACGCAGCAAAAAGATGTGGTTTAAGTATTATTTCTCAAATAATTAAAGCTTGTGATAACGATCTAACAAAAATTAAATCTTGTGTAAAATTAACGGGTTTCGTTAATTCTACCGATGACTTTAAGGATCAGCCCAAGGTAATTAATGGCGCTTCTGATTTAATTGCTTCAATCTTTGGTGATGCGGGGATGCATACAAGAGCAGCTGTAAGTGTTAATAGTCTTCCCTTGGGTGTTGCCGTAGAAGTTGATGCTATATTCGAGCTAAATTAAAATTTATCTTCCAATACTATAATATTTAAAGCCTTGATTTTTAATCTTCATTGGAGAGTATATATTTCTCATATCATAAATAATAAATTTTTTACCTTTAGTTAAATTTTTAAAATTAATTGATTTAAAATCATTCCATTCTGTATGTATTATAACAAGATCTGAGCCTTTCACTGACTCTTTAATATTATCAATGTAAGAAACATTTTTAACTTTTGAAAATTCTTTTTTGATACCTGTTGGATCAAAATAATTTATTTTAGCACCTTTTTTTGATAGAGCAGGTATCATTTTTAAACTAGAAGAGTCTCTCATATCGTCTGTATTAGCCTTAAATGTAACACCTAAGAAAGTTATTTTTTTATTTTTAATTTTATTATTTAAAATTTTATAAACTTTATTAAGTAAAAAATTAGATCTATTTTCATTTGATTTTATGACTGATTTGATTACAGAAAGATTTATTTTAAATTTATCAGCCGTAGCTGTTATAGCTTTAGTATCTTTTGGAAAACATGATCCACCATAACCAGGCCCTGCCCTTAAAAAACGACTACCTATTCTTTTATCTAAACCCATCCCAATTGAGATATCTTCAACATTTATTCCTGTTTTTTCACACAAATTCGCAATTTCATTAATAAATGTAATTTTTGTAGCCAAAAAAGCATTGGATGAATATTTGATTAATTCTGCTGCTCTTCTTGATGTATGAATATACTGAGCTCCCTTAGATATTAAAGGAGCATATAAATTGTTCATTAAACGGTTAGATTTTTTATCATTAGACCCAACAACTATTCTATCAGGAAAAATAAAATCCCGAATAGCTTCACCTTCTCTTAAAAATTCTGGATTAGATACTACAGAAAATTTATTTTTATTACTCTTTTTTTTAAGTAAAATTTTTTCAATTTCATCGCCTGTTGTTACAGGTACCGTTGACTTAGTAACTATTATCTTAAACTTATTGATTGATAAACTTATCTGTTTTGCTACTTGAAAAATTTGACTTAAATCTGCACTGCTACCTCCCCTTTTTGTTGGTGTACCAACACAAATAAAAATTATATCAGAGTCTTTTATTGATTTTTTTAAATCAGATGAAAATTTTAATCTTTTATTTTTATAATTCTTATTTACTAATTCAGTAAGTCCAGGTTCATAAATGGGAATTTTTCCTTTAGAAAGTAGATCTATTTTTTTTAAATCTTTATCTACACAAATTACATTATTGCCTAGATCAGCAAAGCATACTCCACTTACTAAACCAACATAACCTGTTCCTATCATACAAAGTTTCATGATTTTGATATTTCTAATGTTGATTTGATATAACCACTCATACTTCCACAATCTAAATATTTTCCTGTAAAATTATGAGCAATGAATTTTTCATCGTGTTGTATCAGTGATTGTATTGCATCAGTGATATGAATTTCGCCGCCTTTACCTGGTTTTTGATTTGATAATTTAGAAAATATTTTTCTTGGGAGAATATATCGTCCTATTACGGCTTTATTTGATGGTGCTGTTGAAATTGTTGGTTTTTCAATAACATCTTTTATAAAATAATTACTCTTATTTAATTTTTTTCCTAATTTATAAATTCCCCATCTTGAGACGGTTTTCTTTGGAACATTAATACTTGCCATCACTGATGATTTATATCGATTATGTATATTAATCATAGACTTCGAGCAATTTTTCTTAATTATTAAATCATCTGGTAATAACATAAGAAAAAAATCTTCTGTGATAAATTTTTTTGTTTTTAATACTGCATCACCTGTTCCCAAAGGTTTATTTTGGTAAACAAATTTAATCATCTTTTTATATTTCAAAATTTTTTTATATTCTTTAATAATTCGAGGATCTTTTTTCTTTTTTATTATCTTTTTATAAAAGCTATCTTTGTAAAAATAATCTTTTATCATTTGTTTTTTTTTTGAAATTATAAAAATTATCTTTTTAATACCAGCATCTGCACATTCATCTAAAATATACTCAATTCCTGGTTTTCCATTTATAGGAAGAAGTTCTTTGGCAAATACACTGGTTAAAGGTAATAACCTTGTGCCTAGACCAGCTAATGGAATAATTGCTTGTTTAATCATTTAAATGTTTTACTTATTAAAATGTTTTATACAAATGAAAACTTTATTAAACAATATTGATTTAAATGAGGCATTATTTGACAATTCAAATATTGGATTTGTGCCGACTATGGGTAGCCTTCATGATGGTCATATCTCATTAATCAAAAAATCTCTAAAACTATCCAATAAAACTATTGTAAGTATATTCGTAAATCCTAAACAATTTAACAACAAAGAAGATTACAAAAAATATCCTAGAAATATTAATAAGGATCTTAAAATTTTAAAAAAGCTAAAAGTGGATTATGTTTATTTGCCTAGAATCAAAGATATTTATAAAGCTAAAAACAAAATAAAAATCAAACTAAACAAAAAGGACAAAATATTGTGTGCTAAATATAGAAAGGGTCATTTTGAAGGGGTGATTGAAGTAATGACACGTTTAACAAAAATAGTAAATCCATCAAAAATATTCATGGGTGAAAAAGATTTTCAACAATTATTATTAGTAAAGAGATATGTCGAAAAAAACTTCAAGTCTAAAATTATTTCTTGTAAGACAATAAGAGATAAAAATAAATTAGCTTTATCATCTAGAAATGCTCTTTTAACTAAAAATAGTTTAATTAAAGCAGGTGCGATAGCCAGAAATCTTATTATTTTTAAAAAAAGATTATTAAAAAATATGAATTTAAAAAATTTATTTTTGATGAAAAAAAAAGAACTTAAAAAAAAGTACGATATTAAAATAGATTATCTCGAACTAAGAAATACAAAAAATCTAAGACTGACTAAAAAAATTAAAAATGCCAAAATATTTGTAGCTTATTATATTAATAGAGTAAGGCTTATAGATAACTTCTAATGTTTACAAAAAATAGGCTCCCACACCTAAGAAAGATACGAACCCAATAACATCAGTTATAGTAGTTACAAAAACACTTGAGGCTATAGCTGGATCTATATTCATTTTCTTTAGTGTAACAGGAACCAATATACCAAACAAACCTGCAACGATCATTGTCAAAATCATTGAAATAGAAATTATTAAAGAAAGTTGAATATCCTGAAACCATAACTGAACAATAACGGAGCTTATAATTGCAAAAATGATTCCATTTAATATACCAATATTAAATTCTTTAAAAATATTTTGATTAAAATTGTTTTTCGTTAAATCATTAGTGGCAAGAGTTCTAACTGTTACAGCTAATGTTTGCATTCCAGCATTGCCGCCCATCGATGCAACAATTGGCATTAAGAAAGCTAGAACAACCATTTGCTCAATTGTTGCTCCAAATAAACTGATACAATATGTGGCTAAAAATGCAGTGAAAAGATTTAATAACAACCAATTAAATCTTCTTTTTGTTTTTGTTATTACACCATCTGTAATTTCTTCGTCTCCTACTCCTGCTAACCTCAATGCATCTTCTTCTGCCTCTTCTTTTAAGACTGTCAGAACATCATCTGAAGTGATCATTCCAACCAACTTGTTATTCTTATCAATTACACATGCTGAATTTAAATTATAATTTTCAAATGAGTTACCAACTTCTTCTCTATCCATATCTACTGGCACTAAAAAAATAGAATCATCCATTATTGATGACATCTTTGCTTCTCTTGGTGTTCTTAGAACTTTGGATGATGGTACTGCACCAATTGGTTTAAAATTTTCATCTACAATATAAATTTCTAAAAATTGGTCAGGTAAATCTTTATTTTCTCTTAAATAATCGATGGTTTGGCCAACAGACCAGTTACTTGGTATTGCGGTAAATTCTCTTTGCATTATCCTAGCTGCACTATCTTCAGGATAACTAAGACCTTCCAATAAAGCGAAACGATCTTTAGGTGGTAGTAAGCTTAAAATAGAATTTTTATTTTTTTCATCTACATTTTCAAGAATAGCTATTGCATCATCAGACTCCAAGTTTTTTAATATTCTAACGATCGCATCAGAAGAAAGATATTTAATTATTTCTGTTTGAACTGACTCATTTAATTCAATAAAAACCTCAGGATCTATTTTAAAATTATTAAGTTTTATTAAATTTTCTCTATCATTTTGGCTTAAATGTTCGATTATATCTGCCGCATCAGCAGGGTGCATTTCTTTAAATGAATTAGTGATAAAATTTGCATCATTGTTTGAAATTTTATCGGTAACTACTTTTATATATTCTTTATTAAATTCAAAATTGACTTTTTTATCTTTGATTTTTTTAATTAAAGTCATAAATTTTCCTATTATTTAGGTCGATCTTTTAATACATAATCAAAAGATTACAATTTTTAAATGAGTATAGAAATTAAAAAGTCTGAAAAACCTGTTATTTATGAGGATGCTAAAAAAATAATGGAAGAGAGATTGTTAAATGTGGATCTAAATAAATCAAATGAATTAATTTGGACTTTAGAACATCCAGATATTTATACAGCGGGTACAAGCTATGATGTAAACGATATTTTAGATAAATCAATCAAGATTTTAGAGACGAATAGAGGTGGTAAAATTACTTATCATGGACCAGGTCAATTAATCTGTTATTTTGTAATAGACCTAAAAAAAAGAAAAAAAGATATTAGAAATTTTATTTCAATTATAGAAAAAACAATAATAGATACGTTACAATTTTTTAATATAAAAACTTTTTCAGATAAAGAAAATATTGGAATATGGTATAAAGATAAAGAACAAACAAAAAAAGTTGCTGCTATTGGGGTAAGAATTAGTAAATGGATAGCTTATCATGGTTTTTCTATTAACATTAATAGCAATCTAGATAAATATAAAGCAATAATTCCATGTGGTATAAAAGATAAAGGAGTAACAAATCTAAAACAAATTAAAGATCAAGATTATAAAGAACTAGAGAAAAAACTCGTGGAAGTCTTTATTTCAAATTTGAATAACTAAGTCTTTTTATTTTTAATAATTTTTTAAAATAATCTGGAAGTAAAGCTTTATAAGTAAATTTTTTATCCTTGATCATAAATTTTATTTCATATGCATGTAACATTAATTCTTTATTAATACCTATTGTTTTGGTGAAAGATTTATATTTATTATCTCCATAAATTGAGTGGCCAATATTGAAAAGTTGTTTTCTTAATTGATGTTTTCTTCCAGTAATAGGTTTCATTTCAACGAGGCTAGAATTCGAATTTTTATCAATAACTTTATAAGTTGTTTTTGCTTTTTCAATAATTTTTTTTCCGTTATCATAACGTGTTAAATCATCATTCCACTCTCCTGAATTTTTTTCAAGCTCACCATGACATATAGCAAGATAAGTTTTGTGAACTTTTCTCAATCTAAACAATGATGTTAATAATTGTGCTGTTTCTCTATTTTTAGCCATTAAAAAAACACCAGAAGTATCTTTGTCTAATCTGTGAACAGAAAAAGGTTTTGAGTCTGAAAAAATTTCACTTTTTTTGAATATATCAATTAAGTTCTTTTTGGACTTTGTTCCACCCTGAACAGAAATACCAGCACTCTTATTTAAAACGATAAAATTTTCATTATTATCTATAATTAAATCCTCGTTTGCTTTGATTATTTGATTAGAAGGATTATACCTTGTTTTTTTTTGTATAACTCTCTCTTCAAATTTAAAATTATAAAAATCGATTTTGTCGTTAGATTTTATTTTATAGGAACTCTTTATTTTTTTTCTGTTAACTTTGATTTTGCCTGATCTTAAAGATTTTTCAATTAATCCTTGAGGAATTTTTCCTATTATATTCCGTATCCATCTATCGACACGCATATTATTACACGTTGAGTCAACGATGTAACTTTTTAACATAAAAAAATATTATTTTGATGAAGTGACTAGTTTTTTATCTTCTTTTTTTTCAGGCTCTTTTGAAGTAGATTTTTTCTTTTTATCTACTTTTTTTGCCTCGACATCTCTGTCTACAAACTCAATAATTGCCATTGGTGCATTATCGCCATATCTAAAACCAGCTTTGATTATTCTTGTATATCCACCTGATCTTTTTTCATATCTTTTTGATAATGTCTTTTTAACTTTATTTGCAGATTTAATATCTTGTAACTGTGAAACTAAAGCTTTTGTATTATGAAGAGTATCTTTCTTACCTAATGTAATAATCTTATCAGCCTGAGGTTTTAAAAACTTTGCCTTAGGTAATGTTGTTTTAATTTGTTCATATTTTATTAGAGAATTAAGCATGTTTTTTAATAATGCTTTTCTGTGCTCAGAAGTTCTGTTTAGCTTTTTGTTAACAAATCCATGTCTCATTTATATAGCTTCCTCGAGTTTTTTAGACATTTCAGCTATATTATCTGGTGGCCAATTTGGTATTTCCATTCCCAAATATAAAGACATACCAGTTAACACTTCTTTAATTTCATTAAGTGATTTTCTTCCAAAATTTGGTGTTCTCAACATTTCTCCCTCTGATTTTTGTACAAGATCTCCAATATAAATTATGTTATCATTTTTCAAACAATTCATTGATCGCACAGATAATTCCAATTCATCAACTTTTCTTAATAAATTTTTATTAAATTCTGGTTCTGTTGATACTTCTTTAATAGGTGCCTCTACTGGCTCATCAAAATTAATAAACATTTTTAATTGATCTTGGAAAATTCTAGCTGAGTAAGCTACAGCATCCTCTGCTGAAATCGAACCATCTGTCTCTACTTCCATCGTAAGTTTATCATAATCGAGTGCTTTCCCTTCTCTAGCAGTGCTTACGGAATAGGAAACTTTTTTAACAGGGCTATAAAGAGAATCTATTGCGATTAAGCCCAAAGGTGGTTCTTCTGGTTTATTTAATTCTGCAGGTACATATCCTTTACCAGTGTTAACATTCATTTCCATATGAAAAGTTGTATTTTCATCTAAATTGCAGATTACTAAATCAGGATTTAAAATTTCTACATCAGCCACTGGAGTTATATCTGATGCCTTTATTTCTCCAGGACCTTTAGCATCTAAAACTAATTTTTTTGTTCCTTCTGAGGATGATTTTAAAGCTAAGGATTTTACATTAAGTACAATATCAGTAACATCTTCACGTACACCTTTGATAGAAGTAAATTCATGTAGTACTCCATCAATTTGGATTGAGGTTACTGCTGCACCTCTTATAGAAGATAATAAAATTCTTCTTAAAGAATTTCCTAATGTCAATCCATAACCTTTTTCAAGAGGTTCAGCGACAATTTTTGCACGAGATAAATCATCACTCATTTGAACATCTATTTTTGATGGTTTAATTAAGGATTTCCAATTTTTAATATTTACATTTTCAGTTTCCATTAAACTCTCCTTTTTTTTGGTGGTCTAGTTCCATTATGTGGCATTGGTGTTGTATCTTTAATTGATAAAATTTTGAAACCTCTTGCTTGTAAAGCTCTTAGGGCTGTTTCTCTACCTGAGCCTGGACCTTTAACTTCAACAGACAAGGTTTTCATTCCAAACTCTAATGCTTTTGAAGCAGCTGCATCTGCAGCAATTTGTGCTGCATAAGGAGTAGACTTTCTTGATCCTTTAAAACCTTTTTGGCCTGATGAAGCCCAAGAAATAACATTTCCATTCGTATCTGCTATAGAAATTATAGTATTATTAAAAGTTGATTGAACATACGCAATACCATTCAAAATATTTTTTTTAGTTTTCTTTTTTTTTGAGTAGGAACTTTTTTTTACTTTATTTAAATTTTTTTCAACTTTCTGATCTTGTTTTTCAGTTTTATCAACTTTAGCCATATTTATTTTTTAAGTGGAGTTAATTTCTTACCTGCGATTGCTATTGCTTTTCCTTTTCTTGTTCTTGCATTGCATCTTGTTCTTTGTCCTCTTACAGGTAACTTTTTTCTATGTCTTGATCCTCTATAACAAGCAAGATCAATTAATCTCTTAATACTAAGAGAATAATCTCTCCTTAAATCACCTTCAACTTTAAAATTTTGATCAATATATTCTCTAATTTTTAAAATTTCCTCATCAGTTAATTGGTTTACTCTTTTTTCCTTAGGAATATTCAATGAAGAACATATTTTAGATGAGAATTTATTACCTATACCATAAATATATGTCAATCCTACGTGAACAAGTTTATTTTGTGGAATGTTTATACCTGCAATACGAGCCATATATTTTGTGATAATTTTCAGCCTTTTATATAAGAAGATGTTTTAAAGTCAACGTCTTAAACATTCAGAAAATTGTCTATTTTTGCGGTTATTTCCTCAATTTTACAACCACCATCTATTTCGTAAAAATTCGAATTTTTGGAATAGAAATTTAAAACAGGTTTTGTTGTATCCATATAAGTGTCATATCTTTTAATGATAGTTTCAAGATCATCGTCTGCTCGTTTTTCAATAATTTTTCTTTGCTTTATTCTTTCTATAATCATTTCTTTGTTTACATTAAGAAAAAAAATGAAATCAATAGTCTGATTTGTTTTTTTTAACAATTGTTCAAGATTTTCTGCCTGAGTTAATGATCTTGGATATCCATCAAATATTAGTCTCCCCCTTTTTTTTGGATCTAACAAAACATTTTCAATTAAAGTATTTACGATTTGATCACTAACGAACTTTCCATCATTCATATCATTTAATATTTTTTTACCAATTTCAGATTCATTTTGAATTTCTTCTCTTAACATATCACCTGTTGAAATTTGAAAATTATTTAACTTTTTAACTAGATACTTGGCTTGTGTTCCTTTACCAGCGCCTGGTGGACCAATTAAAATTAAATTCACTTTTCTTAATTATTTTCCAAATTTAGTTTTTTTAATTAATTGCTCATACTGTGAGCTCATAAGTCTTGTTTGAATTTGTGTAACTGTATCAATAGCGACAACCACAACAATCAATATTGATGTTCCACCTAAATAAAAAGGTATAGGATAATTGGCAATTAAAAATTCAGGCATCAAACATACTAAAGTCAAGTATAGAGCTCCAATTGTTGTTAATTTAGTCAAAATATTTTCAATATAAATTGCTGTGCTTTCTCCAGGTCTTATACCAGGAATAAATCCACCATACTTCCTCAAATTATCAGCTGTCTCGGTTGGATTAAATGTTATTGATGTATAAAAAAAAGTAAAAAAGATTATTCCTGATGCATATAAAAGCATATAGAGAGGTTGTCCTTGAGTAAAAAAAGAACTTAAATTTAAAAAAGTTTCATTATCAGAAATATTAAAATTAGAAAATGTTACGGGTAACAAAAGTAATGCTGATGCAAAAATTGCAGGAATTACTCCAGCTTGATTTATTTTCAAAGGTAAATGAGAAGATTCGCCGCCATACATTTTATTACCCATTTGTCTCTTTGGATAATTTATTAAAATCTTTCTCAAGGCTCTTTCCATGAAAACAATAAATAAAATTGTTAAAATAAGTAAAACAAATATTGCTATGATCATTAGAGTAGATATTGCTCCTGTTCTACCTAATTCAAATGTGGTTACTAAAGCTCTTGGAATTTCAGCAACAATACCTGCAAAAATTATCAATGAAATTCCATTTCCAATACCTCTTTGCGTAATTTGTTCACCAAGCCACATCAAAAATATTGTTCCGGCAACAATTGTTGTTACTGTTGATATTTTAAAAAATATTCCTGGATTAATTACTAAATTAGCCGATGACTCTAGTCCTACGGATAAACCATATCCTTGAACCGTTGCTAACAAAACAGTTCCATATCTTGTTATTTGAGTAATTTTTGCTCTCCCTGTTTCACCTTGAGATTTTAAATTTTTAAAATAATCAGACACACCAGTTAATAGTTGAATGATAATTGATGAGGATATGTAGGGCATTATTCCAAGTGCAAATATTGCCATTCTGCTCACTGCACCACCAGCAAAAACATTAAACATCCCTAGTAATCCTTTTTGATTACCTTCCATTAATATTTTTAATTGTTCTGGGTCAATTCCAGGTAAAGGAACAAAAGTACCAAATCTATAAACTGCTAATATTGCAATAGTAAATATTATTCTATTTCTTAAATCACTACTTGATGATGAAGAACTCATTTAATTTACGTATTATTTTTTAAGTTGTATTGATCCACCAATTTTTTCAAGTTTTTCCAATGCTGATTTTGATGCCAAATCCGCTTCAATATTTATTTTATCTTTAATTTCACCGCTCCCTAAAATTTTAAGTTTTTTTGAATTCTTATTTATTAATCTTAATTTTTTTAAAGAGGATGAGTTGAGAACTTCACTAGTATTAATTGTTTTTTTATTTATAAAAGATTGAATTTTATCTAAATTTAAGATTGCAATATTTTCTTGATTAAATGATTTAAAACCTCTTTTTGGTAATCTTCTATATAAAGGCATTTGTCCACCTTCAAAACTTTTTATAGCTACTCCAGATCTAGACTTTTGACCTTTAACACCTCTACCTGAAGTCTTACCTTTGCCTGAGCCTATACCTCTACCAACTCTGATCTTAGATTTATTTATTTTTGGTCTATTATTTAATTTTATCATTATCCTCTCTTTTCAACTATCTCTGAAATTTTTTTATTTCTGATTGAAGAGATTTGTTTAGGTGAATTTTGTTTCATTAAAGCTTTAATAGTCGCTCTTATTACATTATGAGCGTTAGATGTTCCCATAGATTTTGCAACAATATCTTTAACACCTAAAACTTCGCAAACAGCTCGAACTGGTCCTCCTGCTATTATACCTGTTCCCTTTGAAGCAGACCTTAAAACTATCCTTCCAGATCCATCTTTTGCTTTAACATCGTGATGAATTGTCCTTCCTTCTCTTAACGGTATATGAATTAATTTTCTTCTAGCAATTTCATTAGCTTTTTTTATAGCATCTGGAACTTGTTTTGCTTTAGCATGAGCAATACCTATTTTACCAGCCTGATTCCCTACTACTACAAGAGCAGAAAAGCCAAACCTTCTACCACCTTTAACAACTTTAGTGATCCTGTTAATGTGAACTAGTTTCTCTAAAATATCATCATTTTTCTTTTCCTTAAAATTACTCATAATTAAAATTCCAATCCATTTTTTCTTAAAGTTTCAGCAAAAATTTTAATTCTTCCGTGATATTTATAAATACCTCTATCAAAATATATCTTATTGATTTTTTTTTCTTGTGCTTTTTTTGCTAATTTTTCTGCAACAATTTTAGATAATTCAGACTTATTTTTAGTTTTAGACTCTTTAATGTCCTTTTCTACTGATGAAGCTGATAACAAAGTAATATTTTTTTTATCATCTATTATTTGTGCGGAAATATTTTTTGATGACCTAAATATACTTAATCTAAACCTGTCTGATTTAGCAAATTTTTTAAGTTTATTTGTAACTCTATACTTCTTTCTAGCACTTGTACTAAGTTTCATTATTTTTTCTTACCTTCTTTTTTTAAAATATATTGACCTTTTTCTCTTATTCCTTTTCCTTTATAAGGTTCAATTTTTCTAAATGTTTTTATTTTAGAAACTACTGAACCAACTAGTTGTTTATCAAATCCAGATATTTTTAAAGTAGTTTGTTTCTCTACTAAAATTTTTATTCCCTCTGGGATTGTATAGTTTATATCGTGACTATAACCTAATTGAAGATTTAGTTGATTACCTTTTAGAGCAGCTCTATATCCAACACCAACAAGTTCAAGTGTTTTTTCGTACCCTTTTACAGCTCCAATAACAGCATTATTAATAAGACTACGATTCATTCCCCATAATCTTTTTGTGTCTTGATCAATTTTTTTTGGTTTAATTGATATTTCTTTTCCCTCTTTTATATCTAGGTTAAACATTTGTAAGTCAATACTAAGTGATTTTTTTCCCAATGGTCCCTCTATATTCAAAATATTTCCAGCAACAGCAACTTTTACTTTTTCTGGTATCGTAATATTTATTTTACCAATTTTTGACATGTTAAAAAACCTTACAAATTATTTCCCCACCGACTCTTTGCTTTCTTGCGTCAATATCGGTCATTACACCTTTTGGAGTTGATAATATCGCTATACCTAAACCATTATTAATTTTTGGCAAACTATCTGCACTTGAAAAAATTCTTCTCCCAGGTTTTGAAACTCTTTCAAAGTTATTAATGACAGGATTGCCAGAATGATATTTTAATTCTAATGATAAAATATTTTTTTTCTCACTGGTTGAAACCTTAAAATCTTTTATAAAGCCCTCATTTTTTAATATATCTGCAATTTTACTTTTGAAGTTTGAAGATGGCAAATCTACTTTCTTATGAAATCTAGCCTGAGCATTTTTAACTCTTGCTATCATATCTCCTATTGGGTCACTTAAACTCATAATAATTCCTTTCTACCAGCTTGATTTAACTAAACCTGGAATCTTTCCCTGTAATCCAAGTTGTCTTAATGCAATTCTTGATATTTTTAATTTTCTATAAACTCCATGAGGTCTGCCAGTTATTTGACACCTATTCATAACTCTATTTTTAGCTGAATTCCTAGGTAACTTTGATAATTTTTGTTGAGCTTTAAATCTTTCCTCTAATGGGATTTTTTTATCCATAATTATTTTTTTTAATTTAGATCTTTTATTAAAAAATTTATCTGAAAGTTTTATTCTTCTATTATTTTTATTTATTGAACTTAATTTAGCCATTTTAATTATCTCCCTTTTTGATAAACGGAAAATTCATCTTTTTTAATAATGCAAAACTGTGCTCTTTGTTTAAGGAAGATATAACAATAATAACATCTAATCCTCTAACCTTATCAGCTCTATCAAAACTCACCTCTGGAAATATAATGTGTTCTTTAATACCAAATGTATAGTTACCAAATTTATCAAAACCTTTTGCAGGTAACCCTCTAAAATCTTTCACTCTAGGTAGGGCTATATTGACAAGTCTATCTAAAAATTCATACATTTTATTTTTTCTTAAAGTTACTTTTAAACCAGCGTTAGATCCCTTCCTTGTTTTAAAATTAGCTACAGATTTCTTAAATTTAGTTGTGACAGGTTTTTGACCAGTAATCTTAGCTAGATCTTCTTCGCATGATTTTAAAATTTTTGAGTCATTTCCATCTAAGCCTAGTCCCATATTTAATATTACTTTTTCAATCTTTGGTCCCATATTTAAATTTTTGAAACCAAATTCAGTTTTTAAGGAAGGTTGAATTTCTTTAAAATAAAGTTCTTTTAATCTTGGTGTCATTATTTTTTAGCCTCTGTTTTCTTATTTTTCTTTTTTTCATCAATTAGCTTCAAGTTCGATATATGAATAAAATTTTCTTTTGAAAAAATTCCACCCTTTTTTTCTTTGGTTGTTTTAACATGTTTTTTAATCATATTAAGTTCTTTAACTTTAGCTCTATTGTTTGACCTATCAATTTCAATAACTTCACCTTCTTTAGATTTATCCTTACCAGTTAAAATTTTTACTTTTAAACCTTTTTTAATCATTATATTACCTCTGGAGCTAAAGAGATTATTTTCATTTGACCCCTCGTTCTCAGTTCTCTTGTAACTGGTCCAAAAATTCTTGTTCCTACAGGTTCCCCTTTATCATCAACTAAAACTGCAGCATTATTATCAAATCTAACCTTTGATCCATCATCTCTGTGGATCCCTTTTTTAACTCGCACGACTACTGCTTTATGGACTGAGCCCTTTTTTACTTTACCTTTAGGAATTGCTTCTTTCACAGCAATCACAATTGTATCTCCAATACTTGCATATCTACGTTTTGATCCCCCTAACACTTTTATACACTCAATTTTTTTTGCCCCTGTATTATCAGCAACTTGTAATTCTGTCTGAACTTGTATCATTATTTAATATTCTCCATTACTTGAAATCTTTTATTTTTTGAAAAAGGTCTACTCTCTACAATTGAAACTTTATCACCAGTTTTGTATTTATTATTTTCATCATGAGCATTATATTTTTTACGAACTCTGACAATTTTTTTAAGCACTGGATGTGAATATTTTCTTTCAATTAAAACAGTAATTGTTTTATTGGGTTTATCACTTACCACTACTCCTGTTAAAATCTTTTTAGGCATCTATTTTTCCTTTTAGTGTTGTTTTTAATCTTGCAATAGTTTTTTTTGTTTCATTAATTTTAGCGGGGTTTGTAACTTGTGAATTAATTTTTTGAAATCTGAAATTAAACAAATCTTTTTTAAATTTATCTATGTTTTTTATAATTTCGTCTTTTGATAGTTTTTTAATTTCTTGCTTCTTCATTTTATGAAAACCTTTTTATTGTTTTAGTTTTTATTGGTAGTTTCGCTGAAGCCTTATACAGAGCTTCTTTAGCTATTTGTTCTGAAACACCATCAACTTCAAATAATATTCTTCCGGGTTTTACTCTGCAGGCATAATATTCAGGAGAACCTTTTCCCTTACCCATACGAACTTCTATTGGTTTTTTTGAAACTGGTATATTAGGAAATATTCTAGTCCATACTCTTCCTTGTCTTTTCATGTGTCTTGTTAGTGCCACTCTAGCAGCTTCTATTTGTTTACCTGTTACTCTTTCTGGTGTTAAGGCTTTTAGTGCGTAGGCACCATAATTAATAAAATTGGCTCTAGAGGCATTTCCATGAATTCTACCTTTGTGAGCTTTTCTCCATTTAGTTCTTACAGGTTGTAACATCTATTCTTTACCCTCTTTTGAAATTATTTTATTAGTTTCTTGACTAAACTCTTTTGCAAAAACCTCACCCTTATAAATCCAAACTTTTATACCAATTATACCATAAGTTGTTAAAGCTTCAGCCTCTGCATAATCTATATCTGCTCTTAATGTATGTGATGGAATACTCCCTTCTCTTAACCACTCTGTCCTTGCGATTTCATTTCCTCCCAATCTACCGCTCACTGATACCTTTATTCCTTTTGCGCCAAGTCTTAGACAAGACTGCATTGCTCTTTTCATGGCACGTCTGTATGAAATTCTTTTAACTAATTGTTGGGCAATATTTTCTGCAACTAAATAAGCATTAGTCTCAGGTTTTTTTACCTCTTTTATATTTAATGTAACCTCATTTTTAGTGAATTTTGATAAGTTATTCTTTATTTTATCGATATCACTACCTTTTTTTCCAATTACAAATCCAGGTCTTGACGTATAAATGGTTACATAACATTTATTAGAAGTTCTCTCTATCATTACTTTTGAGACACCAGAATTAATAACATTTTTTTTAACGTAATCTCTAATCTTAAAATCTTCGATTAAGTAATTACCAAAATCTTTTTTTTTGGCATACCATACGGAATCCCAACCTCTATTTACACCTAATCTAAAACCTACCGGATTAACTTTTTGACCCATGACTCTCCATTTTTTTAGCTTCTGATAATATTATTGTTACACTTGAATATGGTTTGATTATTGGCGCTGCTCTCCCTTTTGCTCTAGGTCTGAACCTTTTCATAATAATTTTTTTTCCACAATAAGCTTCTTTAACAATTAATTTATCAATATCATATTGAAAATTATTTTCGGCGTTAGCAACAGCAGAACTTATTGTCTTTCTAATATCTTTTGTTATTCTTTTTTCTGAAAATTCTAAATCTCTTATTGCTACGTCTACTTTTTTACCAACAATGCCTTTTAAAATAGGGTTAAGCTTTCTAACACTAGATCTTATATTGTTATTTATAGACTTCACAAGATTGTCTTTATTTTGATTTTTTTTCTTTTTTTTACTCATAATTATTTTTTAACCTCAGCTTCTGCAGGTTTAGCTTTCTTGTCGGCTGGTGTATGACCAAAGAAACTTCTAGTAGGAGCAAACTCACCCAGTTTATGACCTACCATATCTTCCGATACAGTTATGGGTATAAACTTTTTTCCATTGTAAATTAAAAAGCTTACTCCTACAAAATCTGGTAAAATTGTAGATTTTCTAGACCAAGTTTTAATTGGTATTTTTTTTGGATCTGTTTTGTATTTATCTACTTTTTTCATCAAACTTTCCTCAACAAAAGGACCCTTCCAAACTGCTCTAGCCATTATTTAGTATCCTTTCTTTTATTTCTTCTCTTAACAATAAATTTGTCTGTTCGTTTATTATCTCTAGTTTTGAGACCTTTTGCAGATTGACCTTTAGGAGAAACTGGATGTCTTCCTCCAGCACTTTTACCTTCACCTCCTCCATGGGGATGATCTACTGGGTTTTTAACAACACCTCTAGTATGAGGTCTTCTTCCCAACCATCTGGATCTACCAGCTTTACCAATCTTGATATTTTTTTGGTCTGGGTTGCTTAAAATGCCTATTGTAGCTAATGAACGAGAATCTATTTTTCTAACCTCTCCAGATGCAAGTTTAATTAGACTGTAATTTCCGTCCATACCACTTATAGTTACTGACGTACCAGCTGATCTTGCAATTTTTCCACCTCCGCCAGGCTGTATTTCTACATTGTGAATATCAATACCGACAGGTATGTCTTGTAAAGGCATACAATTACCAATTTTTATCTCTTTCTTAGATCCGTTTTCAACTTTTTCACCAACTTTAATTTTTTGTGGTGCTAAATAATAAGCATGGGAATTATCCTCAAATTTCACTAACATTATGTAACAGGATCTGTTTGGATCATATTCTATTCTTTCAACTGTAGCTGGAACATCAAACTTTTTTCTATAAAAGTCTACGTGCCTATACATCTTTTTATGACCACCGGCTCTATTTATGGATGTTATATGTCCATTATTATTTCTACCTTTCATAGCATTTTTAGGTGAAACTAATGCTTTAAATGGTTTGCCCTTCCATAATCCATTTCTATCAACAAGGATTGTGCCTCTAGTAGATTTTGTATAAGGTTTAAAAGTTTTTAGTGCCATATTAAATTCCTGTCGTTAGATCAATTGTTTGACCTTTTTTTAGTGTTATAATCGCTTTTTTAAAACCAGAGACTTTAACTTTTCTCCCTCTTGTCAATTTGGTTCTATTTTGTTTATTGATAATATTTATCTTTGTTACATTCACTTTGAAGATTTTTTCAATATTTGATTTAAGATTTTTTTTATTAGCATTTTTATGAACCTTAAAAACAATTTTATTTTGCTCTGATAAATTTGTAGATTTTTCAGTAAGCAAAGGTGATAAAATCTTATCGTATAAATGAAACTTTTGCATCCTAAGCATACCTTTTTTCTAATTCTTTCACTGAAGTCTCTGTAAAAACAATCTTATTAAATTTAATAATATCAAAAGCACTAAAATGATTGATATCTGTGACTTTAATATTGGGAATATTTCTTATCGATTTCTCAATTTTATTTTTTGAAATTTTATCTAATATGATTAAAGAATTTAATATTTCAAATTTTTTTAGAATTGAGCTCATTTCCTTAGTTTTTTTAATTTCATTGTTAAAATCACTCAAAACTAACAATTTTTTATTTTGAGTTTTTTCAGTTATCAGTGATGCAATACTTTGTTTCTTCTCGCTTTTATTTAATTTTCTAATCTTATATGAAGATTGACCTTTAGGACCATGAGCTATACCTCCACCAACAAATATTGGTGCTTTTCTACTTGCATGTCTTGCATTACCCGTTCCTTTTTGAGCGTAAATTTTTGATGTTGGACCTGATACCTCATTTTGCTGTTTTGTTTTAGCATGCCTTCCTTTGTAGTTAGCATTTGTTTTATATAAAACACTACTTACAAGTTTGTGATTAATCTTCGCAGAAAAAATTTTATCTAAAACTTCAATTGAGCTTTTTTTTCCATCTAAATTTAATTTGTCTAATTTCATTATTTTTTCTTCTTATCTGGTGTTTTTTTGGCTATTTCAGCAGCTTTAATTTTTTCGTCAATTGTAAGTTTTTTTATATTTTTAACAGATCCTTTGACTAAGACTTCTGAATTTTTTGAGCCTGGTATAGAACCTTTTAAATAAAGTAATTCATTCTCCAAGTCAGCTCTTATAATCTCGATGTTTTGCATTGTTCTCAATTTGTCCCCCATATGTCCTGCCATTTTTTTACCTTTAAAAACTTTTCCTGGATCTTGTCTTTGACCAGTGGAACCATGAGATCTGTGGGAAATTGATACTCCATGAGTAGCTCTTAAACCTCCAAAATTATGCCTTTTCATAGCTCCAGCAAATCCTTTACCAATAGTTTTAGATTTCGTATCAACAAATTTTATATCTTTAAAAATCTCAAGACCAAATTCGTTTCCCTCTTTAAAATTCTCTAAATTTTCAACTCTAAATTCTTTTAATCTCTTTTTAGCCTCAGTATTTCTTTTAGAAAAATAACCTTTCATTGACTTAGTTAATTTTGAGTTTTTTATTTTTCCAAAGCCTAATTGAACAGCTTTGTAACCTCTTTTTTCAATATCAATAATATTAATTACTCGCGCTTTTTCCATTTTTAAAACAGTTACAGGAACTAACTGACCAGTTTTATAAAACTCTCTTGTCATACCAATTTTTTTACCTAATAAAGCTATCTCTCTCATAATTAAATTTTTATCTCCACATCTACACCTGAAGCTAAGTCTAGTTTCATTAATGCTTCCACGGTTTGAGGTGTTGGTTCTATTATGTCTATTAATCGTTTGTGTGTTCTCGACTCAAATTGTTCTCTACTTTTCTTATCTATATGTGGTGATCTTAAAACTGTGTATCTTTCTAATTTAGTTGGTAGAGGAATTGGTCCCTTAATTGTTGCACCTGTTCTTTTTACAGTATTAACTATCTCTTCAGTTGATGCATCTAAAACTTTATTGTCATATGCTCTTAATTTTATTCTAATGTTTTGTTTTTCCATTTTAGCCTGCAATCTTTTTGGTTACTTCATCTTGAACATTTTGAGGAACTTTTGAATAATGATCAAAAAACATTGAATATTGAGCTCTTCCTTGTGACATAGATCTTAAACTATTAATGTATCCAAACATATTTGCTAAAGGCACCATTGCAGTAATTACAGTTGCGTTACCTCTTTGCTCCTGGGTACTTATTTGTCCTCTTCTACTATTTAAATCACCAATAACATCACCCATATAATCTTCTGGAGTTACTACCTCAACTCTCATCACTGGCTCTAAAAGTTTTAAACCACCTTTTGTGCAAGCTTCTTTAAAACAAGCTCTACTTGCTAATTCGAAGGCTAACACACTTGAGTCCACATCATGATGCAATCCATCAAGAATAGTTACTTTATAATCGATCATGGGAAAGCCAGCTAAAATTCCACCATCTGAAACAGTTTCTATTCCTTTTTCAACCCCAGGAATAAATTCTTTAGGTATTGCTCCACCTTTTATTTTACTTTCAACTTCTCTACCTTTTCCAGCTTCCTGTGGCTCAACTAAAAGTTTAACTTTTGCAAACTGTCCTGCACCACCACTTTGTTTTTTATGTGTATATTCGACCTCTGAGGAATTTTCTATTGTTTCTCTATAAGCAACCTGTGGTGCACCAACATTAGCTTCTACTTTAAATTCTCTTTTCATTCTATCAACAATTATATCAAGATGAAGTTCACCCATGCCTTTTATTATTGTCTGACCGGATTCCTCATCTGATGTAACTCTAAATGAAGGATCCTCTTTAGCTAATCTACCTAAAGCCTCACCCATTTTTTCTTGGTCTGCTTTTGTTTTTGGCTCAACTGCAATTTCGATTACCGGATCAGGGAATTCCATTGGCTCTAAAAGAACTCCATTATCTTTGTCACACAAAGTATGACCTGTTATTGTATTTTTCAGACCAGCTAATGCTACTATATCTCCAGCATTTGCCTCTTTAATATCTTCTCTTGAATTTGCATGCATTAATAGCATTCTTCCAACTCTTTCCTCTTTTTCTTTTGAGGAGTTGTAAACAGCTGTACCCGTTTTAATAGTACCTGAATAAATCCTTATAAAAGTTAATGATCCTACAAATGGGTCATTAGCAACTTTAAAAGCAAGAGCTGAGAATGGTGCATTATCCTCAAATTTCATTTCCATTTCATCCTCACTACCCAATTTTGTGCCATTTATTGAACCAATATCAACTGGGCTAGGTAGATAATTTACAACCGCATCTAATAAAGGTTGAACACCCTTATTTTTAAACGCTGACCCAGTCATCACTGGAACAAAACTAAAATTCAATGTTCCTTTTCTTATACATTTTATCAAATCTTCCTCTTTAATTTCATCGCCATTCAGGTAGGCCTCCATAAGCTTTTCATCTTGCTCAACTGCAGCTTCAACCAATTCAGTTCTGTATTTTTGTGAAATTTCTTTTAGATCTTCTGGGATATCTTTATATTCCCACTCTGCACCCAGAGCTTCATTTTTCCAAACCTGAGCTTTCATTTTAACAAGATCAACCACACCCGTTAACGAGGCCTCTATACCGATTGGAACCTGTATTACTAGAGGTTTTGCACCTAATCTCTCTTTAATCATCTCTACACATCTAAAAAAATCAGCACCTGTTCTATCTAATTTATTTACAAAGCAAATTCTTGGTACTTTATATTTATCAGCTTGTCTCCAAACAGTCTCAGATTGTGGTTCAACACCAGCAACTCCATCAAATACTGCTACAGCACCATCTAAAACCTTTAATGACCTTTCTACTTCAATCGTGAAATCAACGTGCCCTGGTGTGTCTATAATATTTATCCTATGATCTTGCCAAAAACACGTGGTTGCGGCTGAAGTAATTGTTATACCTCTTTCTTGCTCTTGCTCCATCCAATCCATTGTTGCAGCACCATCATGCACTTCACCAATTTTATGACTTTTTCCAGTATAATATAAAATCCTCTCGGTAGTGGTTGTTTTCCCTGCATCAATATGTGCCATTATACCTATGTTTCTATATTTATCTAACGTGTGTGTTCTAGCCATAATTTTTTACCACCTAAAATGTGCAAATGCTTTATTTGACTCAGCCATTTTGTGGACATCCTCTTTTTTTTTGACTGCAGCACCCTTTTTTTCATATGCATCATAAAGTTCATTAAAGATTTTATCTGACATATGTTTGTCTTTTCTTTTTCTTGCTGACTCAACAAGCCATCTAATAGCTAATGCTTGAGCTCGCTTACTTTTTACCTCAACTGGCACTTGATAAGTTGCACCACCAACTCTTCTTGATCTTACTTCAACAGTTGGCTTTATATTATTTATAGCCTCATTAAAAATGTTTATTGGCTCGTCTTTTGACTTAGTCTTAATTTTATCTATAGCATCGTAAACTATTTTAGCAGCGGTTCCTCTTTTGCCATCATACATTATGTTATTTATCAATTTTGGAATGATTGTTGAGTTAAACTTTGGATCAGGAACAACATTCTTTTTTGGTTGAGATTTTTTTCTAGACATAATTACTTACCTTTTTTTGTTCCATATAATGATCTTCTTTTTTTTCTATTAGCAACCCCTTGGGTATCTAAGTTCCCTCTTAAAATATGATATCTTACACCTGGTAAATCTTTTACTCTTCCACCTCTAATTAAAACTACAGAGTGTTCTTGTAAGTTGTGTCCCTCACCAGGTATGTATGCTGTTACCTCAAATCCATTGGATAATCTAACTCTAGCAACTTTTCTAAGTGCAGAATTAGGTTTTTTTGGAGTAGTTGTATACACCTTAACACATACACCTCTCTTTAAAGGTTGTTTTTGCAATGCAGGAACTTTATTCCTTTTAGTTTGCTTGACTCTTTTTTTTCTCAACAATTGGTTAATTGTAGGCATAAATTTAAATAGTTTTATTTTTGATGAAATAACTGACAGATCAATTATGGCAGCGTTTAGTACATACAATAAGCACTACTTCCAACCAAAAACAACGACAAATTACTTATTAATTACAATTTGTCAAACTAAAACCTATGGTTTAGGTTGTTTTTTTTATTGATTTGCTTGAGTTTCTGAGGCCTCAATTTTCTCTTGTTCAGACAAATATTTGTTATCGTCCTCTAAGGCTTTTTTGTTCCATTTATTCTTAATATTACCTGTTCCTGCTGGAACCAATCTACCAACAATTACATTCTCTTTTAATCCGTTTAATGGATCTACCTTACCTTTAATTGCTGCATCAGTTAGAACTCTTGTTGTTTCTTGAAAAGAAGCTGCTGAAATAAATGACTCTGTCTGTAGTGAGGCTTTAGTGATACCCATTAACACCCTTTCTCCAATAGCTGGAGTTTTATTCTCTGCTTTCAATTTTTCGTTCATATTATCAAACTTTATTCTATCTACAATTTCTCCAGGTAAGTAATTTGAGTCACCAGATGACTTAACCTCAACTTTTTTCAACATTTGTCTAAGTATGGTCTCAATGTGCTTATCATTTATAATTACACCCTGAAGTCTATAAACTTCTTGAACTTGGTTTACAAAATACTCTGTTAAATCTTTAATACCCATTATTCTTAAAATATCATGAGGTAAAGGTTGACCATCCAATAAATATTCACCCTTTTTAATTTTTTCACCCTGATTAAAATTAATGTGTTTACCTTTTGGAATTAAATAATTAGACGGTTCACTGCCATCTTCGGGGGCTATAGAAATTCTTTGTTTTCCTCTAACTTCTTTACCGAAAATAACTTGACCATCATTTTCTGCAATTATCGCACTATCCTTTGCTTTTCTTGCCTCAAATAACTCAGCGACTCTAGGAAGACCACCTGTAATATCTTTAGTTTTAGTTGTTTCTTTTGGAAGTCTTGCAATTACATCACCAGCAGATACTTTTTGTCCATCTTTAACTGATAAAATTGAATCTGGAACTAAATAATATCTCGCTTCATTATCATCTGCTTTTTTAATTACGTTTCCTTTTTCATCTCTTAATGTAATTCTTGGTTTAAGGTCTGTACTTTTTGATTGCGATCTCCAATCAACAACTGATTTAGATGAAATTCCAGTTGCATCGTCCGTTGTCTCTTGAATTGAGACACCATCAATCAAATCAACATAACTAGCAATACCACTTTTTTCTGCAATAACAGGAGTTGTATAAGGATCCCATTCACAAATTTTTGTATTTGCTTTTACTTTATCTCCGTTTTTAAAAAATAATTTAGAACCATATGCAACTTTATAAACTGCAATTTGAACACCATTGTCATCTTCGATGGATAACTGGGTATTTCTTCCCATCACTATTAAGTTTTTCTTAGAGTCCTCTAAAATATTTGAATTAATGATTTTTAAAATTCCTTCATTTTTAGTTACAATTTGTGAATCTTGTTTTACTGAAGCGGTACCACCTACGTGAAAAGTTCTCATAGTTAATTGTGTACCTGGTTCACCAATTGATTGTGCTGAAATCATCCCTATAGCTTCACCAACGTGTACCATTTTTCCTCTCGATAGATCTCTTCCGTAGCAAGTGGCACACACTCCCTCTTTAGAACTACAAGTCATCACAGAATAAACTTTTAAAGATTTTATACCTGCAGCATCAATTTGGTCACAACCAAATTCATCGATCATTTTTGATTTCTTAATAATAATATCACCTGTTATAGGATGTTTAACATCAAAAGCTGTAACCCTTCCAAGCGCTCTTTCGGATAAACTTACAACAACATTTCCACCCTCTAAAATTTCTGATAACTCAATAAAACCAGGTTTATCACAATTTTTTTTGGTAATAGTTAAATCCTGAGCAACATCGCATAATCTTCTAGTTAAATAGCCTGAACTTGCTGTTTTTAATGCAGTATCAGCTAAACCTTTTCTAGCTCCATGAGTAGAATTAAAATATTCTAGAGCAGTTAATCCTTCTTTGAAATTTGATGTAATTGGACTTTCAATAATTTCTCCTGATGGTTTCGCAATTAATCCTCTCATACCAGCTAACTGCTTCATCTGTGCTGCTGAACCTCTTGCTCCACTATCCGCCATCATGAATACTGAATTAATCTTTAATCCTTCAGAAGTCTTTTCTGTAGCTGAAATACCCTTCATCATCTCTCCAGCTACCTTATCGGTACACTTCGACCACGCATCAACAACTTTATTATATTTTTCACCTCTTGTAATTAAACCCTCTGCATACTGTGTTTCATAATCCGCAATTAATTTTTTTGTATCATCAATTAATTGAGTTTTATTTTGAGGTATAACTAAGTCATCTTTACCAAAAGAAATCCCAGCTTTAAAAGCATGTTTAAATCCTAAATCTTTTAATTTATCACAGAAAATTACTGTTGTTTTTTGGCCACAAAATCTAAACACAATGTCAATTACTTCAGACACAATTTTTTTTGGTAATAATCTATCTATAAGAGAAAATTTTATATCCTTATTCTTTGGTAATAAATTAGCTAATAAAAATCTTCCAGCAGTTGAAGTATATTTTTCAAACTTTTTGTTACCCTTCTCATCTATTGTCTCAAATCTTGAAATTATGGTGCTATGCACTTTAATTTCGCCTGAAGATAATGCAAATTCAATTTGATCTGCGTTCACAAAATAACCTGAAGGTTTGTCTGTCAATGGTTCTTGAGATAAATAATAAATACCTAATATCATATCCTGACTTGGTACTATGATTGGTTTGCCGTTTGAAGGTGATAGAATATTGTTAGTTGATAACATTAAAATTCTTGCCTCTAATTGCGCCTCTAAACTTAATGGAACGTGAACTGCCATTTGATCACCATCAAAATCAGCATTAAAAGCCGCACAAGTTAATGGATGTAATTCAATAGCGTCTCCTTCTATCAATTTAGGTTCGAAAGCTTGAACACCTAGTCTGTGAAGTGTGGGTGCTCTATTAAGTAAAACAGGATGTTCTCTTACAATGAGCTCTAACGCATCCCAAACAGCATTAGTCTCCTTTTCGACTAATTTCTTTGCTTGTTTAATTGTTGAAGCTAATCCAAGTTTATTCAATCTTGCATACAAAAATGGTTTAAATAATTCCAAAGCCATTTTTTTTGGTAAACCACACTCGTGTAACTTTAAATCAGGACCAACTACAATTACCGATCTTCCTGAATAATCAACACGTTTACCCAATAAATTTTGTCTAAATCTTCCCTGTTTACCTTTTAACATTTCAGCTAAAGATTTAAGAGGTCTTTTACCAGTTCCTGTTATAACTCTTCCTCTTCTTCCGTTATCAAATAAAGCATCAACAGATTCTTGTAACATTCTTTTTTCATTTCTTACAATTATGTCAGGAGCTTTAAGATCCATTAATCTTTTCAACCTATTATTTCTATTTATTACTCTTCTATAAAGATCATTTAAATCTGAGGTAGCAAATCTTCCTCCATCTAAAGGAACTAAAGGCCTTAATTCAGGAGGAATTACTGGAACAACAGTCATTATCATCCATTCAGGTTTTTGGCCTGTTTCAATAAATGACTCTATAAGTTTTAATCTTTTGATAGCTCTCTCTTCATTAACTTTTGATTTTGTTTCTTTTATATAGTTTGTTAAATTTTTTCTTTCTAATTCCAAATCTAAATTTTTTAACATTTCAAGAACTGCCTCAGCTCCAATTCCAGCTGTGAATGCCTCTTCACCAAATTCATCTTGATATTTTGCTAATTCTTCCTCATTCAGAAGTTGATTCTTTTGTAATCCTGTTAAACCAGGTTCAATCACAATAAAATTCTCAAAATATAATACACGTTCAATTTCTTTCAACTTCATATCGACGGTTAAAGCAATTCTACTAGGTAAAGATTTTAAAAACCAAATATGAGCAACTGGAGTTGCCAAGTTTATATGGCCCATTCTTTCTCTTCGAACATTTGATTTAGTAACTTCAACTCCGCATTTTTCACAAATTATTCCTCTAAATTTCATTCTTTTATATTTTCCACATAAACATTCATAATCTTTAATTGGTCCAAATATCCTTGCACAAAACAATCCATCTTTTTCTGGTCTAAAAGTTCTGTAATTAATTGTTTCAGGTTTCTTGATTTCCCCATAAGTCCATGATTTGATTTTTTCTGGACTAGCTAGAGAAATTTTTATGCTATTAAAATTTTGTGCTTCTGAAATTTCAGAATTTTTAAAAAGATCTGTTAATTCTTTACTCATAATTAGTTTAACTCCACATTTAGTGCTAAAGATTTTATTTCTTTTACCAAAACATTAAATGACTCTGGTATCCCAGACTCAAAATTTTCTTCACCTTTAACTATAGTTTCATAAACTTTTACACGTCCTGCAACATCATCAGATTTTACAGTCAAAATTTCTTGTAAAGTATAAGAAGCACCGTATGCCTCTAAAGCCCAAACTTCCATTTCTCCAAATCTTTGGCCACCTAATTGAGCTTTACCTCCTAATGGTTGTTGAGTAACAAGACTATAAGGTCCCGTCGATCTTGCGTGAATTTTGTCCTCAACTAAATGGTGAAGCTTTAGCATATAAATAATACCAACAGTAACTGGTCTATCAAATTTTTCTCCTGTTCTTCCATCCCATAAATAAGTTTGACCTGAACCAGGTAAATTTGCTAATTCTAACATTTCTGTAACATCTTTTTCTTTAGCTCCATCAAATACTGGTGTGGAGATAGCTATACCATTTTGAAGATTTTCGCATAAATCCTCAAACTCAGTTTTGTTTAATTTATCAACTTTTTGACTGTATGTTTCATCACCGTAAACAGATTTTAGAAATTTAGAAATTTTTTCCGTTTTCTCTATTTTCTTTTGATTTTCATTGATAAGATTTTTTACCTCTTCTCCAAATTCTTTACATGCCCAACCTAAATGAGTTTCCAAAATTTGACCAACATTCATACGACTTGGTACACCCAAAGGATTAAGTACTATATCAACTGGTCTACCATCTTCTCTATAAGGCATATCCTCAACTGGAACAATTTTACTAACAACACCTTTGTTTCCGTGTCTTCCAGACATTTTATCACCTGGTCTCAATCTTCTTTTAATAGCAACGAAAACTTTAACCATTTTCATTACACTTGGCAAAAGATCATCACCGCTTCTAATTTTTAAAACTTTATCTTCAAATCTTTCAATAATATCCTCTTCTGCCTTACTATATTGATCTTTTAGCTGAGCAATTGCAGCATCATTTTTTGTATTACCATCGGTTATCTTAAATACATCATTGATAGATAAATTATTAATAATTTCAAAATCTAATTTAGAACCAATATCTAGATTTCTTATTTTTTTAGCTAAAGAAGAACCGGAAAATATTTGTGATGCTCTTTGTTTAATGCTTCTTTCTAATATCTCTTCCTCAACAATTTTGTCTTGTTGAACTTGTTCTATTTCTGCTCTTTCAATGGTAATTGATCTTTCATCTTTTTCTATACCGTGTCGATTAAAAACTTTTACATCAACAACTGTACCGCTACTACCTCTTGACATTCTTAAAGATGTATCTGTTACATCAATAGCCTTTTCACCAAAAATTGATCTTAATAATTTTTCTTCAGGTCCTGAAGCAGAGTCACCTTTTGGTGTTACTTTGCCAACTAAAATGTCACCAGCATTTACTTCAGCTCCAATATAAACTATTCCTGACTCATCTAAATTTTTAAGAGCTTCTTCGTTTACATTTGGAATGTCTCTTGTTATCTCCTCTTCACCTAATTTAGTATCCCTAGCCATTATCTCATATTCAACAATGTGAACAGATGTAAAAACATCATCTGTTACACATCTTTCAGAAATTAAAATAGAGTCTTCAAAATTGTAACCTTGCCATGGCATGAAGGCTACAGTAACATTTTTTCCTAAAGCTAATTCTCCTAGTCTTGTAGATGGACCGTCTGCAATTATGTCACCACGCTTAACTTTATCTCCTACTCTAACTAATGGTCGCTGATTAATACATGTATTTTGGTTCGATCTTTTAAACTTTTGTAAATTATAAATATCAACACTAGATTTACTAAAATCAGTTTCCTCTGTTACTTTAACAACTATTCTTTTACCATCAAT
Organism: uncultured Pelagibacteraceae bacterium; assembly: GCA_902625035.1. Taxonomy (GTDB): domain Bacteria; phylum Pseudomonadota; class Alphaproteobacteria; order Pelagibacterales; family Pelagibacteraceae; genus Pelagibacter. The sequence goes on from CACNZK010000001.1 coordinate 54,383, forward strand.
TTTGTCAACTAAACCATCTCTTTTTGCAACAATTGTCACTCCAGAGTCCAAGGCAACATCACTCTCTATTCCAGTTCCAACTAAAGGTGCTTCAGGTTTAAGTAATGGAACTGCTTGTCTCATCATGTTAGAACCCATAAGAGCTCTGTTAGCATCATCGTTTTCTAAGAAAGGAATCAGAGAGGCAGCAACTGATACTAATTGTTTTGGTGATACGTCTATGTAGTCAATTGTTTCCGGTTTTGATAATAAAAAATTCAAATTTTGTCTACATGAAACAAGTTCTTCTATAATCTTATTATTTTTATCTAATTTAGTATTCGCTTGTGCAATAGTGTATTTTGTTTCTTCCATCGCAGATAAATATTCAACATTATCTTGAACAACACCATCTTTTACTCTTTTATATGGACTCTCAATGAATCCATATTTATTTATTTTTGCATAGGTAGATAAACTGTTAATTAAACCGATATTAGGTCCTTCAGGTGTTTCAATTGGACAGATTCTGCCATAATGAGTTGGATGAACATCTCGAACCTCAAATCCAGCTCTCTCCCTAGTTAAGCCACCTGGACCTAAAGCAGAAACTCTTCTTTTATGTGTAATCTCTGATAACGGATTAGTTTGATCCATAAATTGTGAGAGTTGTGAGCTAGCAAAAAAATCTTTTAGTGAAACTGTTAATGGTTTAGCGTTAATTAAATCTTGCGGCATGGCTGACTCTATATCTAAGGTTGTCATTTTTTCTTTTATCGCCCTTTCCATTCTGTAAACTCCAATACGCGCTTGATTTTCAACTAATTCACCTACAGAACGCACTCTCCTGTTACCTAAATGATCAATATCATCAACATCGTCCTTTCCATCTCTAAGATCTAACATTTTATGAATAATAGCTAAAATATCATCATTTCTTAAAATGGTAATCTTATCTGAGCACTCAAGGTTTAATCTAGAGTTCATTTTTACTCTTCCTACATCTGAAAGGTCGTATCTATCAGAGCTGAAAAATAAATTATTAAAAATTTGAGTAGCGATTTCAATTGTTGGAGGTTCCCCTGGCCTTAACATCTTATAGATTTCAGTGATAGCCTCATCTTTGGTATTATTTTTGTCATTGAAAATCGTCGTTAGTAAATACCCACCTTTATTAATTGAATTGGTTACTGAAATTTCAAGTGAGTAAATTTTAGCATCTATAATTTGGTCGATAATAGTCTCATTCAACTCAGTACCAATTTTAAAAATTCCATTTTCGTCATCATTGATTTTTACCTCATTGTGTAAAAACTTACCGTATAAAGACTCTTTTGAAACTAAAATATCCTTTAATCCATCATTAGAAAGTTTTTTAGCACTTAGATAATTTATCTTATCACCCAATCTTATTACAACTTTACCATTTTTAGCATCTACAACTTCTTCTGAAAAGTTTTTAGCTCTATAATTTTCTGGATTAAATTTTGTTTTCCATTTTTGATTTTTGGTATCAAAAGTAAATTTTTCACTGTCATAAAATTCATTCACCATATCAGCTTTGGTATAGCCAAGAGCTAATAATAAAGATGAGACTAGTATTTTCTTTTTTCTATCTATTTTAAAATATAAAAAATCTTTAACGTCATATTCAAAGTCTAACCAAGATCCTCTATTTGGGATTACTCTACAATTAAATAATAATTTTCCGCTCGCATGAGTTTTACCTTTATCATGATCAAAAAATACCCCTGGACTTCGATGCATTTGGTTTACTACAACTCTTTGAACGCCGTTTGTAATAAAAGTACCACTATCAGTCATCATAGGTACTTCACCCATATAAACTTCTTGCTCTTTTGCTGATAAAATATCTTTTGTATTATTTTCCTGATCGATTTCATATACAACCAATCTAAGCGTACATTTTAAAGCTGATGAATAAGTAAGACCTCTCGCGATGCACTCTTCCACATCAAATTTTGGTTTTTCTAATCTATATGAAACATATTCTAGAGTTGCTTTATCGTTCAAATCCTCAATAGGAAAAATACTTTTAAAAACTCTATCAAAACCTTTTGTTAATTCTGAGTTGTTAATTTTAAAATCTGTTAATTCATTGTATGAATTTTTTTGGACCTCAATTAAATTTGGAATAGATAACCCCTCTTTGAGTTTACCAAAACTTTTTCTAATATTTTTCTTTTCAGTAAAAGATATCTGCATCTATGTACTACTAATTAATGAATTAATTAGTAGTTTAAAAATCCTTATTAAATTATTTTAATTCTACTTTTGCGCCAGCAGCTTCTAACTTAGCTTTGATCTCCTCTGCCTCTTTTTTTGGTACCCCGGTTTTGACTTCTTTAGGTGCACCCTCGACTAGGTCTTTAGCTTCTTTTAGACCTAGAGATGTAGCTGCTCTTACTTCTTTGATAACATTAATTTTTTTATCTCCTGAAGATACTAACATAATTGTAAATTCGTCCTTATCTTCAGCTGCTGCTGCTGCGCCAGCTGCTGCCGGTGCTGCTGCTGCCATTGGGGTTACACCCCATTTTTCTTCAAGTTGCTTTGAAAGATCTGCTGCTTCTGCAACAGTCAAATTTGATAAATCTTCTATAATTTTATTTAGGTCAGGCATAATCTTTACTCTTCAGGTTATTTTTTCAGAATTTTCTGGAGGTAAAGTACTCATTTTTTCTGATCGTGCAAGCAAAATACTTACTAATTTTGATGCAGAAGCATTCAAAATACCAACAATATTTGCCCTTGCTTCGTCTAATGTTGGCAAATTAGCTACATTCATTACACCCGCTTGATCTAGAACCTCATTCTCCATCATTCCACCAATTAATTTAAGGTTCTCATTATCTTTAGCAAATTTAGATAAAATTCTTGCTGACATTATTGCATCCTCACCAAATGCAACTGCTGTTGGACCATTAAATAAATTTGATAAATCTTTGCATTTAGTTTTTTCTAGCGCTAGTTTTGTTATTCTATTTTTAGTAATTTTAAAAACAATACCATGTTCTCTCATTTTAGATCTCAATTCATCTAATTGTGGCATAGTTAAACCTTGATAATGTGTAACCATAACAGCTTTACTATTTTCAAACTGATTAGTCATTTCAGTTATGTAGTTTTTTTTTTGTTCTTTATTCATCATAACAGTTAAATATTTTTGTCTAATTTCAGTTTATATGAAACACCCATACTTGAAGTTATAAAAGCTGACTTTATTAAATCTCCTTTTACAGTATTGTTATTTTTTTCTTTTTCTAAACTATCAATTATTGCGTTAAAATTTTTTATCAGTTGATCATCATTGAATGATTTTTTTCCAATACTTACACCAATATTTCCATCTTTGTCATTTCTAATTTCTGCTTGACCAGATTTCGCATCTATAATTGCTGTTTTTAAATTTTCAGTTACAGAACCTAATTTTGGATTAGGCATTAAGCCTTTTGGTCCAAGAATTTTTCCAAGTTTTGACAATTTGATCATCATTGCAGGTGTACAAATTAGTTTTTCAAAATTTAGTTCTCCGCTTTTAATTTTTTCGATAAAGTCGTCACTTCCAACTATATCTGCACCAGCAGATTTAGCCTCTGATGCTTTTATGTCTTCACAAACTACAGCAACTTTTACTTTTTTACCTGTGCCACCTGGTAAATTAACAACAGTTCTTATGTTAATTTCATTTTTTTTTTGTTTATTATTAATTTGAAAGCTTAAGTCAACTGATTCATCAAATTTTGTAGAGCAATTTTTTTTAATTGTTGATAGCAAACTCTCAATACCAGCAGCTGGTAATTCAGAAGTTTTTTTAGGTAATTTGTTAAACCTTTTCGAAGACATTATTCTTTTACCTCTATTCCCATTGATCTTGCTGAACCAGAAATTATTTTTACTGCTTGGTCAAGATCTAGAGCATTTAAATCATTCATTTTTTGTTTTGCAATTTCTTCAGCTTGTTTTTTTGTTATTGATGCAACAATATTTCTTCCAGGTTCTTTAGAGCCGCTTTTTAATTTAGCTGCCTCTCTTATAAAAAAAGATGCAGGGGGTGATTTAATTTTAAAATCAAATTTTTTGTCTTTATAGACTGTTATTTCTACAGGCACTGGTTTACCTGCTAACGATTTTGTTTTGTCATTAAAAGCTTTACAAAATTCCATTATATTTACTCCACGTTGACCTAACGCAGGACCAACTGGTGGAGCTGGATTAGCTTGACCACCTTTAATTTGTAATTTTATAAAACCACTTATTTCTTTTTTTGCTGCCATTAACTTATCTTCTCCACTTGATTATACTCTAACTCAACTGGTGTTGGTCTTCCAAAAATTGAGACTGAAACTTTAAGTCTTGATTTTTCTTCATCAATACCTTCAACCATCCCACTAAATGAAGCAAAAGGTCCGTCAACTACCTGAACTTTTTCACCAACATTGTATTCTATACCAGATTTTGGCTGGGCCACACCATCTTTTATTTGGCCTAAAATCTTCTCAATTTCTTTATCAGAAACAGGAACTGGAATTCCTTTCGTTCCCAAAAAACCACTAACTCTCTTAATATTCTTAATCATATGATAAATACTATTATCCATTTCACTCTTTATTAGCACATATCCTGGAAAATATTTTTTTTTCCTTTGAACTCTTTTTCCTCTTTTTACTTCAGTAACATCGTGAGTAGGAACTATAATTTCATCAAATTTGTCAGAAATTTTTGCTTTCTCAGCTTCTTCTTTAATTAAGCCAGCAACTTTGTTTTCGAAACTTGAATGAGATTGAACTATGTACCAATTCTTCATTATAAACTTACCTTAAGTAGTATCTCTAAAAAAAACTTTAATACTTGATCTAAAAGTAGAAAAAAAATTGACATAACTACTGCCATAGCAAAAACCATTAAAGCACCTTGAAGAGTTTCTTTTCCAGTTGGCCAAGTAACTTTAAAAGCTTCTTGTTTAACTTCCTGAATAAATTTAATCGGGTTTTTCATAATTTAATTTAATCAAATTGGCAGGAGCGGAGGGACTCGAACCCTCAGCCTCCGGTTTTGGAGACCGGCGCTCTACCAATTGAGCTACACTCCTATAGAGAGTTTACTCTATAATTTTTGTTACAACTCCTGCTCCTACAGTTCTTCCACCTTCCCTAATTGCAAAATTTAATTTTTCTGACATTGCAATTGGAGTGATTAGTTTGACCGTAAACTTAGCATCATCACCTGGCATTACCATTTCAGTACCAGCTGGTAGTTCAACTTCACCAGTAACATCTGTAGTTCTAAAATAAAATTGTGGTCTGTATTTTGTAAAGAATGGTGTATGTCTTCCACCTTCTTCTTTCTTCAATACATATGCTTGTGCTTCAAATTTAGTATGTGGTGTTACAGAGCCTGGCTTACAAAGAACTTGTCCTCTTTCGATATCAGTTCTTTCCACTCCTCTCAATAGAACACCAACGTTATCACCAGCTTCACCTGAGTCTAATAATTTCCTAAACATCTCTACACCAGTACAAACTGATTTTTTAGTATCTCTAATACCAACTATTTCTAACTCATCTCCTGTTTTAAGAACACCAGATTCTACTCTTCCAGTTGCAACTGTACCTCTTCCAGAAATAGAAAATACATCTTCGACAGGCATTAAGAAATCCTTATCTTTTGGTCTATCTGGTTGAGGAATAAACTCATCAACATTCTTCATAAGTTCCAAAATAGATTTTTTTCCTATTTCCTCGTCTCTTCCCTCAACAGCAGCAAGTGCTGAACCTTTTGCTATTGGTGTTTTATCACCTGGGAATTTATATGAGGTTAGTAATTCTCTTATCTCTTCCTCAACAAGATCAATCATCTCTTTATCATCCACTTGATCTACTTTATTTAAATAGACGCAAATTGCTGGGACACCAACTTGTCTTGCTAAAAGTATATGCTCTCTTGTTTGAGGCATTGGACCATCAGCAGCGTTTACAACTAATATTGCACCATCCATCTGCGCTGCACCCGTAATCATGTTTTTAACATAATCAGCATGTCCAGGACAATCTACGTGAGCATAATGTCTTTTTTCTGTTTCATATTCTACGTGAGCAGTAGAGATAGTTATCCCTCTCTCTTTTTCCTCTGGAGCTTTATCAATTTGATCATAAGCTACTGCTTGAGCTCCACCCGTTTCTGACAAAACTTTTGTGATTGCTGCAGTTAAAGTAGTTTTACCATGATCAACATGACCAATAGTACCGATATTACAATGCGGTTTATTTCTTACAAATTTTTCTTTAGACATTACTTTTATTCCTCACTTTAAAAATTTATTTTAATTTCTTGGAGCGGGTAAAGGGAATCGAACCCTTACATCCAGCTTGGAAGGCTAGCGTTCTACCATTGAACTACACCCGCACAACCCCAAGAGTAACACTCCAGTGTTATATAAAGTCTATTGAATGGTGGAGGGGGAAAGATTCGAACTTTCGAAGACCGAAGTCAACGGGTTTACAGCCCGCCCCATTTGACCGCTCTGGAACCCCTCCCTTAGGGGAAGTGTCCCCTTGTTCAATAAAGCTTCAAACAACATGCGTTTTATATATTTTATTTACCCAAATGCAACACGTGATTTAATAGGAAAATATTCAAAAAAACGTGTAAAACATAGGATTATTTATGAATAAATCATCATTTTTCATTGTTGGCCAACACGCTGTTATAGAGGCTCTCAAAAATCCAAAAAGAAAGGTGCTGAGAGTTTTTTTAACAGAAGAAAGTAAAAAAAATATACACAGAAAAAGTCCAAACAAAAATCTTCTAAATGAAGTAAAGGTTTACTTTAAAACTAAAAAAGAACTAGATAAATATAGTACCAAAGAGAATTTGTTACACCAAGGATATGTTGCTGAGATAGAACATTTAGAAAAACCAATTCTTAAAGAATTTATAAAAAAAAAAGATAATATCACTTTAGTTTGTTTAGATGGAGTAACTGATCCTAGAAATATTGGTGCCTTAATAAGAAGTGCAGCATCTTTTAATATCGATGGAATTATTATTAAGGAGAGACACTATCCAAATGAAAGTAAACTTATGTATAAAGCTTCAAGTGGAGCAATTGAATATGTTAATATTTTTGAAGTATCCAACATCAATTCTACTTTAAAAAACCTTAAAGATAAAAATTTTTGGGTTTATGGTTTTGATGGTAGTGGTGATAAAGATTTTACAAAAATAGAGTGGAAAGGAAACAATATTCTTTTATTCGGCTCTGAGGGCTTTGGTATGCACCAACACACATCAAAATATGCTGATTTTTTAGTAAAGATAAACATTGATAGTAAAGTTGAAAGCTTAAATATCTCAAATAGTGCTGCCATTGTGTTTCATCACTTAAGTTATTTAAAAAAAAACAGTTGATTAATTAAAGAATAATTAATAATTATTGCGAATGCCCTTGTAGCTCAGCTGGTAGAGCAATTGATTTGTAATCAATAGGTCCGCGGTTCGAATCCGTGCGGGGGCACCACTTCCTTAGTGAAATCAACGTTATCTATTTTTGCAAAATTAAAAATTTTATAAATTGGTAGCAATGAGTGTTACCATAGTGCTACCACTTTTGTAGACCAATCAAGTAGTCGTTTAATAACAAGTTTTTACTGAGTCTCCATATGCACACGATAGATCAATTCTCGTAGCTGTCTCATCGCTATCTGAACATCTCGAATATACCAAGTAATACAACTTTGCTCCATCTCTAAGCACTTGATATGCAGTTTCCCCAACATCAACTAAAGAGCATTTCATTCCATTACATCTTCTTCCAGACTGGACAGCATTCAAAGTGTTATCATAAGCGTTTCGGAAATTTTGATATTGAAAATGTCGAGCTATGTGTTCTCCTTCTCCAAATTCCCAACCAGTTGTTGGATTATTGTTTCCATCAAATTCACAAAAATTTGTATATTGGCTCCACGTACTTCCTGAAATTTTATATAATTTTAATGGCATAACTCCAGTGCTACAAATTGTAAGTCCCTCAATCATAGTTTTTACAACAGCCTTGTGTGTTTGGTTGCAACTTTTTTTCTTTGCACTTTTAGTATACCCATCATAAGCAACCACACCTACTGCAGCGAGGATGCCGATGATGGCTACAACGACTAATAGTTCTATTAAAGTGAAAGCTTTGCGATTCATTATTTCCAACTTACTCGATGATAGTCGTAATCTGAAATAGTTTTAAAATATACTGTCATTGTATCATTATTTCCAGTTCCATATCTTGCATCACACCCACCAATATTATTTTTCATAAAATTATCCCAAGTTCCTTTTGCATCAGCAGCATCCCAGTTACAATGAATTCTTCCTACTTGATCTACAGTAGGCATTCCTTGTCCAGATTTATTCCACATTTGATGAACCATTAATTCATTATTATTAAATGGGTTTTTTGTATTTTTAAGATGAATTTCCATTATGCCTTTTAAAGCAGTTTGAAATGCAGTTTCTGTTCCATTCGAAGATATGTAAGAACATGATCTAGCATAACTTATTCCTTTTTCATAAGCTTCCATTTCAATTCCAGCAACGCATTTCATCATTTCATTATTAATATATTTCTCTATCTGTTTAAGATTAGTCTTTACTACGGCTTTCTTTGCACTAGCCGTATACCCATTATAAGCAACTACTCCTACTGCAGCTAGAATACCGATGATTGCTACAACGACTAGGAGTTCTATTAGGGTGAAACCTTTTTGCTTCATTGAATTTGAATAGTATTTTTTATTACCTCACCATCATTTACATTATAAGTACCAGAAACCTTAGTGACAATTACAATATTGCTTCCTGAAGTATGTATCTGAGTTTCTCCTAAAGATCCATTTTGAATATTACCTCCAGCAGCGACTGCTTGTTTACAGTTTCCACTTCCATCTAGTAGACCATGAGGGTTACATGTAGGTGGAGCATTAAAGTGGTTATGAAAGGCGCTAGCAACATTAGATACTTTGTTTGCAACAATATCGGGACATACATCATTTGAATATTTAAGCTTACCGGTAGCTTTGCTAAAACTATATTTTAAAATTAATTCTTGTCCCAGGTCACACTTTTTTACCTCAGTCATTATAAATTTTACAACATTACTATGATTAGTTTTTGAGGCATTAACTTTAGCACTCTTTGTATAACCATTATAAGCAACCACTCCTACTGCAGCTAAGATACCAATAATGGCTACTACGACTAGTAGTTCTATTAGGGTGAAGGCTTTTTTATTGTGTAACGTCAATTATTATTTCATCTCTATTATCAGATGAACTGCATGGTGTTTTCCAACACCCGCTCAATCTTATTTCACTAGCGCTTTTAGTGCTCCAGTTTACATAACCTACATCATTATCGTTTGTATAACTTATGTTTAATCTACACATTCTCTCGCTAGAGTTATAAGGGTTTTTCATGTCTGCGAACACACCGTTCTGTCCTCTACAAGCATTATTCATACCACTTGCAAAGTTATTAGCATGAGTTATCGGGCATGATTGTGGATTAGAAGTAAACATTTTGTCAGCTAACCCAGCATTACATTTTACCAATTCTGTTTGTATCCATTTAGTCACATTTTTATAATTAGTTTTAGATGCATTAGCTTTAGCACTTGCAGTATACCCATTATAAGCAACCACTCCTACTGCAGCTAGGATACCGATGATGGCTACTACGACTAAGAGTTCTATTAAGGTGAAAGCTTTACGGTTCATTAAAAAATTCTACCACTGTTACCATAGTGTTGCCAAGTCATAATTGTTTAAGAAATGTTCTTGCAAACTAATGGTAATTTTAAGATTTAATCTTGATTTGTAATCAATAGGTCCACATTCTGAGCAGATTAAGACTGGAATTACTCACGAATATTATATGTTACACTTGTTGCTGTGCCACTATCCTCAACACAAGTGTCTAAATAAAGTGTAAGTCTATTCTGAGATGGATACCAACCGACTGCTAAGTGATGTACACCTTGTTCATTTAAGTAGGTTCTTTGACTGCCACTTGGATAACATTTACCTTGATAAGGGCCTGGGTGAATAGACTCCCTGCTTTCATTGAAAACATTTTTAATCGTTGATTGAAAAAATTTTTTCATAGCAAAATTTATTTTTGATGTACTCACGGATGAGCCAAATAAATCAGAACAATTAAGAAGATTTGTTCCATTTAAATTTAATATACCTAATACAGGTTCTAATTCACATTTTCTAGTTTCTGCTTGCATAAATTTTACAATGATTTTGTGATTTGCCTTAGTAGCGTTCTTTTTAGCACTATTAGTATATCCATTATAAGCAACCACACCTACTGCAGCTAGGATACCTATGATGGCTACTACGACTAAAAGTTCGATTAATGTAAAACCTCTATTTTTCATTAATCTAATATTATATCACCACTACAAAGATGATTTTCTCCCTGGCATCTATTCCCAGAACATGGAGTTATAACACAAGTCATTACTTGAATTTTTAATCCTGGTGAAAGCATTCTATTAAATCCAACATGCACATCACTTGTAATACCACCACCATGAGTTACTGCTGATTTTGATGTATCATATGGATTTTTAAATCCTAATAAAGATCTTTCAACAGCTTTTGCAACAAAGTCTTTCCAATTGTTTAAACCTTGTTTTGAACAATCTAATTCATTATTCATTGCAGTTGTTGCACCTGTTGAACATTTCATAACTTCACTTTTTATATATTTAACTACATTTTTATGGTTAGCTGTTGCTGCTGATTTTTTTGCACTGGCTGTATAACCGTTATAAGCAACCACCCCTACTGCAGCAAGAATACCAATTATAGCCACTACGACTAAGAGTTCTATTAGGGTGAATGCTTTAGTTTTCATTTGCTAATCATATCAGATACAATTATCTCCTCGATATGATTTGATGTGTCACTACACGGGAGTTTAATACAAGATTTAATTCTAATAAACTGTTCAGCACCACCAATAATATTAAATCTTATATATCCTACGTCTTCGTCTCTGTTGTAAATATTTCCGTTATTAACTTGAAAATCATTATTATATGGATTTCTTAAGCTAATTTCTCCAGTCTTGAACACTGTCATAAATTTTGTGTAGATTCCAACTCCAAAAGTATCTGGAGGGCAGTTAATTGTTCCATTAGCTATTTTTTGTTCGCCAAGTTGGCATTTCATAACTTCACTATAAATATATTTTTTAATTAAACTAAAATTTGTTTTAACTGAATTTGCTTTTGCGCTACTCGTATAACCATTATAAGCAACAACCCCTACTGCAGCTAGTATACCGATGATTGCTACTACGACTAGGAGTTCTATAAGGGTGAAAGCTTTATGGTTAGCCATATAAATTCAAAGTTTTCACAAGCTCAGGATTTTTAAACCAGCTTTCAACCCATTTTTTAATAAATGACTTAGTTATTTCTCCTTTTACCCAATATGATACTTTTTTAAAGCACCTCTTAATTTTTTCTCTCTGATCTTTTTCTTTAAGTTTATAATTTTTACTATCACAAGAAATTTCTTTAACACTGAAATAATTTACATTTTCAATCATTTTATCAAATAATTCATATGCATCTTGAACATTTTGCGAACTTTGTTTATTTAAATGATCTAACAATAGATAAGCAAAAGAAATTGAACTTGGTGATTTATGCTCTAAATTTTTTGTAAATAATTCTTTTGCGAGCTTTTTATTTTTGTTAACATTTCCCCAACCATTATAATAAATTAATCCAGGATATGTGGTCAACAAATTGCCTGAAGGTTGATATATTTTTGCACTTTTTGTAAAATTTTCCATTAATGAAATTGCTAAATTGAAATCAATCTTAATTTTAGAACATTCTGAATAATTTTGACTTCCGTAAGTATATTTACCTATACTAGCTGCAATAATATCAAATCTATGCAACAACGAATTTTCATCATTTAAAATTTTATAATATTTATTCACAAATGAGCATTCTGAAATATCAATTTTTTTTTCTCTTTTTCTTTCAGTAATAAACGTATGCAAGTAGTTATCCATAGCTAGTAAATAACCATCCTCCGCTGCATCTCTGTACAATTTTCTTTGATCTGCTCTTGATAATGTTTGGCCTTCTAATGTAAAGCCATCAGCATAAGTAGTAATTAGCGCAGGATTATATAATCTTTTTACATCCAGAGACTCTCTGTATCTTTCAAAAATACTTGAATTATCATCTAATGTATAAAAAGATATTATTGGACTTACCCCAAGCATATCCTTAGCTACTTGATTTCCTTTATGAGCTGCCTTTAATAATATTCTAGTGGCTTCACAATGATTAAATCTAAACATTTGATCATCTTTTAAGTTATAAACATCTTTAACAAACCGGTAAGGTTTAAATTTAAAATAATTCAAATATTGAGTATTAGCCTTCCAAAAATATCTATCAAATTTCCCATATCCATAAAAAAACCCTTCAGGTTTTGAACAAAAATCATTTTTATTTGAACTAAATACAAAATATTCAAACTGCACCTTTTCTTTGAAATTTGTATAACCACCTAATGAAAATATACTGATTAGAACACTAATAATAAATACACAAACTATGCTCTCTGTTGTGTAAAACACATGTCTAAATTTTTTTCGAATTTTTTTATAGTAATTAAAAATCTTAATCTTATTTTTTAACACCCATATATAAGCAAATGCTATAGGCATTATTAGTACTACTAATCCAAATAAATCACTTAAATTTTGAATTTTTTTATCCAACTGTAGACCAAGTGCCAGAGATATAATCCAAAGAATTATATAAAAATAAAATGGTGGTTTTTTAAATTTAAAATTCACGGTCTAACCATATCAATAAATTTATTGTGTAGTAATGAAATTATCTTCCTGTGTAATAGTCCTTTAATAGTTTGAGTAAATTAAATAAGCCTTATTTTTTAATCTTAATTGAACGGTACATCTTTTTCAACTCGATTAGATGAATTCGAACAATCAGTTTTAAAGCATAAACTAACATTTATTATTGAACCTTTTGCTTTTAAAATAACAATACCTATATTTGAGTTACTAGTTACTGCGCCATTATCTGCAACAGATGTTATATTGTTAGATTGTATTGCATTTTTCATCTTTGAATTCATTACATCAGCTGTAGCTCTTGCAGAACTACCTGATGTGTTTGAAGAGCAGTTTTGAGCTCCATTAAATATTTTTTCTTCTCCCAATTCACATTTCATTAATTCTCCCATTAAATATTTAACTACTTGAGAGTGATTAGACTTTGCAGCATTAATTTTTGCAGCATTTGTATACCCATTATAAGCAACCACGCCTACTGCAGCTAGTATACCGATAATTGCTACTACGACTAGAAGTTCTATAAGTGTAAATCCTTTTTGCTTCATAGCTTTTTATTCAGGAACAGGGATTGTCTCAGTAATTATATCATTTGCACCAGTTCCAAATCTAGTAGATATTTTATATCCTTTTCCTGTACCACCATCAAAATTCATATAAGTATAACCAACTTTATTTGTTGGTGGAATTGAGTAGCTTGATACAAAAGCATTACCATTATTCTCAAATGGATTTTTAATCATAGAATAATACTCAAAAGGACATTTGGCGGTGTCAAAATATGCTCCTGGATTACTTTTAGGACTTCCTCTTGCTTTCAAACTATTACAATTTTTATTCGTTGAACAATTTGTGCTTGGATTTGTTTGATAAGATTTATTAGTTATTGAGTCAAATTCTACATCAAGATTATAACATTTGTTAATTTCATTAATGATGTAATTTTTTACTGTATTATGATTAGTTTTGACTACACTTATCTTTGCGCTCTTGGTATATCCGTTATAAGCAACCACACCTACAGCAGCTAGGATACCTATAATTGCTACAACGACCAAAAGTTCTATTAAGGTGAAAGCTTTCGTTTGTTTTTTAATCAATTGTGAACTCATCATATATAGCCGTGGTTTCTCCATAACAAGTTGATACTCTAACAGTTGTTTTTCCGTTTATAATAACATTGCTCACCATTACACCGCCACTATTATGTTGAATATTACAAGACCTATTTGCGTGTGGTCCGTTTAAAGCCACGACATTCTCTTTATAAGAGACAAATGGGTTTAGAAACTTACCATCAAAAGCATCTCTCGCTGCTAAACCAATTTTGTTTGTGGTGTATCTATCAGAACATTTAAGATTTCCACCCATTACAGTGGTTTGACCCATATCGCATTTTTGTATCTCAGCTTTAATGTATTTAATGGTTTTATTATGCATTGATTTTACAACATTTTTTTTTGCAGAGGTCGTATATCCATTATAAGCAACTACTCCTACAGCAGCTAGGATACCTATAATTGCTACAACGACTAAGAGTTCTATAAGTGTGAAACCTTTTTGTTTCATATAAAAAACTCTATCACTGTTACCATATTGTTGCCAAGTTGGAATTTTTTACAAATATTATTGATTAATAATAATTATATAAGATTTTAGAATTGAATTGTAATCAATAGGTCAGCAGTTCGAAACCGTGCGGGGGCACCGTCTCAAATTAAAATATTTTTAAATTTTTTTGAAAATCTAAATTTAGTAAATTCTTTAACAATTTTTTTTTTAAAATTTACTTTGACATTTAATATTTTTTTTTCATCTTCCATACAAAACTTTTCTAATTTTTCTGCTAAATTTTTAGAACTACCTAATTCATATTTATAACTGTTAATATTATCTTTTATAAATTCTTTTGGGCCATTAGGACAGCAGCTTGATATTATTGGAACATTAAGGAAGCCTGCTTCTATTAATGTATGTCCTGGTTCTTCCCATAATGAAGTAGAGATAAAAAGTTTAGATTTTCTTAAATATTTAAATGGATTTGCTTTAAAACCTAATAAATAACAATTTGAGATATTATTTTCCTCAATATACTTTGTTAACTCTCTTTTTTTTTCACCATCACCAATAATTATAAGATTAATATCTTTTTTTGTTTTTTTTAAAAACATATTAAATCCTTTTATCAATTCAATAAAGTTTTTTTGTCTAGTTAAACGACCTATTGAGCAAAATACGTCTTTTTTAAAAATTAATTGATCCTCATTTTCAATTTCATCTTTTGAGTATTTAATTATTTTTTTGGAAATAATAGGATTATCAATTTTAGTGATTTTTTCTTTAGGAAAATCAAAATTTTCTATTAACATTTCCTTAGTTAAACTAGACATTGTAATGAAATGATCTGAATTTGAATAGAAAATCTTCCAAATAATTTTTCTAAATAGATTAAATCTTGGAAAACCCTGTATACTATTTATTACTTTTATATTAGTAAAAATTTTTAGAATATTTGGAATATAACCTACAAGGTTAGCAATTATAATATCTGGTTTTTTTTTCTTTACCCAATAATATAAAATTGGAATTAAAGCAAAAGTTATCGAATAGTAAAATAATTTTGAAATATTTCCTTTATTGGGAATATATTTTTTTATTCTTAATAAATTAATTTTCTCAATATTTGGATTTTCATATTCATCAAATTCTCCAAAAACATTTATAAGAAATACCTGATATTGATTAAATTTATTTAATGCTTCAGACATTGAAATAACAGCCTGGTATGTTCCAACATGGCTTAACATTGGAGACCAGAAGAAAATTTTTTTTTTCATTTTAATTAAAATTAATTGATTTCTCTTCTTAATTGCTCAATTTTAATTTTTTTTTGTAAACTTCTATTTTTGTCATATAGGAGGTTAAATTTTATTTTAGAATTCTTTCTTATAATAATTGATTTTGCGTTCCTTACCTCTAAGTTGTCAGCAACTGCACTTATAGGTCTCTTCAAGGGATTTAAGTTGGTGATAACAATTTTTAATTTATCACTTACAATTTTTGCTTTCCATCTTCGAGGCCTAAATGGACTAATTGGAGCAATTGAAAGTTTTTTTGAATTAAGACTTAATATAGGACCATGTACTGAGAGATTATACGCTGTACTTCCTGCTGGTGTAGAAACTAAAACCCCGTCTGAAACAAGTTTTTTTATTATCTGTTTTGAACCTTGTTTGATGGATAAGAAAGCTGCCTGCCTACTTTGTCGTAATATTGAAACTTCGTTGATTGCCAAATGTTTTTTGATTTGATTCTTATTATTCTTAACAGTCATATCTAATGGAGAAATAGAAATCACATTAGATTTGTATAAATTTTTAAATATTGTTTTTTTTGAGAATTTATTCATCAGGAAACCGTAGTTTCCAGAGTTTATTCCATAAAAAAATTTTTTAGATTTTTTATTTTTTTTTAATGTTTGAAGCATAAACCCATCACCACCAATCACAATTGTTATATTTGATTTTGGAGGTTTCGCCCTTTTTAATTCTTTGATGAGTAACTTTCTAATTTTTTGTGACTTTAAATTTTTATCAGAAATAATTTGTATTTTTTTCATTTTAATGGTGCCCTCGGCCAGACTCGAACTGGCACTCCGCAAGCGGCAAGGATTTTCGTACCACTATAGCTTTCGCTACACTTTCGTTTTGTGGTCTGGACTATACCTTAAGCAGTTAAGCTTCCTAGTGTCTAGTCTCTACACCTTACATTCCTCGAATGTCTTGGCCCGGTATTAGCAGTTAAGCCTTCACCGAATTTACCAGGTTCTACATCTAGGTTTTCACCTAGAGCACTCAAAATCAATTTAAGTCCTTTGTGTCTACCAATTTCACCACGAGGGCATTAATGCCTTTTTTAAATATTTTTTGTCTAATTTGCAATCTTTATATCCTCTAGTAACGACATTTAAATATCTCTCAGTTGGAAATTTAAAAGGAGTTTTTTTAACCATGGTGTAAGTCATTACTTTTTTTCCATAATAAGAAAAATAATGCTTTTTATATAAGTTCGGATAATCCTCATAAACATCAAGTTTTTTTTCATCACTCCTAGATATTTCAAATAAACCACCAGGTACAATGGAATTTTTTTTTGGCTCAATATCTGCAGCACGATATTTACTTCTAAAAGTTAATCTAAAATCTCTTAAATTAATCTTTTTTAAAAACTTACTATCTTTGCACCTTCTTCTCATTTGAAAATGATGTAAATTACTTCCGTAAGCAAAATAAAGCATTTATCTATCAACAATCTCAATATTTTTTTCTTTGATAAATTTTAAAATTTGAGTATTGCAGTTATTAATTTTAGATTGATTTTCAGATCTTAAAACAATTGATACTCCTAACTTACCAGCATGAAAAAAAGGATAACTCCCTATTTCAACATCTTGGTTCTGATCTTGAACTTTTGTAAGTGAGTTAGCTATTTCACTTTCGACTGTTCTTAAATTAATTGTGTGACTTAAAATTGGCTCTCCACCAGCTATCTTATTTTTCAAGCCACCTAGCATAGACTTCATTATTGATGGAACACCTGGTAAACAAAATACATTTTCAACACTAAATCCTGGGGCGCCACTTGTTGGATTTAAAATTAATTCTGCATTTTCAGGCATCCATGCCATTCTTTGTCTACCCTTATTAAATTCTCCCTTAATGTAATAGGCTTCTAATATCTTAAATGCTTCTTTATGAATTTCATATTTTCGATTGAAAGCTTTTGAAACTGACTGAGCGGTAATATCGTCATGGGTAGGACCAATTCCTCCAGTTGTAAAAACATATTCGTTAGATTTTCTCAAAACGTTAAGTGTATCAACAATTGTTTTTTCTACATCAGGTATAACTCTTACCTCATTTACTTTTACACCTATAGAGTTAAGCCATGTTGCTAACGTACTTGTATTAGTATCTTGAGTTCTTCCAGAAAGAATTTCGTTACCGATGATTAATATCGCAGCATTTACTTTTGTGTTTTTACTCATTTTATATGTATAATTCGAATATGGAATTTACCAAGTCTTTATTAAAAGGCAAATTAATCAAAAGATATAAGCGTTTTTTTGTTGATGTAAATCTAAATAAAAAAATCGTTACTGCACATTGCCCAAATACTGGATCTATGAAAGGATTACTCGATGGTGGAAATGAGGTGTATTTATTAAAACATGATGATCCAAAAAGAAAACTAAAATACGGTCTAGAAATTATTAAGGTAAAAAAAAACATGATTGGTGTAAATACACATAGAGCAAATAAAATTGTGTACCATGGATTAAAAAATAACCTTATTAAGGAACTGAAAGGTAATGAAAAGATAAATTCAGAGGTCTTTTTTAATAAAGAGACTAGATTTGACTTTTTAATTGAAAAAAATGGTCAAAAAAGTTTCCTAGAAGTTAAGAATGTTACTCTTAATAGAGATAAAAAAATAGCTGAGTTTCCTGATGCAATTACTACCAGGGGTTCTAAACATTTACTTACACTTATTGATGCCATAAAAAAGGGCTACAAATCTTACTTAATATTCTTAGTTCAAATACAAAATATGGAGTACTTTAAAATAGCAAGGGATATTGATAATAAGTACTATGAAAATTATTTAATAGCCAAAAAAGCAGGAGTAAATTTTTTGGCTTATAGATGTAACATTAGTTCTAAAAAAATTTATATAGATAAAAAAATGAAGATTATTGATGAGTAATTACATAGAAAAATTTGAAAAAATGAGAATAGCAGGAAAGTTAGCTGCACAAACATTAGACATGTTAACAGAAAATATTAAAGAAGGTGTTTCAACAGCTTATATAGATAAGCTTGGCTATGAGTTTATCAGAGATAATGGTGGTCACTCTGCCCCACTTTATTATCGAGGTTTCACTAAATCTTTGTGTACATCTCTTAATCATGTTGTGTGTCATGGTGTGCCCTCAGAGGATAGAGTTTTAGTTGAGGGAGATGCGCTTAATGTAGATGTAACTGCTATTATTAATGAACATTATGGAGATACAAGTAGAATGTTTTGTATTGGTAAAACCTCTGTAAAATTAAATAATCTAATTGATGCAACTTATAAGTCTATGATGAAAGCAATAAACATCTTAAAACCTGGTATTAAACTTGGAGATATAGGACATGAAATACAATCTTATATTGAAGAAAAAGGATTTTCTGTAGTTAAGGATTTTTGTGGTCATGGGATAGGTACATCATTTCATGAACCACCGAACATTTTACATTATGGAACAAAGAATACAGGTATGGAATTAAAACCTGGAATGACATTTACAATAGAACCAATGATTAATGCCGGTAAATTCAACGTAAAAATGCTTAATGATGGCTGGACTGCAGTGACAAAAGACAAATCTTTGTCTGCACAATTTGAACATACTGTTGGAATTACTGAAAATGGTTATGAAATATTTACAGAATCTGCTAAAGGTTATTCGAAGCCCCCATACTTATAATTAATGATAAAAAGATACTCTCGCAAGGAACTCACTGATATTTGGTCAGAAGAGAATAAATATAAAATTTGGCTGGATGTCGAAATAGCTGCTGCACAAGCAATGGAAAAACTTGGTCAAATACCAAAAGGTGTTTCGTCAATAGTTAAAAAAAAAGCTAGGATAAATGTTAAAAGAATTCATCAAATTGAAAGTAAAGTCAAACATGACGTTATTGCTTTTTTAACTTCCGTAACAGAAAAGGCAGGAATTAAAGCTAGATACCTTCACCTTGGCATGACATCATCTGACGTAGTAGATACAAGTTTTAATATACAATTAGTCCAATCAGGAAAAATTATCTTAAAAGACATAGATCAAATTTTAAAAGTATTAAAAAAACAAGCTAGAAAATACAAATTTACTCCATGTATTGGTCGTAGTCATGGAATTCATGCTGAGCCAATTACATTTGGATTGAAATTAGCTTCCTTTTATGAAGAGTTTAAAAGAAATAGAGAAAGATTAGTTTATGCTATAGATCAAATATCAACTTGTGCAATTTCTGGAGCTGTTGGAACATTTGCAAATGTAAACCCTAATGTTGAGAAACATGTTGCAAAAAAACTTGGATTAAAAGTTGAACCAATCTCTACTCAAATAATCCCAAGAGATCGACATGCATTTTATTTTTCAGTTCTAGGCATCATTGCAGGAAGTACAGAAAGAGTTGCTACAGAGATTAGACATTTGCAAAGATCAGAAGTTTATGAATTGCAAGAGTACTTTTCTAAAAATCAAAAGGGTTCATCTGCAATGCCTCATAAGAAAAATCCAATTTTAAGTGAAAACTTAACGGGACTTGCAAGAATGGTAAGAAGCTCTGTTGTTCCAGCGCTTGAAAATATTGCACTTTGGCATGAAAGAGATATTTCACATTCAAGTGTAGAGAGAAATATTGGTCCTGATGCAAATATTACTCTAGACTTTGCACTTGTAAGATTAGCGGGTGTTTTAGATAATATGATTGTTTATCCAAAAAAAATGCTAGAAAACCTTAATCTTACTAAAGGGCTAATTTTTTCACAAGAAGTGATGCTAGAACTGACAAAAACTGGTATCACAAGAGAAAAATCCTATAAGTTAGTACAGGGATACGCAAAAAAATGTTTTGCTGAAAATTTAGATTTGTTTAATGTTATTCAGTCTGACAAGTTAATAATGAGTAAAATTTCAATCAAAAAATTAAAGACTATCTTTAGTTATTCAAAACACTTTAAAAATGTAAACCTAATTTTTAGACGGGTTTTCAAATAATGAAAAAAGGTAAAAAACTTTACGAGGGAAAAGCCAAGATAATTTATTCAACCTCAGATAAAAATTTAGTAATCCAATACTTTAAAGATGATGCTACAGCATTTAATAATGAAAAAAGAACTACTATTGAGGGTAAAGGGGTTTTAAATAATAGAATTTCTGAACATATACTTACAAATTTATCTCAAATTGGTATTGAAAATCATTTAGTCAAACGACTAAACATGAGAGAACAATTAATTAAATTTGTAGAAATAATTCCAATTGAATTTGTTATTCGGAATGTGGCGACAGGTTCTTTAACTAAAAGACTTGGAATAGAAGATGGAACCGTACTAAAAGAACCTTTAATTGAATACTGTTTAAAAGATGACAAACTTGGCGATCCTTTAATTTCAGAGGATCATATTTACGCATTTGATTGGGCAAATAAAAAAGAAATTGAAAAAATTAAAAAAACTATTTTTAGAATTAATGACTTTATGATTGGAATGTTTAGAGGAGTGGGAATAAAATTAATAGATTTTAAATTAGAATTTGGAAGGACTAAAATTGATGGAAGAAAAGATATAATTCTTGCTGACGAAATAAGTCCTGATACTTGCAGATTGTGGGACTCTTCAACTGACAAAAAACTTGATAAAGATAGATTTAGAAAAGATTTAGGAGATTTATTGCCTGCGTATACCGAAGTTGCTAAAAGACTTGGAATTCTACATGAGCAATCGAATGTTTCTGCTGTAAATGTAACTAAACTATCCTCAATTAAAAAGAAGCGAAAATGAAAGTTTCTGCAGTAATAACTCTGAAAAAAGACGTTTTAGATCCGCAAGGCAAAGTAATCCATGAGACATTAGATGGTATGGGATTTAATTCTGTAAATGAGGTTAGACAAGGAAAATATTTTGAAATTGATGTTAAGGAAAATGATCCCAAAAAAGCTAAAGATCTTGTTGAAGATATGTGTAAAAAACTTTTAGCTAATCTTGTTATTGAAAACTATAAAATTATTGAGACACAATAATTAATGAAATCATCAGTTATAACCTTCCCTGGTTCAAATTGTGATAGAGACATGGATGTAGCTCTTACAAAATTTGGATTTAAAAATAAAATGGTTTGGCATAATGATCAAGAATTGCCCAAGAGTGATTTAATTGTTTTACCTGGAGGTTTTTCTTATGGTGATTATTTACGTTGTGGCAGCATGGCCTCTAAGTCAAAAATTATGCATTCAGTGATTAACTTTGCTAAATCGGGTGGCTTGGTTATGGGAATTTGTAATGGTTTTCAAATTTTGGTTGAGTCCGGATTGGTGCCAGGAGTATTATTAAGAAATAAATATCTTCAGTTTGTTTGTAAAAATGTCCACGTAAAAGTAGATAATAAAGAAAATACTTTTTTCAAAAATCTTGATAAAAAAGTTTTAGAATTTCACATAGCTCATAATGAGGGTAATTATTTTTGTACCAGCGATCAGCTCAAAGAAATTGAGGATAATAATCAAATAGCAATTTATTATTGTGATCAAAATGGTAATACGAATGATCAAATAAATCCTAATGGTTCAATTAAAAATATTGCAGGTATTTTTAATAAAGAAAAAAACATTTTAGGTATGATGCCACATCCAGAAAGAATGATTGATGAAAGTTTGTCTGGAGAAGATGGATCAATCTTTTTTAGAAATCTTTTCAATAATATTAAATAATGGTTGTTAACGAAAAAATTGCAGTCGAACATGGTTTAAAATCAGATGAGTATAAAAAGATTTGTAAATTATTGAAGAGAACGCCTAATATTACTGAATTGGGAATATTTTCAGCAATGTGGAATGAACATTGTTCATACAAATCTTCAAGAATTCACTTAAAAAAGTTACCAACAAAAGGTAAAAAAGTAATTCAAGGTCCAGGCGAAAATGCGGGTGTTATTGATGTTGATGATGGCGATGCTATAGTTTTTAAAATTGAAAGTCACAATCATCCATCATTTATTGAACCTTATCAAGGGGCAGCAACTGGTGTTGGTGGAATCATGAGAGATGTTTTTACAATGGGAGCAAGACCTATTGCCAACTTAAATTCCATTCATTTTGGTTCACCACAAAATAAAAAAACAAAAAATCTTCTCAGAGGCGTTGTACATGGAATTGGTGGTTATGGTAATTGCATGGGCGTACCTACTGTTGGTGGTCAAACATCATTTGATAGTTCTTATAATGGAAATATTTTAGTAAATGCCATGACTTTAGGTTTGGTTAAAAGAAATAAAATATTTTATTCAAAAGCTGCAGGATTAAATAAACCTGTTATTTATGTTGGATCAAAAACAGGTCGTGATGGAATTCATGGTGCTAGTATGGCTTCTGCGAGTTTCGATGATAAAATTGAGGAAAAAAAACCAACAGTTCAGGTTGGAGATCCTTTCACAGAAAAGCTGCTTCTAGAGGCTTGTTTAGAATTAATGGCTGGAGATTCTATAATTGCAATTCAGGATATGGGTGCTGCAGGTCTTACATCATCAAGTATAGAAATGGCTTCAAAAGGAAATTTAGGTATTGAAATTAACCTAAATAAAGTCCCTTGCAGAGAAACAAAAATGACACCCTACGAAATTATGCTATCTGAAAGTCAAGAGCGAATGCTAATTATACTTGAAAGTGGAAAGGAAGATCTCGCAAAAAAGATTTTTGATAAATGGAATTTAGATTTTGCCGTAATTGGTAAAACAACTAATACAAAAAATATTGAGTTATTTTTTGATCAAAAACAAGTGGCAAAAATTCCTGTTAATACGCTAGTTGAAAATTCTCCAATGTATGATCGAAAGTGGAAAAAATCAAAACTTCCCAAAAAAATAAAGTACGACCGATCTAAGTTGAAAAATCTTAAAATTAAAGAAACACTTAAAAAAATATTATCTAGCCCAAATATTTGTAGCAAAGAGTGGATTTGGCAACAGTATGATCATACTGTAATGGGAGATACAATACAGAAACCTGGCGGTGACTCAGGAGTTGTTAGAATTCATGGAACTGATAAAGCTGTAGCTGCAACAGTGGACTCATCAGCAACTTATTGTTGGGCACATCCCCTTACAGGTGGAAAACAAGTTGTTTGTGAAACTTGGAGAAACTTAATTTCTGTTGGAGCAAAACCAATTGCGATCACAAACTGCTTAAATTTTGGAAGTCCAGAAAAAGAGGAAAATATGGGAGAGTTTGTAGAATGTGTTCAAGGTATTGGTGAAGCTTGTAAGTATTTAGAATATCCTGTCGTTTCTGGAAATGTATCTTTTTATAATCAAACAAAAGAAATTGGAATAAAACCTACTCCAGCAATAGGTGGTGTGGGTTTAATCAAAAATTATAAAAAAATGATTACAATGAATTTTAAGAATACTGGTAATCAAGTTTTAGTAATAGGTAAAACAGAAGGTCACATTGATCAAAGTTTATTTGCTAGAACAGTATTAAATGAAAAAAATGGACCTCCTCCTGAAGTTAATTTGTTTAATGAAAAAAATAATGGTGAAACATTATTAAACCTAATAGATAGAAATTATATTAAAAGTGCTCACGATGTTTCATTAGGTGGCATTATCACTGCAATTAGTAAAATGTGTATTAAAGGAAACAAAGGCATAGAACTTAAAATCCCTAAATTTTTAATTAATGAAACTGAGTATTTTTTTGCAGAAGATCAAGGTAGATACATAATTGAGGTAAGTTTAGAAGATTTAAAAAACGTTACTAAAATTCTTGACAAAAACTCTGTTCATTATGATCAAATAGGTAAAATTATTGATAAAGATCTAATTATTAATCAAAAGACGAAAGTAACAATTGACGAATTAAAATCTTATAATACTAATTGGCTTAAAGATTATATGGTTTAATATTATGGCAATGAATTTAAAAGAAATAGAGCAACATATTAAAGAAGCATTACCTGATGCTAAGATTGAAATACAAGATCTAGCTGGAGATGGCAATCATTACTCTGCAACTATTATGTCTTCAAAATTTGTTGGTAAGAGTAAAATAGAACAACACAAAATGGTTTATAACTCATTGAAAGGAAAAATGGGAAATGAGCTTCACGCTTTGGCTATTAAAACGAAGGAACAATAATGGATGATCAAACAAAAAATATAATAAAAAATCATATAGATAACAATGATGTGTGTTTATTTATGAAAGGTACACCGGAAGAACCACAATGTGGATTTTCAATGGCAGTTTCAAATATGCTTAAAATTCTG
Source organism: uncultured Pelagibacteraceae bacterium (assembly GCA_902625035.1). Classification (GTDB taxonomy): domain Bacteria; phylum Pseudomonadota; class Alphaproteobacteria; order Pelagibacterales; family Pelagibacteraceae; genus Pelagibacter. The sequence continues at coordinate 79,383 of CACNZK010000001.1, forward strand.
GAAGTAAAGTTTAAAGGTGTAAACGTTTTAGCTGATCAATCAATTCGTGAGGGAATTAAAACTTATAGTGATTGGCCAACTATTCCTCAGCTTTACATAAAGAAAGAATTTGTTGGAGGATGTGATATTATTAAAGAAATGTATGAGAATGGTGAATTAAAAAAAATATTAGATGACAAGGGTATAAATTACAAAAAAGATTAGCTAAAAATAGATCTTATTTTTTTAGAGAAAAATTTCCTGAACAACCTAATCAAGCTTAATTTTTCAAAACTTGTATCACTTTCAACAAAATCATAATCAATTTTATTTTCCCAATAAAGTTCTAAAATTAAGCTGCTTTTAAAATTTTTTCTAAATTGCTGAAGCATTGAAACAGTTAAAATAGGTTCTATAAACTGCAATTTTTTTGAAATTAATAATTTTGAATTATCATCATCAAAATCCATTTGCCAAATATGAGCCTTTTTATTTTCAAAAACTAAATTATCTTCTAACTTGGTTGGTAACTCTATGTACCCTTTGCTTGAAACTCTTTCTAATTCATTAATAAAAAATTTGTAATCTTCAACATGCTCTAATACGTGACTGGCAATTACAAAATCAAAATGATTATCTTCAAAAGGTAATCTTTTACCATCCAATCTCACAAAGTTTTTATCTTTATAGAAATGTGATAAATCTTGAATATCGCAAATTGTAGTTGCAAATTTACTTGCTGTGTAACCACAACCTATATCTAAGACTTTCCAATTAGTATTTTTTGAAAGAATTGATTGTATATAATTTTTAGAGGATCTTTTAATCAATTTATCTTGAATAATATTCAATTACTAAATTAGGTTCCATTACAATTGGATAAGGGACTTCCTCAAATTTTGGAACTCTAACAAATTTAAATTTTTTATTTTTTTGATCTAATTGAATATATTCCGGTGTATCTCTTTCTTTACTTGCTAAAGCAATATCAATTATCGCTAATTGTTTAGATTTATCTCTTATTTCTATAGAGTCTTCTTCTTTAACTAAATAGCTTGAAATGTTAACTTTCTTTCCATTTACTTTAACATGACCATGATTAATTAATTGCCTTGCTGAAAATATTGTCGTTGCAAATTTTGCTCTGTAAATTACAGCATCTAATCTTCTTTCTAGTAAACCAATTAGATTTTCACTTGTATCACCTTTAAGCATAGATGCTTTTTTATAAATATTTCTAAATTGTCTCTCATTAATATTTCCATAATAAGCTTTTAGTTTTTGTTTAGCCTGTAACTGAATTCCGTAATCAGAGGGTTTTGCAGGTTTTGTTTGACCATGTTGTCCTGGCCCATAAGCTCTTTTATTAAAAGGACTTTTGGGTCTACCCCATAAGTTTACTTTCAATCTTCTGTCAACTTTATGTTTAGAGTTTAATCTTTTTGTCATTTAGTAAATGGCTTTATAAACTTACTCTTAATTTTGTCAATCAACGTTTTTTTCCTAAACTAGCAAATACACTTGATAATATACGTGTTTCTTTATCAGATAAGTCCATTTTGTAAAAAATATTTCTGAGGTTCTCGAGCATTTTTGGTCTCTTTTCTTTTGGTCTAAAAAAATTTATTTCATCTAAATTTTTAATACAAAGACTTAACATTGATTGAATTTCTTTTTTGCTAGCTGATTTAATTTTTTTTGATTTTTTAAAAGTAGTACCTCTTAATTTTATAATACTTGCTATATATTGAGCAATAATTATTAAACTATGTGATAAATTAAGAGATTTAAAATCAGGATTTGCAGGTATTTGAAGAGTATAATTTGCATAACTGATTTCATTATTTGACAACCCAGATGCCTCCGACCCAAATAAGAAACCAATTTTCTTTTTAAAATTAACCTTTTTTAAATCTTCTAGATTGATATGTTTAACATTTTTATTTCTAAATCTTGCTGAAGTAGCAATAACTATATCGATTTTACTTATAGCTTTTTCTAAACAGTCATAATTTTTACTTTGTTTAATAATATCTTTAGCTCCAACAGATGTTGCTAAGATTTTATCATTTGGAAAAATAGGTTTAGGGTTAACTAAAACCAGTTTCTTGAATTTAAAGTTTTTAATTGCTCTGGCACAAGCACCAATATTTTCTGATAATTGAGGTTTATGAAGAATAAATGAGATATTATTTATACTCATTTATTTACTTGCAGGAGCATTATCTTTAAATAATTTATAATCTAAACTATCGATTAATGCTTTAAATGAAGCATCAATAATGTTTGTCGACACACCAATAGTAAACCAATTTTTTCCTTGGGAGTCTGTGCTTTCAATTGATACTCTTGTTACAGCCTCGGTTCCTGTATTTAATATTCTAACTTTATAGTCTACAAGTTTTAAATCTCTTAAATATTTTGAGTATTTCGCAAGTCTATCGACGTTTTGTCTAATGGCATTATCTAAAGCATTTACTGGGCCATTCCCTTCTCCTTCACACATAATTTTTTCTCCATCGACTTCTAATTGAGCTTTTGCGGAAGAAACTATTTCACCAGACTTATTTTTTTTTACCGAAACATCATATTCGTTAATAGATATATATCTTGGTATTTCTCCAATAATTCTTCTAGCTAATAATTCAAACGATGCATCTGCACCATCATAACTATAACCAATGAATTCTCTGTCTTTTACTTCATCCAACAACTTTTTAATTCTTGGATCATTTTCTTGAATATCAATTTTAATACTTTTTAATCTTGAAATAATATTTGATTTTCCCGATTGATCAGAGACAACAATATTTCTTGCGTTCCCAACTTCCTCTGGATTGATGTGTTCATAAGTTTTTGGATCTTTTTGTACAGCAGATACATGCAATCCCCCTTTGTGAGAAAAAGCTGCAGCACCTACATAAGGTAAATGTTGATTGGGTTTTCTATTTAAAATTTCATCTAAAAGTCTTGAACAATCAGTTAAATTTTTGATGTTTTTTGATTTAATTCCAATTTCAAACTGAGATGAAAAATCTTTCTTTAAAAAAAATGTTGGTATTAAGGACATTAAATTTGCATTTCCACATCTTTCACCTAATCCATTAATTGTGCCTTGAATTTGTCGAACGCCAGATAATACTGCTGCTAATGAATTGGCAACTGCATTACCAGTATCATTATGAGCATGTATTCCCAAGTTTTTACCTGGCACCACTTTTGTAACTTCTCTAACTATTTTTGTTACTTCATGTGGGAGTGTTCCACCATTTGTATCACACAGTATAACCCACCTTGCACCTTGATCATAAGCGGCTTTAATACATGACAGTGCATATTTTGGATTTGCTTTATAACCATCAAAAAAATGTTCTGCATCGAACATGAATTCTTTTTTTGCTTTAACGAAATGTTTTGTACTCTCTGAAATGTTATCTAAATTTTCTTCATTTGTTATTCCTAAGGCAACATCAACATGAAAATCCCAAGACTTACCAACTAAACATACTGCAGATGTATTAGAGTTCATGAGGGCAGATAAACCAGTATCATTTTCTGCACTTCTTCCAGATCTTTTTGTCATTCCAAAAGATGTTAGCTTTGACTTTTTAAAATCATGTTTCTTTTGAAAAAATTCTGTATCTGTTGGGTTAGCTCCAGGCCACCCTGCCTCTATATAATCCACACCCAAATTATCTAAAGCTAAGGCAATTTTTTCCTTATCCTCCAAAGAAAAGTCAACCCCTTGTGTTTGAGCTCCATCTCTTAAAGTCGTATCAAATATGTATAATCTTTCTTTACTCATTTAATTTTCCAGAGTGTTTTACCATCTTTGTCTTCTATTAAAACACCTTTGTCTAAAAGCTCATCTCTAATTCTATCAGCTTCTTTATAATTCTTATTTTCTCTCGCTTTATCTCTTAAACTAAGCATATTTTCTATTTCGGAGTCCTTTATTGATATTCTCTTCTTTTTTAATTTGTTCCATTGTTCACTAGTTTCATTCATCAAGCCAATAAATTTACATGCCGAAATAAATAAATCTATGTTTTCACCTTTGCTAGCTTTGTCATATAACTTGTGAAGATTAGCAATATATCCAGGTGTATTTAAATCTTCATACAATGGTTTTAAAATTTCATCTGAAACTTTGACAGATTTAAGATCAGATGAATATACTTTATACCACTTATCTAAAGTACTTTCACAATCACTTAATAATTTGTCGTTCCAATCTAATGGTTGCTTATAGTGTGCACTGATTAAAGCCAATCTGATTATTTGGCCACTAATCTTATTTCTAAAATCTTTTATTTTTAGAATGTTACCTTGTGACTTAGCCATTTTTTCATTTGACATGGTGATAAACGCATTGTGGACCCAAAAATTTGCAAAAACTTTTGTATCATTAGCGCATCTAGATTGAGCTATTTCATTTTCATGATGGGGAAAAATTAGGTCTATTCCTCCACCATGAATATCAAATTCATTTCCTAAGAATTTTTTTGACATAGCTGAACACTCTAAATGCCAACCTGGTCTACCTTTACCCCAGGGTGAATCCCATGCGGGTTCGTTATTATTTGATGGTTTCCACAGAACAAAGTCTTCAGAATTTTTTTTATTTTCACTAATTTCTATTCTAGATCCAGCAATTAAATCGTCTAAATTTTTATTTGATAATTTTCCATAGGCAGGAAATTTTTTAACCTCAAAATAAACATGATTTTTATTTTCATATGCAAATCCTTTTTTAATTAAATCGTTTATCATTTCAATCATTAACTCAATGTGTTCAGTCGCTTTTGGCTGATGAGTAGGATTTTCACAATTAAGAAACTCACAATCTTCAAAAAAACTCTTTGTTATCTTTTCTGTAAGCTCTTTTGTAGAAATTTTTTGCTCCTGTGAAGATTTAATTATTTTGTCATCAATATCAGTAATATTTCTCACATATGTAACTGATGGAAACTCATTTTTTAATAATTTAAATAAAATATCAAAAATTACTAAAGGTCTTGCATTTCCTATATGAGGATCATCATAAACTGTTGGTCCACAAACATACATACCAACATTTTTTTTTTCTTTAGGAACAAAAAGTTCTTTTTTATTATTTAAGTTATTTGTTAAAAAAATATTCATATCAGTTGATTAAGAAATATACCTTATTTAATGATTTGTTAATCTATTTGATTAACTAGGAATCTTGCAAACTGGAATTGGCTCCATTTTATGCAAGTTTTGATTTCGAATTTTTTCGTATTGTTCTCTGTGAGGTGAATTTGGGTTTCCCATTGCATCTTCAAGTTCTGAATATTTGAATCCTAATTGACCTTCATCAGTTCTTCCATCATCCCACAAACCGTCAGTTGGTGGAGCATCTATAATTTCTTTTAGTATGCCTAATTCTTTTCCAAGTTCCCAAACTTCAGATTTATTACAATCTGCTATAGGAGAAATATCTACACCGCCATCTCCATATTTTGTGTAAAAACCTACCCCAAAATCCTCTACTTTATTTCCTGTTCCAACTACAATACCTTTATTTGCTGCTGCAACCTGATAAAGAGTAGTCATTCTAAGTCTAGCTCTAGAGTTTGCGAAACCATGTTCATTATCAAATTTATTGAGTGTTGTTGAAAATGTCTCAAAGAGTTTATCTAAACTTAGAGTATGAGCTTCAACATTTTTAAAATTTTTTACCAGCCATTGTTGATGCTTTAAACTAAGATCATGTTGATTTTCTTTTTGTTTAATCGGCATAGTTAAAACAATAGTTTTCATACCAGTCATCGCACTTAAAGTGCTTGAAACAGATGAGTCTATACCGCCAGATATTCCAATAACTAATGACTGTGCCTTATTTGGCATTTGATCAACATATGTTTTGATCCAACTCGAGATAAATTTTACTTTTTCAGACGGGTTCATAGTAAACTTCTAACTATCTTAAATTTTTATGCAATAGTTTAAGATGCCGCTTGAATCGCATTTTTAGAATAGCTGGTATTCTTTTTAATCTCATCTGAAATTAGAAAAGCTAACTCTAATGCTTGGTCTGCATTTAGCCTAGGGTCACAGTGAGTGTGATATCTACTAGATAAATCTTGATCTTGAATGTTTTTTGCACCTCCAGTGCACTCAGTAACATTTTGACCAGTCATCTCAATATGCAAACCACCCGCATATGAGCCTTCACTTTGATGGACTGAAAATACGTCTTTAACTTCTTTTAAAACATTATTAAAACGTCTCGTCTTATAACCAGTTGTAGATTGAATTGTATTTCCATGCATTGGATCACATGACCAAATTACATTTACACCTTCCTTTTTAACTCCCCTTATAAGTTTTGGAAGATATTTTTCTACACTGTCGTGACCAAATCTTGAAATCAAAGTTATTTTACCTTTTTCATTTTTAGGATTAATCAAATTGCAAATCTTAACAATTTCATCAGGTTTACTTGTTGGACCACATTTGATCCCTATTGGATTTTCTATACCTCTACAGTATTCAACATGACCACCATCAAGTTGTCTTGTTCTGTCACCAATCCACACAAAGTGCGCAGAAGTTGCGTGATATTCGCCAGTTGTAGAGTCAATCCTTGTCATACTTTCTTCAAAAGGTAAGTGTAAAGCCTCATGAGATGTCCAAAAGTTTACTGTTTTTAATCTTCTGTTAAACTCAGAATTAATTCCGCATGCATCCATAAAAGCCAATGCATCTGCAATTTTATCTTCTAACTCTTTAAATTTTTTAGCTTGAGGACTTTTCTTTATATAGCCCAAATTCCATGTGTGCACTTTTTTAAGATCTGCAAATCCACCATGTGAGAATGCTCTTAAAAGATTTAAAGTTGAGGCAGATTGAGAATATGCTTTAAATAATCTTTTTGGATCAGGTTTTCTTGCCTTCTCACTAAATTCTATACCATTAACATTATCCCCAAGATAACTTGGTAATTCTAGGTCTCCTTTTTTTTCAGTTGGAGCACTTCTTGGTTTTGCAAATTGTCCTGCTATTCTTCCAAGTTTAATTACAGGTAACGAAGCTGAGTAAGTTAATACTAAAGACATCTGAAGAATTACTTTAAAAGTATCTCTAATGTTATCAGGATTAAATTCTGCAAAACTTTCTGCGCAATCACCTCCTTGTAATAAAAAGGCTTTGCCATCAACAACCTCAGCAAGTTGTTGCTTTAGGTGCCTGGTTTCTCCAGCAAAAACAAGAGGCGGAAAAGTTTTAATTTTATTTAGAACTTGTTCTAAGTCTTTTTTATCCGGATATTCTGGGATATGTTTGACTGGATGTTTTCTCCAAGTATTAATTTTCCAATTTTTCATGTTCAACTCAGGATTGTTGTATCAGAGTTTTTTTATTATTCAACGGTTACTGATTTAGCTAAATTACGAGGCTTATCTATATCAAATCCTTTTTTAAGTGCTGAATAATAAGCTAATTTTTGTAGTGGTATTGTTAAAAGAAATGGCAAAAGATCATTATTAGCACTTTCAACTTCTATTGTTTCCCAAATATTCTCTGAAATAATTTCATCTTTACTTTTATCTGTTATCAATAAAACTTTTGCTCCTCTAGCTATAACTTCCTGCATGTTAGAAATAGTTTTTTTATAGTAGCTATCTCTTGGTGCCAAAACTACGACAGGCATCCCCTCTTCAATTAATGCTAGTGGTCCATGTTTCATTTCTCCAGCTGGATAACCTTCTGCATGAATATATGATAATTCTTTTAATTTTAATGCGCCCTCAAGTGCTATTGGAAAAGAAAAACCTCTTCCTAAAAACATTGAACCTTTAGCATCATTAAAAGTACTTGATATTGCCTGTATCTTATTGTCAGTCAATAAAGTCTTTTCTACTAGTTTTGGCAGAGACTTTAGATCTTTAAGCTTTTGGCTAAACAACTCTTTTTTTAAATCTTTTCGTAATAGTCCCAGTTTTAAAGCTAAGATATATAATATAAGGATTTGACCCAAAAAAGCTTTAGTGGATGCAACACCTATTTCTGTTCCACAATGTATTGGTAAAACAAACTTTGAGTCTCTAGCAATCGAACTTTCAATTACATTCACAACCGCACATGTTTTCATGTCATTTTGATTACATAAGTCTAATGCTGCATAAGTGTCAGCTGTTTCACCTGACTGAGATACAAATACGTATAAAGTATCTTTTTTAAATTTATTTTTTCTGTACCTAAACTCCGAGGCTATATCTACGTTAACATCTAAAGAAGTAAGTTCTTCGAACCAGTATTTTGCTAATAGGCAAGAATGATATGCTGTACCACATCCAATTAAAGTGATTGTAGAAATCTGATTAGATTTCCATGGGAAATTATAAATATTTATATCATTATTTAAAGTGTCAACGTACTCATTAATTCCATTTTTTAATGTGGATGGCTGTTCCTCTATTTCTTTAGCCATAAAATGTTTATAATCACCCTTGTCATATTTTTCTTCCTCAGAAGATAATTCTAAAACTTTTTTATTAATCTTAACTCCATCCTCACTGAAAAATTCAATATGATCTTTCTTAATCAAACAAAATTCACCATCATTAAGATAAGTAATTTTGTTCGTCATTGCTTTTAAAGCATACGAGTCTGAGCCTAAATAATTTTCATTTGGACCATAACCTACAGCTAAAGGCGATCCTCTTCTTGCACCAACAATTAAATCTGGCTGATCTTTAAATATTATGCCCAGCGCAAAACTGCCATGAAGAGATTTTAAAGTTTTTTGAACTGAGTTTACTATGTTTTCTGTTTTTAAATTTTCTGTAATCAAATGAACAATTACCTCGGTATCAGTTTGAGATTTAAATTTGTGACCTTTGCTAACTAAAAGTTTTTTTAATAAAGTTGAATTTTCAATTATTCCATTATGGACCACAGATACATTCTGAGATGAATGTGGATGAGCATTTACACTATTTGGTAAACCGTGTGTTGCCCAACGAACATGACCAATTCCGATAGTTCCCATCATATTCTGAACTAATAAATTATTTTCAAGTTTATTTACTCTACCTTCTGATTTAACTTCATTTATTTTATTATTAGATAGTGTTGCAATTCCCGCAGAGTCATAACCTCTGTATTCTAATTTTTTTAAAGAGCTAATTATTGTTGAAGAGACCGGCCTGTTGCTATTAATTCCAATAATTCCACACATAATTATCTAGACTTTCTTTTATAATTTTTTACCTCTAATTGTTGACTTCTTGTGAGAGCTAGAGATTTTTTACTTACATTTCTAGTAATTATTGATCCTGCACCAATGATACTACCTTCCTCTAGTGTTAGTGGAGCTACTAAAGATGAATTTGAGCCAACAAAGACATTGTCTTTAATCTTAGTTTTGTTTTTTTTAATTCCATCATAATTGCAAGTGATTGTACCTGCTCCAACGTTGACAGATTTACCAACAAAAGTATCACCAATATAAGCTAAATGATTCACCTTAGATTTTTTTCCGACAGTGCTTTTTTTAACTTCAACAAAATTTCCTATTTTAGAGCCTTCTTTCAAAGTGGTACCTGGTCTTATTCTTGCATAAGGACCTATTTCAACTTTATTTTCAATTTTACAATTCTCTAAATGACTAAAAGATTTTACAGTAACATTATTACCAATCCTCACTTTTGACCCAATTACTACGTATGGTTCTATAGTCACATTTTTTCCAATTTTAGTATCTTTAGAAAAATAGATTGTTTCTGGAGCTATCATATTCACTTTAGATTTTAAGAATTTACTTCTTAGTGAATTTTGTATTTTTTGTAAATTTAATTGTTTCATCTAGAAAATTACTTACATTAAGTATATATCTTTCTTAATTCACAAAATATTTCTTAAAAATACTTTTATCTATGAAACAGATTTATACAATTCTTTTTGATTTAGACGGGACTTTAGTAGATACGGCACCAGACTTGATGAGAGCCCACAATTATGTAATGAATAAATTTGGGTACCCAACAAAGTCTACCGAAGAAATAAGAAACTTGGTGGGTCAAGGAGCTGGCGCAATGCTTGGTAGATCTATATGGGGTCAGGCTAAAAAAGAATTTGGTAAAGTTCAGGATGAAAAGATCAAAAAAGAAATGGTTAAAGAATTCGTAGATTATTATGGAAAAAATATTGTAAATGAAAGTAAATTAATTGATGGAGTTAAAGATTTTTTAATATGGTCAAAAGAAAAAAAAATTTCAATGGGTGTTTGCACAAATAAACAAGAGCATTTAGCAATTGATCTTTTAAAAAAAATTGGAATTTATGATTTTTTTGAATATGTAGCTGGTCACAATACATTTGATTATTGTAAGCCTGACCCAAGACATTTAACATCTGTAGTTGAAATTCTTGATGGGGATCTAAAAAAAACCTTGATGATTGGCGATAGTGAGACAGATGCTAATGCAGCAAAAGCTGCTGGAATTCCAGTTATATTGCTTGAGGATGGATATACGGAAAAAAATACAACTGAAATTTACCATAATCACTTAATAAAAGACTTCATTGGTATTGAAAAAATTGTATCAAAATATCTTTAATATTGATTATTTTTTTTTAACTATTAGAACAGTTTTTTATTAGGAGTTATTTTGATCGTACATAATGTAAAAGTTTTCCCATCTAAAATTCACTTACCCAAAAAAAAACAACTAGCCTGGAAAATCGCAGAGATTGCTAGCGATAATGCAAAATTAGATAGAGAAGCAATGGAAATGGTGATTAATAGAATTATTGATAATGCTTCAGTTGCAATAGCCTCTTTAAATAGACGTCCAGTTATTTCATCACGAGAAATGGCCTTAAAACATTCAAGAAAAAATGGTGCAACATTGTTTGGAATTAATAATAAATTAAAATTTGATTGTGAATGGGCAGCTTGGAGTAATGGAACAGCTGTAAGAGAGCTTGATTTTCATGATACATTTTTAGCTGCTGATTACAGTCATCCTGGTGATAATATTCCTCCTCTTATAAGTGTTGCACAACAAAACAAAAAAAGTGGGCTCGATCTTTTGAGAGGGATAATTACTGCTTACGAGGTGCAAGTTAATCTAGTGAAAGGAATTTGTTTACATAAACATAAAGTAGACCACATAGCTCACTTAGGACCAAGTGTTGCTGCTGGAATAGGATCGATGCTAAGACTAAATACAGAAACGATCTATCAAGCTGTTCAACAAGCTCTTCATACAACAATTTCAACTAGACAGTCTAGAAAAGGTGAAATCTCTAGTTGGAAAGCTTATGCTCCAGCGCATGCTGGGAAACTTGCAATTGAAGCAGTTGATAGAGTGATGCGTGGTGAGGGTGCTCCAAGTCCAATTTATGAAGGTGAAGATAGTGTTATCGCAAGAATTTTAGACGGAAAAAAAGCATCATATAGAGTTCCACTTCCAAAAAAGAATGAGACTAAAAGAGCTATACTCGAGACTTACACAAAAGAATATTCCGCTGAATATCAGTCTCAAGCATTAATAGATCTTGCAAAAAAACTCAAAAAGAAATTATCAAATCTAAATCAAGTTAGGAAAATAGATATTTATACAAGTCATCATACTCATTATGTAATTGGCACAGGTGCTAATGACCCACAAAAAATGGATCCAAATGCAAGTAGAGAGACATTAGATCACTCAATAATGTATATTTTTGCAGTAGCCTTAGAGGATGGTAGTTGGCATCATGTAAAATCGTATTCAAAAGCTAGAGCAAAAAGAAAAAGTACAATTAAGATATGGAGATCAATCAAAACACATGAGGACAAAAAATGGACCAAAAGATACCATGATCCCAACCCTAAAAAAAAGGCATTTGGTGCAAAAGTCACTATTACACTCAAAAATGGAAAAAAAATTACGGAAGAACAAGGAGTTGCTGATGCTCATCCTTACGGTTCACGCCCATTCAAGAGAAAAAATTATATAAATAAATTTTTAACACTTACTGAGGATATATTAGATAAAAAAGAAATTGAAAGATTCCTAAAGACAGCACAAAACTTAAGAAAACTAAAGTCAGGTCAACTAGATAGATTAAATATTGTCGTTAAAAAAAGCAAAATTAAACGAAATTTGAAAAAAGGAATTTTTTGATGCATTTTGTAGAGAAAGAGCCGATACAAAAAAGAAAAGATTTTGCTGAAAAATTAAAATCAAAAAAAATATTAAGGGTTCCTGGTGCTTATAATCCACTTACTGCAAAATTAATTGAAGAGATAGGCTATGATGCTGTTTATGTTTCTGGAGGAGTTATGGCAAATGATCTTGGATTCCCAGATATTGGCCTGACTACTTTGCAAGATGTCAGCACACGGTCATATTTAATTTCTAGAGTTACAAACCTTCCAACAATTGTTGATATAGATACAGGATTTAAATCTTGTAAAGAAACTATAGAAACTTTTGAAGAGTTTGGAATTACAGGAGTTCATATAGAGGACCAAATTGAAAGAAAAAGATGTGGTCACCTAGATAACAAAGAATTGATATCAACTGATTCAATGGTAAAAAAAATTAAAGAATGTGTATCTGCAAAAAAAGATGGAAATTTTAAGATCATTGCAAGGTCTGATGCAAAAAGTGTTGAAGGAATAGATAAAATGATCGAAAGATGTAAAGCTTATATTGATGCTGGTGCAGAAATTGTTTTTCCTGAAGCACTTCATGATGAAAAAGATTTTGAAAAAGTTAGAGGGGAACTATCATGTTATTTATTAGCTAACATGACTGAATTTGGTAAAACTAAATTATTAAATTACAAACAATTGGAAGATCTTGGTTATAATATAGTTATTTATCCTGTTACAACTCAAAGATTAGCAATGAAAAATGTTGAGGATGGTCTAAGAGACATTTATACGAATGGACACCAAAACAACATTATTGATAAAATGCAAACCAGAAAACGATTATATGATCTTGTAGATTATGAAAAATATAATAATTTGGATGAAAAAATTTATAACTTTAACACTGAGGGTCATGAATAATGAGTGATGAGATAAAAAAGGGTTTATTAGGAATTGTTGTAGACGAAACAGAAGTATCAAAAGTTATGCCTGAAATTAACTCTCTTACTTATAGAGGTTATGCTGCCCAAGATTTATGTGCAAAATGTAAATTTGAAGAAGTTGCTTATTTAATTCTAAATGGTGAGTTACCAAACAAAAAACAATTAAAGAATTTTGAGAAACAAGAGAGAAAAGAGAGAAAACTCTCAAAAACTCTACTAGAGGATATTAAGAAATTTCCTAAAAAAGCTCACCCTATGGATGTAGCAAGAACAGTTGTAAGTATAATGGGTCTGGAGGATAGAGAAACAAAAGATAATTCACCAAAAGCTAACATGAGAAAAGTAATGAGGATTTTCGCAAAAACTCCTGTGGCTTTGGCTGCTTTTTATAGAGCTAGAAAAGGAAAAAAAATTATACCTCCAAAAAGTGGTCTTTCTTTTTCAGAAAACTTTTTCCATATGTGTTTTGGTAAAGTCCCAAATAAAGATATTGTTAAAGCTTTTGATGTTTCTTTAATTTTATACGCTGAACATAGCTTTAATGTTTCAACTTTTACCGCAAGAACCATAACAAGTAGTTTGTCTGACATTCATGGAGCAATAACTGGAGCAATCGCAAGTTTAAAGGGTCCTTTGCATGGTGGAGCTAATGAAGAAGTGATGCACATGATGAATAAAATAAAAAAACCCGAAAATGCTTTTAAATGGATAAATAAAGCACTTGATAATAAAGATGTTGTTATGGGTTTTGGTCATAGAGTTTATAAAAGTGGAGATTCTAGAGTGCCAACAATGAGAGAATATTTTGGAAAAGTTGCCAAAATTAAAAAAGATAAAAAATTTGAAAAAATTTACAATATTGTTGAAAAGGTTATGATTGATAGAAAAAATATCCATCCAAATGTAGACTACCCTACAGGTCCTACTTATCATTTGATGGGTTTTGACACAGATTTTTTTACACCTATTTTTGTAATTTCGAGGATAACAGGTTGGTCAGCCCATATCATTGAGCAACATGCAGCAAATAAATTGATTAGACCTCTCGCTAGCTACAAGGGTAACCAACACAGAAAAGTCGTTCAATTAAATCAGAGGTAATTAACTAAAAGCTTCGACCCAAGTCCCTTGAGTAGATGCTTTAGAATACTCTGTTGCACGACCTTCAAAAAAGTTCATGTGTTCAACTGCATTTAACATTGTATCTAACCATCCAAGAGGATTTTTTTGTACATCGTAGATTGGCTCCAAGCCTAGTTGAACTAATCTTCTGTTACCTATAAATCTTATATAGTCTTTTACTTCTTGTGCGGTTAATCCTTCCATTGGACCCATTTCAAAAGCTAAATCTATAAAAGCATCTTCATGTTCGATAATAGTTCTGCAAGCTTCATATAATTCTTTTTTTAATTTTGGAGTCCAGATTTCTGGGTTCTCTTTAATAAATTCTTTAAAAATTCTAATCATAGAATTACAGTGAAGAGTTTCATCTCTTACAGACCAAGTAACTATTTGACCCATACCTTTCATCTTATTGTGTCTTGGGAAATTTAAAAGAATCGCAAAACTTGCAAATAATTGTAGACCTTCAGTGAAAGCACTAAAGACCGCAACAGTTTTAGCTATGTCTTCTTTTGAATTAACATTAAATCCTTGCATGTAATCGTATTTATCTTTCATTTCTTTATACTTCATGAATGCAGAATATTCTGACTCTGGCATTCCGATAGTATCAAGTAAATGAGAATAAGCAGCAACATGAACTGTTTCCATTGCAGCAAAAGCTGTCATCATCATTAAAACTTCTGTTGGTTTAAAAACAGTTGTATAATGTCTTAAGTAACAGTTATTTACTTCAACATCAGCTTGTGTGAAAAATCTAAAAATTTGAGTTAAAAGATTTTTTTCAGGTTGTGATAAGTTTTTCTGCCAATCTCTTACATCGTCACCAAGTGGAACCTCTTCTGGTAACCAGTGAATTCTTTGTTGTGTTAACCATGCATCATAACACCAAGGGTATCTAAATGGTTTGTAAACTGGATTCTCAACTAAAAGACCCATTTTTTTTGGTTGGATAATTTCTTTTTTTTCTACTTTAATTTTTCCTGCTACTGACATGATAAACACTCCTCGTATTCTGGTTCCTCGTTAGTTTGTTGGTTTTTAGATTTATATACATTGGCTGTAATATCAGTTGACTGAGCATTATTGATATTTTCAGCTCTTTGGATTGATTTTGACCTACAGTAATAAAGGCTTTTTAAACCTTTTTTCCATGCATCAAAATGAATTCTATGTAATTCTTTTTTATGAACGTCTGCAGGTAAAAATAAGTTGACTGATTGTGCTTGTGAAATAAATGGTGTTCTATCACCACTTAACTCAATGATCCATTTTTGATTTAATTCAAAAGCAGTTTTAAAAACATCTTTTTCTAATTCTGTTAAAAAATCTAGATGCGAAACTGAACCCTGGTTAGTTGTTATTGTTGACCATGTTTCATCATCGTTTTTACCATGACTTTCTAAAATCTCTTCAAGGTATCTATTTCTAACATTGAAAGATCCTGACAAAGTTTTATGGGTGTAACTGTTAGCTGCGATAGGTTCTACTCCTGGTGATGCTCCACCACAAATTATTGAAATAGATGCAGTCGGTGCTATTGCAGTTTTATTTGAAAATCTTTCGTTGAAACCATACTCTGCAGCATCAGGACACGCGCCTCTTTCTTCAGCTAAATCTTTTGAGGCTTGGTTTACTTTTTCATGAATATTTTTAAAAATTTTTTTATTCCATGACTTTGCCATCACAGACTCTAGTGGAATTCTTTTTTGTTGTAAAAAAGAATGGAAGCCCATCACTCCTAACCCAACACTTCTTTCTCTCTCAGCAGAATATTTTGCATCTTTAAATTGCTCAGGTGCTTTATTAATAAAATCAGATAGAACATTATCTAAAAATCTCATTACATCTCCGATCATATCTGGATCATCTTTCCACTCATCATATTTTTCCAAGTTTAGTGAAGACAAACAACAAACTGCAGTTCGATCTTTCCCATCTTTATCAATACCTGTAGGTAAAGTTATCTCGCTGCAAAGATTTGAAGTTTTTACTGTAAGGTTTGCTAACTTATGATGTTGTGGAATTTGTCTGTTAACAGTATCAATGTAAATAATATAAGGTTCACCTGTTTCAATTCTTGCTGTTAATAATCTAATCCATAAATTTCTTGCAGATATGGTTTGTTGAATAGTGCCATCAGCTGGGCTTTTCAATGCCCACTGTTCGTCATTTTCTACAGCTCGCATAAATGCATCTGAAACAAGTACACCATGGTGTAAGTTTAATGCTTTCCTATTTGGATCACCACCAGTTGGTCTTCTCATTTCCATAAATTCTTCTATTTCAGGATGGTCAATTGGAAGGTAACATGCAGCAGATCCTCTTCTTAATGAACCCTGGCTGATTGCCATAGTTAAAGAGTCCATAACTTTAATAAACGGAATAATTCCAGAAGTTTTTCCAACCTTCCCAATCTTTTCACCTATTGATCTTAAGTTTCCCCAATAACTTCCTATACCTCCACCTTTTGCGGCTAACCAAACATTCTCACTCCAAAGATCTAGAATGCCGCCCAAGCTATCTGATGCTTCATTTAAAAAACATGAAATCGGTAATCCTCTTTTAGTACCACCATTAGATAAAACAGGTGTAGCTGGCATGAACCATAGGTTACTTATGTAATTATAAATTCTTTGCGCATGCAAATTATCGTCTGCGTATGTGCTAGCTACTCTCGCAAATAAATCTTGAAAAGATTCATTTTGACCAAGATATCTGTCTTTCAAAGTTGCCTTACCAAAATCAGTTAAGTTCGCGTCTTTTGATCGGTCAATTTTAATTATTATGCCTTTATCATTTTGAAACAGCTCAGTTTCATTATTAAGTGAGAATAAATCTGGTCTATTGCTTTTTTGGACTTCTTTGACCTCTGGGCTATATTCAGAGACAGCTTTCTTTAATGCCTGCGATAGTATTTTATTCATTTTTTGTTAATATATCTTGTTGTTATAGCGAAAACAACTATATGTTGTGTGCGCCGAGTATTAATATACTAAATATTATGTAAATCAATAGAACATTTATAGAACAGTGAAAAAATAATTCAACTATAAAAATGAAAAAAATGTAAGTAATTAACAGCATGACTCAATCAATAAAAATAGACCCCTTTGGCTTCAGAGAATATGACGCACGATGGATTTACGATAAAGATATTAATGAGCAGGGAATCACGAATCTTGGACAGGGTCTTGGTACTCAAATTAGAAAACATACCAAAAAAGAAAACCCAAGAGTAATAGTTGGACACGATTATAGATCGTATAGTGAAAAAATAAAGTCAGCACTTAAAAAAGGTTTGGTTTCAACTGGATGTTTTATTGAAGATGTCGGCTTATCTTTATCACCAATGGTTTATTTCGCACAATTCAATCTAGATGCAGATGCAGTTGCGATGGTAACTGCTAGTCACAATGAAAACGGCTGGACAGGAGTTAAAATGGGCATCAAAAAAGGATTAACACATGCCCCTGAGGAAATGAAAGAGTTAAAAGAAATCACTTTGAACCAAAAATTTACTAAAGGCGAAGGTAATGAAAAACAAATTAAAGATTTTGATAAGATTTATAAAAAGGATTTAATAAGTAAAAATAAGTTAAAAAAAAAAATAAAAGCTGTTGTTGCTTGTGGTAATGGTACAGCAGGAATTTTTGCTCCCGATATATTAAGAGGTATTGGGTGTGAAGTAGTAGAATTAGACTGTAATTTAGATTGGAATTTTCCAAAATATAATCCAAACCCTGAAGATCTTGAAATGCTTCATGCTATTGTTAAATCAGTTAAAGAGAACAATGCTGATATTGGTTTTGGTTTTGACGGAGATGGAGATCGAGTTGGCGTAATTGATAATGATGGAAATGAAATTTTTTCTGATAAAATAGGCTTATTAATAGCTAGAAATCTATCTAATACACATAAAAATTCAAAGTTTATAGTGGATGTAAAATCTACTGGTCTTTATTCAACTGACAAAATTTTGAATAAAAATCAATGTGAAACTTTATATTGGAAAACAGGTCATTCTCACATCAAAAGAAAAGTGTATAATGAAAAAGCTTTAGCTGGATTTGAGAAAAGTGGACACTTTTTTTTCAATCAACCACTAGGTTACGGTTACGATGACGGAATTAATTCAGCAATTCAAGTTTGTCACCTATTAAATAATCAAGATAAAAAAATGAGTGAAATAATTAAAGAACTTCCAACCACTTACCAATCGCCAACAATGGCACCTTTTTGTAAAGATGAGGAAAAATACAATGTAGTTGATGAAATGGTGAAGGAATTTAAAAAAATAAAAGACCAAAAAATAAAAATAGATAATCAAGAAATTAAAGAGATTATAACTGTAAATGGAGTTAGATTTTCTTTTGATGATGGTTCTTGGGGTTTAATTCGAGCATCCTCCAATAAACCCTCATTAGTTGTAGTAACTGAAAGCCCAACTTCTGATGAAAGAAAATTAAATATTTTTAAATTTATTGATAAAACATTAATGAAAACTGGCAAGATTGGTGAGTATGATCAAAAAATTTAAGAAAGTAAAGATTCAACTAAAAAGTGTTCATAAAACTCTAAAGAATCATTTAATCTGAATCTGTGAGGTGATGGAGGGAGACTGAAGTCACCTCTTTTTTTTTATGGCAGATAAAAAAATTAGATCAATAGCTAAAACTTTTTCTTGGAGATTTATCATTTTTGTTTATTGGGTAATTTTTGGATACATATACACCGGAACATTCACAGGTGCAGGAATACTCGGTGTTGGATCAATAGTTCCACTTTTTTTTTACTATTTTCATGAAAGAATTTGGAACAAAGTTAAATGGGGAACTGGTTAATATTAATTTATAGATAAGTATTCAAAAAAAGATCTAATCGATACAATAATTAGGAAAATCCCAAAGATTTTGCTCAATATATTTTTATCTATTTTATAAACTGCTTTTGCACCTACTCTGGCCATTATCATTGTTACCGGCACAAAAACTAGAAATCCTAGTAAATTTACATATCCGAGACTAAAAGGTGTATTAATATTATCAACAATCTTACCTCCAGTAATCATTGTAATTGTACCAAATACAGCAATCAGAAACCCCACTCCTGCTGCAGTTCCTATTGATCTTCTAATATCGTATCCAAAAGTTCTCATAAAGGGAACCATTAATGAACCACCACCAATCCCAAGTAATACAGATATGAAACCTATAATGACTCCTGAAATATTTTTAGCTGAGTCTGAAATCATTTTTGGATTTTTTAAAAGCTGTTCCCTAAAAAAGATAAAAAACAAACCAACTATAAAAGCCATAATTGAAAAGAATAAAATAAAGGCTGGTGTTTTTAGATTAACTGCTAAAAATGTTCCGCCAATCACACCAAATAAAATAAATATACCAAAAGATTTGATTAACTTAAAATCAACTGCATTATGCTCCATGTGGGTTTTTGTTGATATGATAGAAGTTGGAATTATAATTGCTAATGAAGTTCCAACTGAAAGATGCATTCTTGTTGCAACATCAAAATCTAAAACAGTAAATGCGTAATAAAGTGCTGGTACTATTATAATACCTCCTCCCACACCTAATAAACCCGCCATGAAACCAGCAACTGAAGCTGCTACAGACAAAACAAATAATAAATTTATAATTTCATTAATATCTAAAGTTTCCATTATGAATTAGCTTGAATTGCTTTCTCATTATTCTGAACAATAGTCATAATATGCTTTGCTTTTTGAAAATCAGAGTCTCTTGCCATCATATTATCACTTAAATATCTTTTCCATTCTTTAGAACCAACTTGTCCATGATATAATCCTACTGTGTGTCTCATAATGTGATTTATTTTTGTACCTAATTTTACTTCTCTATCAGCATACTCTAAAAGTTTTTCTACAACTTGTTCCCTTGTGGGACTCTTTTCTGTATTGAATATTTTTTTTTCAATCTCTATTAGAGAATATGGATTTTGATAAATTGATCTCCCTATCATCACACCATCACAAAACTTCAAATGATTATTAATTTCCTCAACTTTTGTAATTCCGCCATTTATAATTATTTCTAAATTAGGATTTTCTTTTTTAATGTCATAAACCATTTCATAATTTAGTTTTGGAATGTTTAAATTTTGTTTTGGAGATAATCCTGTCAAAATTGCTTTCCTTGCATGCAAAATAAATGTTTTTGATCCAGCATCTCTCATCTTATGGATAAACTTATTCAAATAATCGAATTCTTCTGTATCATCGAAACCAATTCTTGTCTTAGCCGTAACGGGAATTTTACAAGCGTTCACCATTGAATTTATACATTCAGCAACTAAGTCAGGTTCTTTTATTAAACATGCTCCAAATTTATTTTTTTGAACTTTCTTGCTTGGACACCCAAGATTGATATTAATTTCATCATAGCCCATATCCTCAGCGATTTTAGCTACTTCTGCCAATTCTTCTTTATCAGATCCACCTACTTGTAAAGCTAAAGGTTTTTCTTCAGGACTATAGGATAAAATTTTTTTTCGATCACCGTGGATTGCTGATTTTGTAGCAACCATCTCAGTATAGAGCATTACATTTTTGCTCATCAGTCTTAAAAAAAAACGATCATGCCTATCAGTACAATCCATCATCGGGGCAACTGATATCTTTCTGTTTATTTTGTTTTTAAAATCCAAGGTCTTTACCCATTATTTTATCAGGGAACCATGTAACAATCTCAGGAAAAATACATAAAATTACTATAGCTAAAGCCATAATTATCATAAACGGTATAGATCCTTTTAAAATTTCTGACAAACTAACGTCTGGGGTAATTCCTTTTATAATATAAAGATTTAATCCAACTGGTGGTGTAATTAAGCCAATCTCCATATTGATTGTAAATACTATTGCAAACCAATATGGGTCAAAACCTAAAGTAGTTATAACTGGTAATAATATGGCTGAAGTCATTACAATAACTGCAACTGGTGGTAAAAAGAAACCTGCTATTAAAAGAAATATATTTATTAAAATAAATACAACCCATTTGTTAGAGCTTAATTCTACCATGCTCTGTGCTAGTGACTGAGTTACATAAAGTTGT
This sequence comes from uncultured Pelagibacteraceae bacterium, assembly GCA_902625035.1. Classification (GTDB taxonomy): domain Bacteria; phylum Pseudomonadota; class Alphaproteobacteria; order Pelagibacterales; family Pelagibacteraceae; genus Pelagibacter. The sequence continues at coordinate 100,643 of CACNZK010000001.1, forward strand.
GAAAGAGTGAATGCAAAAAGATAAGATGCAGCAATAATAAACATTATCATTACACTTTCTTTCATTGAAACTTTAACTATGTTCCAAATCTTTTTTGGCTGATAAATTTTATATACAACAGCGATTAACACAAAAACTAGAAACGCACCTACTCCAGATGCCTCAGATGGTGTTGCAACTCCTCCATAAAGTACATACAAAACTCCTGCTATAATCGCCAAGAAAGGAAGAATTCTTGGTAATACTTCTAGTTTTTCTTTGAGTGTTGGTCTTACTCTATTTCTTAAAGCTTTTGCTGCTTCTTTATCAATAAAATAACTGTGTATTAGAGCCCATATCGCGAACATACCTGCCAACATAAAACCTGGGACTAAACCACATAAAAATAATCTTCCAATAGATGTACCTGTTGCGATTCCGTAAACTATTAAAACAATACTTGGAGGAATTAAAACTCCTAAAGTTCCACCTGCTGCAATAGTTCCTGTCGCGATTTGATCGGAGTAACCTCTTTTTCTCATTTCAGGTATTCCCATTGTTCCAATTGCTGCACAAGTTGCAGGGCTAGACCCACTTAAAGCTGCAAAAATTGAACAAGCACCAATATTAGAAATTACCAATCCACCTGGTACTCTCCAAAGCCATCTATCTAATCCTGTATATAAATCCTTTCCTGCAGGAGAATTAGCAACAGCCATTCCCATTAAAATAAACATTGGTATAGAAAGTAAAACAAATGAGTTTAATCCTGCAAAAAATGTTTCAGCAAAAACATCTAACATTTGAAAACCTTCAAAAGTTACTAGCAGAGCTATCGAAACAAAACTCAATCCAAAAGCAATTGGAATTCCAGAAAAAAGAACCAATAAAGTAAAAACTGCAACAATTAATGCTATAATAAGCGGATCCATTTATTTAAAATCCTCTTCATCAGTTAATTTTATAATTTCAGCGATATACTGTAATATCATCAATAAAGCCCCTATCATCATTGATGAATATGGTATCCATAGAGGTGGGTCCCAGACAGTTCCAGTTGAATAATTTTTGGTAAATGCTTCCTCGAACATTAAGAATCCAAAATAAAATAAAATTAAGAAAAATAATAAACTAATAGAAGATGTAAATATTTTTAGTCTAATTATATTTTTTTTGGATAGAAAATCATAAATCCATTCCATACTAACGTGAGCTTTTTCACTTAGAACGTATACACTCCCTATAAAAGTTGAAGCGACTAATAACATCGTGACAAGTTCTGTTTGCCATGTAATTGCTCTTTGAAAAAAATATCTTTCAAAAACAAGTTCAACGATTACTAAGATTGATAAGAGCAATGCTAATACAGCGAAAGCACCACATGCTTTAGCTATAAGATCACAAAATTGAAGATACTTTTTTTTCATAAAAAAACCCCTATTTAATAAGAATAAATAGGGGTTCTTTATATATTATTTTATTTAACTGCTAAAGCCATTTCCATCAGCTTATCGCCACCTGGAACTTTATCAGCAAATGCCTTATGAGAAGATTTTTTTGCAATCTCTACCCATGCAGCATGGTCTTTTGCATCCATGTATACTAATTTTACACCTGCAGCTTTATAAGCATCCTCAAACTTTTTGTCTAAGTTTTCTACTTGAGCTGTCATGTATTTCTCAGCAACTTTTCCAGCTTTCATTAAAGCCTTTTGTTGCTTAGAATTTAGAGCATCGAAAGATTTTTTCGACATCAAAATTGGTTCATACATAAACCATAGACCAAATTTTCCTGGAGGAGTTGCACATGAAACTTGTTCATAAATTTTGTAACTTACAAAACTTCCTGAACTTGTGTTAGCACCTGTTAATACACCAGTTTGTAAACCTGTGTAAATTTCAGATGATGGCATACTTTGAATACCAGCACCTGCTGCCTCTAGCATTTGGTTAAATGCTTTACCTGCAGCTCTCATAACTTGACCTTTTGCATCGCTAGGATTTTTGATACATTTTGTTTTTGAAGCAAAACCACCACCTAACCAAGCATCAGATAAAACTACAACACCTGCATCGTTAATGATTTTTTTAATTTCAGTCATCATCGGACCTTTATTAAATCTCAACGCATGGTCGTGATTTTTTACTGTTCCAGGCATTAAAGTTGCATCAAATTCTGGATGGAATTTAGAAGCGTATGCTAATGGAAAAGCAGAAATATCTAATTGACCAGTTGTCATAGGTTTCCACTGTTCTTTAGGTTTGTATAATGATTTAGCTGGATAAATTCTGATATCTATTCCAACATTTGCTTTTTTAACCTCGTCTGCAATGATTTGAACCATTTCATGACGTGGATCATAAGATCCATCAGCTCTTTGTGTTCCAGGCCATTGGTGACTTGCTTTCAGTGTAACTGCATAAGCAGAACCAATAGTAGTAAAAACAAAAACTAATGAAGTTAAATATAAAGATATTCTTTTTAACATTATTATTTCCCTCTATTGTTATTTTTAATAATTCAATTAAAGTGAAGTTATTAATAAGAGTCAAGTCGACAAAAACTCAAATTAGATAGAAATTATGGATGGACCGTTAAAAAACCTACTAGTAGTTGATTTAACAAGAGTATTGGTTGGTCCTTACTGTACAATGATACTGTCAGATCTCGGTGCAAGGGTAATTAAAGTCGAAGCCCCAGAGATTGGAGATGACTCTAGAAAATTTGGACCATTCATTGAAGATTACTCAGCTTATTTTATGTCACTGAATAGAGGTAAAGAAAGCATTGCACTTAATTTAAAAAATACGGATGACAAAAAGATTTTTGATAAAATTTTATCAAAAGCAGATATTTTGGTTGAAAATTTTAAACCAGGTACTTTAGAAAAATGGGGTTATGGTTGGAAAGATGTAAATAAAAAATATCCTAAATTAATTTATGCATCTGCTTCAGGATTTGGTCAAACAGGTCCTCTAAAAGAATTACCTGCTTACGATATGGTTGTACAAGGTATGGGTGGTTTAATGAGTGTAACTGGACAACCTAACTCTGAGCCAACTAGAGTTGGAACATCAATTGGGGACATCACTGCTGGTTTGTTCACAGCAATCGGAATCAATGCTGCTCTCTATGATAGACAAAAAACTGGTAAAGGAATGTACATAGATGTTTCAATGCTTGATTGTCAAATAGCAATTTTAGAAAATGCTATAGCTCGTTATTTAGCTAAAAATGAAATTCCTAAACCAATGGGTTCGCGTCATCCCTCAATTGCACCCTTTGAGGCTTTTAAAACTAAAGACAGTTATATTATTATAGCTGCTGGAAATGATAGATTATTTGAAAAACTTTGTGATCTATTAGCAATGCCTGAAGTAAATAAAGATCCAAAGTTTTCTAATAATTCTTCTAGAGCAAAAAATATGGATGAGCTTAAAATAATTCTTGAAAAAAAATTGTCATCTAGAGCTACTAGTGAATGGGTCAAAGATATGGAAAAAGATAAAATTCCATGTGGTCCAATATTCAATATAAAAGAAGCTGTGGAAAATCCTCAAGTAGAAGCTAGAAATATGATCGTTAAAGCTTTTCACAAAAAAATTGGAGATTTTAAATTAGCAGGTAATCCAATTAAGATGTCTACTTATAAAGATGAAAAAACTAGAGGTGACATCCCTGATTTAGACGAACATAGGGAAAGAATTTTAAAAGAATTTTCTTAATTACTGATTTTTTTCAGTTTCGTTAGTAGCTTCTTGCTCTGAGGCTTGGTTTTCAGTTTCAGTTACTTCATCTAATGAAACGTCTCCTTGTTCATCGCCCGTTTCATCTGTTGCTGCTGTATCAACGTCTGGCTTAGCAGTTTGAGATAATTCTGCTAAATCTTCATTTGTAACTTGTATTTTTTCTGGTGTTTTTCTAGCTCTTTTTGATGGCAAAATAGGTGTTCCACTTTTTGAGATTTCACCTTTGTATAAACTCTCAAAATCATCACCTACATCTTCGTCATCTTCTGCACCATCATCGACTTGCTCAACATGCTTTCTTAATTTGTAAACTGCACTATCAGTAAGTTCATTTACTTTTATGTTCTCTTCTGCAATTTCTCTTAAAGCAATAACAGTATTTTTGTCATTATCTCTGTCTAAGGTTGGTTCAATCCCTGTATTTAGTTGAGTCGCTCTTTCTTTGGCAACTAAAACTAACTCATAAGGACTATCTACTTTATCGATGCAATCTTCTACTGTAACTCTAGCCATGCGGAGTATCTATACAGTGAACTTTAAAAAATCAAGGAGAATTTTATGAATACTGAGGATTTAGCTTATTTCTCACAAAAAATAACAAGGCTGTAGCTATAGCAATATAAATAAATGATACTAGAGCAACCTGTTCTATTGAAAATCCTGTATCAATTAATAGGCCAAATAATGCAGTACCAAAAGCAGTAGAAAAAACCATCAAAGCAGTGGTTAAAGCTTTTATAGAGCCGATATGCCTAACACCATAAATTTCTGCCCATGTTGAAGAACCCAATACGTTTGCAAGTCCATTAGATATACCAATTAAACCTAAAAATAAAAAAGCTGAAAACGAAATATCAAAATACATCAAAACTATAGTCGAAATTAATAATGGAATATTCATGAAAATGAGTAATTTTCTGCTTGTAAATTTATCAATTAAAAATCCTGCAACTATTAAAGTTAATACTGATAAAACAGAATAGACCATAAAAGATTGGGCAATCACATAAGTACCCCACCCTTTGGATTCTGTAATAAAAGATTGGTAAACAAATACACCTGTTGCAATCCATGGCATAGCTAACATATTCAAACAAACAATATAAAATCGATAATCCTTAAGAACTTCAATTCTTTTCCATTGTTTAATTTTTTCATTGAATTCTTGTTGGCTTGCCTCTTCTCTAGACTCAAAATTTAAGCTCTTGACTAAAATAAAGGAGGTTATTGGAAGAAATATTAAAACTAATACTGATATATATATCCATAAATTTTGCCAAGAGGTAATTGTAAGTAGATAAACTATTAAGACTGGAAGTATAAATTCAGCAGTGGAAAGACCAAACCAGCTTGTGCTTAAAGCTTTTCCTCTAGATTTTGTAAAATATCGAGAAATTGTTGTCGTTGCAGTATGAGACATCATACCTTGACCTGAAAATCTCATAAGAAAAATTGCAATAAATAAAAAAGTTATTGAAGAAATTTTTGAAAAGAAAAAACATGAAAAAGATAAAAGTATTGTTACAAAAAATGCAAATCTAAAAATATTTATATCGTCTATTTTTTTTCCAACCCAAATTAATAAAAAACTACTCAACAATGTTGCAGATGCATAAATTGTTCCAAATTGTCCCTGGCTGATAGATAATGCATCTCTTATGCTTGAATTAAAAAGACCGAGAAAAAAACTCTGTCCAAAACTAGAAAAAAATGTAAATATGAAACCAAATATAATTACTTTTAAACTTAAACTTTTAAACATATAAAAAAATTATGAGTTGTAACGTTGCTTTCATAGGTCTTGGTGTCATGGGTTATCCAATGGCTGGTTATATATCAAAAGGTGGACACAATGTAACTGTTTTTAACAGAACAAAATCCAAAGCTGAAAAATGGATTAAAGAATACAAAGGTAAAATGGCTGACACACCAGCTGAAGCAGCAAAAGATGCTGAATACATATTTACATGTGTTGGAAATGATAATGATTTAAGAGAAGTAACCTTTGGAGATAACGGTGCATTTAAAACAATTAAAAAAGGTGCTGTTTATATTGATAACACAACTGCCTCTGCAACGATTGCTAGAGAGATACATGCTTATGCAAAGAAAAATGGATTTGGTGCATTAGATGCGCCAGTGTCAGGAGGACAAGCTGGTGCAGAGAATGGCGCGTTAACAGTCATGATTGGTGGTGATCAAGCTGACTTTAATAAAGCAAAAGATAAAATTGATTGTTACAGCAAAAAGATGAAATTACTTGGTGGTCCAGGAAATGGACAGCTTGCAAAAATGGTAAATCAAATTTGTATTGCAGGTTTAGTTCAAGGTTTATCAGAAGCCATAAATTTTGGAATGAAGGCTGGATTAAACATGGAGGATGTAATTGAAGTTATTTCAAAAGGTGCGGCACAATCTTGGCAAATGGAGAATAGATATAAAACAATGATTGATGATAAGTTTGATTTTGGTTTTGCAGTAGACTGGATGAGAAAAGATTTAAAGATCGCAATGGAAGAAGCTAAAAATAATGGCTCACTATTACCTGTCACTGAGCTTGTTGATAAATATTATGGTGAAGTGCAAGGAATGGGTGGCAATCGTTGGGATACTTCAAGCTTAATAAAAAGATTTAGAAAGTAAAGTATGCAGCCAGCATACTATGAAGATTTTGCGGAAATTCAAAATAAGTATTGGTCTATGTTAGATGATGCGGTGACCAATAGAGGCTCACCTTTTAGAATTCCAGTTTTTATTTGCGCTCATAAAAACGAAGTTGATGGTAGAATTGTTGTTTTACGTAAATCGGATAGAGAAAATAATTTATTACAATTTCACACTGATTTAAGATCTCCAAAAGTGGATATTCTTAAGAAAAATAAAAATGCTTCTTTAGTCTTTTATGACAAAGAAGAAAAGATACAGTTAAGAGTTAAAGTTGAGTGTGAAGTAAATAATCAAAATTCTACAACAGAGGAATCTTGGAAAAAAACCCAACATATTAGTAGGAGATGTTACTTAACTGATAGTCCTCCTGGAACAACATCAGAAAATCCAACCTCCGGAATGATATCTAAATTGGAAGATTTTGATTACACAATGGAGCAAAGTGAAGAAGGTTATAAAAATTTTACGGTTATAAAATGTAAAATTAAATCAATTGAATGGCTATATCTTGCAGCTAAAGGACATCGAAGAGCAAAGTTTGATTTAGAAAATAAAAAAGAAAGTTGGCTAGTTCCATAATGAAGAAATATGAAGCAATGGTTTTATCCTGCATGGATCCACGATTTCAGCCAAAAGTTTATAAATACCTAAAAGCAAAAAAACTCACAGGGAAATATAGTGCTTTTACAATAGCCGGAGCAGCAATTGGTGTGACTCACAAAAAATTTAAAAAGTGGCACTCTACTTTTATAGATAATCTATCAACATCAATTAAGTTACATAAGATTAAAAAGATCATTGTGATAAATCATAAAGATTGTGGGGCTGCAAAAATAGTAAATGGTAAAAAGAAATTTAATTCTATTATTGAAAATAAAATACATAGAGAGTCTTTTAAAAAAATTACAAAAATTTTAAAAAATAGATTTCCAACTTTAAAAATAAATTTTAAGATTTTATCTTTAAAAGATTGATTTAGAATATCTTTTCCAATTATCTTGATAATGCTTTGTGTTTTCTATAATAGCTTTTTTTTCATCTTCCGTAATTTCTCTTACCACCTTACCTGGTGAGCCAATCACTAAAGAGTTATCTGGAATTTCTTTATTTTCTGTAATCAATGCTTTTGCACCGACTAAACAGTTTTTTCCAATCTTAGCATTATTCAAAATTACTGCTCCAATACCAATCAAACTATTATCCCCTATCGTACAGCCATGAAGCATTACCATATGCCCAATCGTTACATTCTTTCCAACTTTTAATGGATAGCCAGGGTCAGTGTGTAGAACACTTCCATCTTGAACATTAGAACCTTCACCAATATGAATATTTTCTACATCCCCTCTTAAAGTTGCATTAAACCAAATACTTGAATTTTTTTCTAAAGTAACGTCACCTATTACAGTTGCATTAGGAGCTACCCAATTTTCGCCAGAGTTTTTTGGTTTTTTATCTTTTAAATCGTAAAACATAATTTATATATTATTACATTATGCCCATACAAACTCCAATATGTGATTTTGGTCAAAAAGCTCATGACTTTAAGCTTAAATCAACAGAAGGTAAAATTCTTTCATTAGCAGATGTTAAAGGTGAAAAAGGAACATTAATTATGTTTATCTGCAATCACTGTCCATATGTTAAAGCAGTAACAAAAGATATTGTTGACGATTGTAAAAAATTGAAAGAAATCGGTATTAACTCTGTGGCTATTTGTGCCAATGATGCAGAAAATTATCCTGAGGACTCATTTGAAAATATGATTAAATTTTCAAAAGAAAATCAATTCGGTTTTCCTTATTTAGTTGATGAAACTCAGGAAATTGCAAAAACTTATGATGCAGTATGTACTCCAGATTTTTTTGGTTATAACAAAGATCTGGAACTTCAATATAGGGGAAGAGTAAGAGAACTTAAAAAATTAATCCCAGTAAGAGATGGAGATAGTGATCTTTTAAAAGCCATGAAACAAATTGCTGAAAGTAATAAAGGACCTGAGATCCAAATTCCTAGTGCTGGTTGTGGTATTAAGTGGAAAACTAATTAATGTATATTATTGTTACTAGAACTTTCCCACCAGAATTAGGTGGAATGCAAAGTTTGATGTGGGGTTTATGCCGTGAAATGTCAAAAAACTTCATGATTAAAGTTTTTGCAGATTATCATGAAAATCATAAAAATTTTGATGAACAAGCAAGTTTTTCAATTGAAAGAGTTGGTGGAATAAAATTTCTAAGAAAGATTAGAAAAGCTCAACTAATTAATGAATTTATTAAAGAAAATAAAGTTGAAGGTATCATCGCTGATCACTGGAAAAGTTTAGAGTTAATAAAAACTGATAAAAAAAAGTATTGTTTAATTCATGGTAAGGAAATCAATCATCCATTAGGAAGCTCATTAAATAAAAGAGTTACAAAAGTTCTTAACAATGTAGAAAAAGTAATTGCAAATTCTGAGTATACAAAAAATTTAGCAATAAATAATGGTGTAGAGCAAGATAAAGTTAAAGTTATAAATCCTGGAGCTGACCCAGTTCAAGAATTAAATAAAAAGTCTCTGGAGAAAGTTGAAAGTTTATTAAAAGTAAAAACACCAAGACTAATTACTGTTTCTAGATTTGATAAAAGAAAAAATCATGAAAAGGTAATTATGGCACTAAGAAATTTAAAACAATTATACCCTGATATTGTTTATATTTGTATTGGTTATGGTGATGAGGAGGAAAATATAAAAAAATTAGTTGAAGAATTAGATCTCACTTCACAAGTAATGTTCTTTAAAGATATCAGCAATGATTTAAAAAATGCGCTATTAGCCAAATCAAATATTTTTGTAATGCCATCTATAATACATAAAACTTCTGTTGAAGGTTTTGGAATAGCTTATATCGAAGCTGCACAATACGGAATTCCATCACTAGGAGGAAAAGATGGTGGTGCATCAGATGCTATCGATCACGATAAAACTGGATTGATTTGTGATGGGAGCAATTTAGATGAAATTTATTCTTCTTTAAATTTTATGATCAGTAATAAAAAGTATTTAGAATTAGGAAAAAACGCAAAACAGTTTGTTTCAAAATTTGAATGGAAAAAAATTATCGCGAATTATAAGGAAATAATATTATAATATTTAAATATTTTTGTGATGAATATAAATTAATATGGATAAATTCTCTTATATAAAAAAAATATATAACAGTAGTTTTTCAAAATATCTTCCTGGATTTCTAAGAAAAAAATTATTAAAAAATAACCAAATTACATTTATACCAACTGAACTTAAAAAACTCCCTGATAATAACTATCCAACCGAAGACTCATTAAATTTTCAAGAAAATTTAATTAAGAATTATAAACACTCTGGTAAAATTTCATTCAATTCTTTTTTTGATTTAAAAAGGATATTACATGAAAAATTTGATCAAAATTTGAATTTTAATTTTCTTGATTTTGGGGGAGATAAAATTGACTTATATTTAGATATTACCAAGGAATTTAAAAATATTAACTATTACTTAATCAATCAAAAAAAAATAAACGATATTTTCAAAGATATTAAAAAAAGACATAACTTTAATAATTTAGTTGTCATTGACGATGTTTCTGAAATTAAAAATTATAATTATGATTTCGTATTTTTTGGTAGCTCATTACAATATTTAAAAAATTACGAAGATGTGCTGTCCGTTATTCTACCAAAGACTAAAAAATTTATTCTTTTTTCAGCAACTCATTTTTTTTCAAGCAAGCAATTATTAAAAGATATAGTTGTAAAACAATTAAATTATTTACCTAAAACTTACTTTCTATATTTTTTTAATTTAAAAAATATTACAAGTATTTTTTTATCACATAATTTTAAAAAAGATTTTGATTTACCTAACGAAAATTTTCCTTCTAATTTTGCTACGTTTAATGATTTAAATTTAGAAAATATAAGTTACAGAAATATTCTTTTTTCAAAAAAAACGATATAATTCTTATTTAATTAATGACTAAAGATCAAAACCAATTAATCTCTCAAAAACTTTTTCTGCACTTAAATTATTCAAGTCTGTTACTTCAATTGCTTTAAAATTTTCTCTTTCAATACTAACTTTGTAAGCAGTAGTATGTTGTCCAAATAAAGTTAAACCTTTAGCTCCAACATGAGCCGCAATATGAGCAGGTCCAGTATCATTGGCAATAATAAAGGAGCTATCTTTGATTAAAGAGGTTAATTGAGAAATATCAAGCGCTTTTCCATTATCTAATAAAACTTCAGCATTAATTTCATTGGCATCATTTATTTCGGTAGGACCTGGAGCTACAACAATTTTATATGCGTTACCAAATTTATCTAAAATAAGTTTTATAAGATCGTTATAATAAGGCCATTTCTTAATATGTAAGTGAGGCGAACAAAAAGGGAATAATAAAATAAATTTATCTAATCCAAAGTTACTTTTAATTTCATTAATATCAGAACAAGCCCAACTAAAATCAGGATTTAAAGTATAAGATGTTTTTAACCCTGAGGTTTGTAATTGGTGATTGAATCTGTCTAAAACTGAATGTTTATCAAATTCCTTTTTATCTATTACGTTTGGCAAAGTTGTAATTGAGCTTGACCAAGTTTCTTTATTAGATTTAGGAAAAAGAATATTTTTATAAAAATTTGTTCTTGAAGAATTTTGAAGGTCAAAAACTTTTGAGAAACTATGTTTTTTAAGTTCTCTCATTAAGAAATACAAGTATATAAGATTATATCTTGGTAACCTTTTATCTAGGATTACTTCATGAATAAATGGATTTTTTTTAAAAACTTCTAAATAAGCTTTTGTAGTCAATAAATAAATTCTATCATTTTTATGATTTTCAAATATGTCTTGAATTGCACCACTTGCTTGAGCTATATCTCCTAATGATCCGTGTTTAATAATTAAAATATTAGACATATTTATAACAAGATAGCACAGTATAAAATTTTATGAATAAAATTATAGTAGAAGTCTCGATAGGCGAACTTTTAGATAAAATTTCAATTTTAGAAATCAAACAAGGAAAAATTAAAGACACAGAAAAACTAAAGTTTATCAATAATGAACACTCTATTTTAAAAAATCAGTTGGATAAGAATGTAAAATCTGACAATAAACTTAATAATCTTTATCAATCGCTCAAAGAAATAAATTCTAAACTATGGGTTATCGAGGATGACAAAAGACAATGTGAAAAAGTAAAAGATTTTGGTGAAAAATTTATTAAACTTTCAAGAGACGTTCATTTTCTAAATGATGATCGAGCAAAAATAAAATTAGAAATTAATAATCACACTGGTTCAGTCATAAAAGAGATAAAAGAATATACTAGTTACTAAATAATTCTAATGGCACTTCATTTTTCAAAAGAAGAGTTCTCTAACAGAAAAAGTAAAGTTTTAAATTCTATGCAAGAGCAAAACCTTGATGCTATTTTAATGTTTAGACAAGAATCTATGTATTGGTTAACTGGATACGATACCTTCGGCTATGTTTTTTTTCAGACATTGGTTTTAGATAAAAGAGGAAATACAATACTGCTCACAAGAGCTCCTGATTTAAGACAAGCTCAAAATACATCCAACATAGAAGATATTAGGATATGGGTTGACAAAAATGGATCAAATCCAACTGATGATCTTAAGACTATTTTGAATGAATTAAATCTTAAAGGAAAAAAGTTAGGAATTGAATATGAAGCTTATGGTTTAACTGGTCGTAATGCTATTCGATTAAACAAATCTTTAGAAAATTATTGTTCTATTGAAGATAAATCAGACTTAATAACAAAATTACGAGTGGTTAAATCTAATGAAGAAATTGTTTATGTTAAAAAAGCTGCAGAGCTTGCGGATAAAGCCTTAGACGAAGTATGGAAACATGCAAAAGCTGGTGTTAGTGAGTCTAAGATATTAGCAGAAATGAACAGAGTTATATTTGAAGGTGGTGGAGATTATCCTGCAAATGAATTTATAATTGGTTCTGGTAAAAATGCACTACTTTGTCGTTATCAAGCAGAAAAACAAATTTTAGACAAACTAGATCAATTGACTGTTGAATGGGCTGGTACTTATAGACATTATCATTCTGCAATGTTTAGAACCATTCCTATTGGTAAAGCAAATCCTAAACATCATAAAATGCATGAAGCATGTGTTGAGGCTCTTAAAAATTGTGAAGGTAAATTAAAACCTGGTAATAAAGTAGGAGATGTTTTTGATATTCATGCAAAAACATTTGATGACCTTGGTTTTAAAAAAGCCCGAATGAACGCTTGTGGTTACTCATTAGGAAATACTTTTTCTCCAAACTGGATGGATTGGCCAATGCTTTACACTAATAATCCTTACGTAATCCAGCCTGGAAATGTTTTTTTTATGCATATGATATTAATGGACTCTGAAAATCAATTAGCCATGAACCTGGGCGAAACTTATTTAGTTACAGAAAATGGTAATGAAAGACTTGGAAATCGAAAGTTAGACTTAGTTATACTCTAATTAAAACTATATTTTTTCTCTAAAAATTTGATGAGATTGTGAATAATAAAAGTCATAAATAAATAAATTCCACCAGCAACTATAAATACCTCAACGGGTTTAAAAGTAGTTGAGATTATATATTTTGCAACACCTGTAAGATCCATAATTGTAACTGTACTCGCTAAAGAAGTGCCTTTCATCATCAAGATTATTTCATTTCCGTAAGCTGGTAAAGATTGTCTTATAGCGATCGGTATCTGAATTTTATAGAAGATTACTTTATTTGAGATACCTAAACTTTTACCTGCCTCTATTATTCCAGGTTTAATTGTTTGAAATGCTGATCTTAATATCTCTGAAGTGTAAGCACCTGTGTTTAAAGCAAAAGCAATAATTGCGCACCAATATGGTTCTTTTAAAATTACCCATAAAACTGTTGATCTTAAATATTCAATCTGACCTAATCCAAAATAAATTATAAAAATTTGTACTAAAAGTGGAGTACCTCTAAACACATACGAATATCCATAAGCAAATCTATTGATAAATATGTTTTTATTTAATCTTAGTATTGCAAAAAATAATCCAATGAATAATCCAATGATTAAAGAAACTAAAAGAAGTTTTAAAGTTATTACAGCAGCATTAAGTAACTTTGGAAAACTATTAATCATTAACTCAAGATCCATTAGTACCCCCTACTATATTTAACTTCTAATCTATTGATTAATTTCATGCTCACAAAAGTAAGTAGTAAATACAAAACTGCAGCAAATGAATAAAAGAATAATGGATCTCTCGTTGATCCAGCAGCAATATAGGATTGTCTCATGATTTCAACTAAACCTGTAACTGAAATTAGAGAAGTATCTTTTAGAGTTATCTGCCAAACATTACTTAGGTTCGGAATGGCTAATCTTAATGTTTGAGGTAAAATAATTTTAAAAAACTTTCCAAATTTATTCAGACCTAAGACATTCGCAGCTTCAAACTGGCCTTTATCAATTGATTGTATTGCACCTCTAAAAACCTCGGTTGAGTAAGCACCAGAGATTATTCCAATTGCAAATGCACCTGTAACAAATGCATTTATTTCAATATACTCATTGTAACCAAATATTGATGCAACGTACATTACTGCTCCAGTTCCACCAAAAAAGAAAAGGTATATTACTAATAATTCTGGAACACCTCTTATTATTGTTGTGTAAGAATTTGCTATAAAATTTAAAAACTTGTTTTTAGATAATTTTAATGGAGTAAAAATTAATGCAAAAAGGAAACCTATAAACATTGCTGTTATTGAAACAGCTATTGTCATTAGGGTTGCGTAAAATAATTCATCACCCCAACCAGTATCACCAAATGCTAGAAGTTCCATACAGATTGGCGACTATACATTATAGTCGCCAAATCTAAAATTTAATTACATAGAAGCGTCGAAACCAAACCACTTAGTAGCAATTCTACTAATGTCTCCGTTTTTTCTAGCTTTATTTATAGCGGCGTTAAACTTTTTTAAAAGTTCAGTATCATCTTTTCTAATACCAACACCAACACCATTTCCAAATGCACCACCTGAGAAAGTTGGTCCAGTTAGAACAACTGGCTTACCAGATTTTTCTGCATAATCGCTAAATGCAACAGCAGCAGCTAATGCGGCATCACATCTTCCTGATGCTAAATCTAGGTTAACCTCGTCTTGTGTTTTGTATGTTCTGACATTTACTTTTCCTACATCACCTGAGTCTAAAAAGTTTTGGTGAATTGTAGCAGTTTGTACACAAACAGTTTTACCTGCTAATGCACCAGTAAGTGTTTTAAGAGCTTTTTTAGCCTCTGAATTTGGTTTAGTTAAATTAATTCCAGCTGGAGTATCTAAACCTTCAAGACTAGATCCTTTCATGACTGCTAAAGATGCAACTTCATCTGCATAACCTTGAGAAAAGCTGATAGCTTTTTGTCTTTCTGCAGTAATTGACATTCCTGCCATTATTGCATCAAACTTTCTCATGATTAATGCTGGAATCATTCCATCCCAATCTTGTTCAACTATTACACATTGTTGTCCAATATATCTGCAAAGTGTATAAGCTAATTCAACTTCAAATCCTATTAACTTCCCTGCCTCATTTTTTGAGTTCCAAGGAGGATAGGCGCCCTCTGTTCCAATTCTTATTTTATCAGCATTAACATTTCCCATTACCAATAGAGAAAGTAAAACTGAAAAAATAGTTTTTTTGAATATATTCATTGTTCTCTCCTTTAATAAAAAGAATAGTATTTCACAAATTATGGTTATTAAAAAGAAAAAATTAATGATTAATCGATGAAGAGAAGTTCCAGGAACAATCAAAACTAGGTATGTAAACTCTCGATAAATTAGTATTTCCAAAATGATGATTAAATACATTTAACCAATTTTCAACTTGAAGAGGTTTTTTATCCTGACTACCTACCTGCGCAGTAATAACTCCTTTGGGTTTTAGTATTCTAACTAAAGATTCCATGTTTTTAGCTGCAAGATCAATACAAAACTGGTCATCATTTAAATCAACAAAAATATGATCATATGTATCTTCGTTTACTGTCTTGATACTTTCAAATGCATCACCCCATACACATTTAACAGAGTTTTTTTCTGTTGATTTTTTTCCAATATCACCAAGATGTTTATTACAAACCTCCACAACTTCTGGATCTAATTCATACCAATCTATAAAATTAAACTTTTTTGAAATACATTCTCTTGCAACACCGCCATCACCACCACCGATTATTGCTGCTCTTTCGTTTTTTTTATTTAACTTCAGACCTGCTCCAACAAAAGTTGAGCTATATAAATGTTCATCTGAAGCAGCAACTTGTATTTCACCATCAATAAATAAAGATTTTCCAAATTGTTCTAATTCTAAGATTTCAATATGTTGACCAACTTTTGATTTAAAGTCTTCAAGCACTTCATTTACAACGTAGGATTTTTGTAAACCAGGTGAGCTATAAATATCATGATAAAGAGATCTGGTATCTCTATTAAATTCTTTTTTAACAATTCTTTTGTGTTCAAATTCTTTTTTAATAATATCAATTGCTACTGATGGACTTATTTTTCCACAGGTAAAAAAATCAAAACTAATTATTCCATTTTCTGGAAATGTATGAAAACTGATATGACTTTCAGCTAATAAAGCTAAAATAGTAAAACCCTGGGGTTCAAATTTATATTTTGAAATATTCAAAATAGTTACATTAGCTGCTTTAGCTATTTTATGTATAACCCTTTCATAGACTGAAGAATCGTACTCTTTTGAAGTGCCTATAATATCTAAAGTAATATGCTCCCCAACTTTAATCATCTTACCCTTTTTTATAGTTTTTAGCTTTATCTAAAACTTTTTTCATTTCTTCAAATGAAAGAATCTTAGGTTGACCTAGTTTTAAAGCAATAGTGTATTGATGACAAATATTTTCTATCTCTTGTGCAAGTTCAAATGCATCCTCTAAATTTTTTCCAAAAGCAACCTGACCGTGATTAGACATTAAACAAGCAGATCTATTTTCTAAAGCATTGATAACATTTTTAGATAACTCTTCTGTTCCAAAAGTAGCGTATTCTGCACATTTAATGTCATCTCCGCCTGCAAGAGCAATCATATAATGAAATGGTGGAATTGGTTTTCCATGTGAAGATACAGCTGTAGCGTGTGGCGAGTGAGCATGAACAATAGCTTGGGCTTCTTTTTTATTTACATAAATATCTCGATGAAATCTCCATTCTGATGATGGTTTGTTTGTTGAATTGTTTTTTTCCTCTTCTTCATTTAAACCCATAAAAACAATATCTTCAGGTTTTAATGTTTCATATTTTTTTCCTGATGGAGTAATTAAGTATCCTTCTATATCATCCTCTATTCCTCTCAATGATATATTGCCTGATCTAAGAGGTGAAAGATTTGTTGAATTTAATTTCAGCGAATATTCAATAATTTGATTTCTTTGATCTAAATTCTTCATTTAAATAATTCTTTAAGTCCTTTTTCTGATGCTTCACATACACCTTTTTCAGTAATTAATCCTGTAACATATTTTGCTGGAGTTACATCAAAAGCTAAATTCATAGCTTTACTTTTGTTTGGATAAATTTGTATTTTCTTTATATTTCCTTTTTCATCTAAACCTTCAATATGAGATAATTCGTCTGAATTTCTCTCCTCAATGGGAATATCTTTATGATCTTTTATATTCCAATCAATTGTTGAACTTGGTAGTGCTACATAAAAAGGAATCTCATTATCATGAGCTGCTAGCGCTTTAAGATAAGTTCCAACTTTATTACAAACATCTCCATTGGCTAAAGTTCTATCTGTTCCAACAATACACATGTCAACTTCACCTCTTTGCATTAGTATGCCACCTGTATTGTCTGCAATAATTGTGTTTTTAATTCCTTCCTCATTTAATTCATAAGATGTAAGATTCGCCCCTTGATTTCTTGGTCTAGTTTCATCTGCCCACACATGAACGGGAATTCCTTTTTTATGTGCATGATAAATTGGAGAGGTTGCTGTCCCCCAGTTTATTGTTGCAAGCCAGCCTGCATTACAATGAGTTAATATATTAACTGTATCTTTTTTTTTATTATAGATTTCCTCAATAATTTTTAGTCCATTTAAACCTATACTTTCACAAAATTTCACATCCTCTTCACATATATCTTTTGCTTCATTCAAGGCTATTTCTAAAATTTTATCGCTATTAACACCTGATAATTTATTCATCATTCTATCAACAGCCCACTTTAAATTTATTGCTGTTGGTCTTGAACTAATTAAATCTTCAGCAGATTTCTTTAAAAATGATTGGTCATTATTTTCAATAATAGCTAAAACTATTCCATAAGCTGCTGTAGCTCCTATTAAAGGTGCGCCTCTTACCTCCATTACTTTAATCGCATTTATTGAGTCCTTAACTGTTTTAAGATCTTTTATTACGAATTGGTGTGGAAGTTTTGTTTGATCAATAATTTTTACAATATTATTTTCAAACCAAATAGTACGATATTCTTTTCCTTCAATTTTCATTTAATTAATTTTTGATGCAATAAAATCTAAAATTTTGGGATTATATTCTTTAAAACAAGTGGCTCTATCCATATCATGATAATTTTTAATTGGTTTTCCCCATACATTACAACTTTTTCCATTGACCTTATTGTTTTGAGAAATAATTATTCTTTCAACGCCAGAGACTTCCTCTACCCAATCTGATACCAATCCACCAAATGGATCTTTTGGATGAGTAAAAACTAGTACAGGTAAATTTGGGCTTTTTTTAATTTCATCTATTTGTATTTGTCTCATGTTAGCAGGACCAGGACCTTCTTTTTCTTTAAATTTCTTTAAAGCCTCCTCAACCCCAACTTTATCTACTTTATAAGCTTTCGTTAAACGCCCATAGCATTCAGGAACAAAAGAAATACCTCCAGCGACAATATCTTGATATCTGCTAAGTAACATCATTGTCATCCACCCTCCACAAGATCTTCCAGATAAAAAAATTTGATCTTTTTTAAAACCTTGAGCAGAAAAGTCCTCTATAAGTTTTAAATTAGCATCTAATCTTTTTTCTAACTTTGGTTTTCCTTTATATGGCTCTGTAAATTTTTTTTTATTCCATAATCTCTTATGATCATCTCCTTTTAGTTTGCCAGTACAAAAAAGATAAACAACTATCTCTTTATCTTTAATTTTTTTTCCTACTAAAGATGTAATATTGTTCATCCCTCCCTTCCAAGCACAATCACTAGACGGACCATCATGAGTAGATTGACCATGATTATAAATTAATAGAATTTTATTATGTGGATCACTTATTTTTTGATCTTTTGAATAACTAACTTTGTTGGTCAAAAAACCACTCTTAGTCATTTTATCAGCCAGAACACTTGTATTGAAAAATATAATAATTAAAAATATTGATAATTTTTTCATTTATTTAAAACTCTCCCGGCAACAGTTTTAAGTTTTTCTATTGTCTTTTTCGTTCTTTTTTCTGGTGCTGTGATAATGGCTACGTCTAAACAATTATTTGTAGGATCCTTAGGATCAATGTGATCCTCAAAATTTTCTATTAGGTTTTTAATCATATTTTTTGCTTTAGTGGCATTACCTAATAAAACTTTCACTACTTGTTGAACATCCACGTTTTCATGATCAGGATGCCAACAATCATAGTCTGTGACCATTGAGACAGATGCATATCTTATCTCTGCTTCTCTAGCTAATTTTGCCTCTGGCATATTAGTCATTCCAATTACATCTGCTTTCCATGATCTATAAAGATTAGACTCTGCTAAGGTTGAAAATTGAGGTCCTTCCATAACAACATATGTACCATTTCTCTGATATTCAATTTTTTCTTTTTTTATTGCTTCCTCACACGCATTCATCAAAGCATTTGAAGTTGGATGTGCCATAGAAACGTGAGCAACAATTTCATCATCAAAAAATGTTTTCTCTCTCGCAAATGTCCTATCAATAAACTGATCAACAATAACAAATTTTCCTGGTGGCAAATTCTCTTTTAACGAACCGACAGCTGAAATAGATACAATATCAGTTACGCCTAATTGTTTTAAAGCATCAATATTTGCTCTAAAATTTATTTTTGAGGGAGGAACAAAGTGCCCTCTTCCATGTCTTGGTAAGAAGTAAACTTCTTTACTATTATAATTAGTTTTTAAAATTTCGTCTGAGGGTTTTCCCCAGGGAGTAGTTAAATCTAACAATTCTCTATTTTTGAACTCCTCAACATCATAAAGGCCACTGCCACCAATAATTGCTAATTTATTTATTGTCATGTTATAAAATTAATCTATTTATACTTTTATAATTTACTCTTATGAATTTAAAAGACTTTATTAGATCTATCAAAGATTATCCAAAAAAAGGTATTTTATTTAGAGATATAACAACTCTAATTAAAAATGAGAAAGCTTTTTCGGAAACTATTGATCAAATTATAGAAAGATCAAAAAAAATGAAATTTAACAAAATTGCTGCAATTGAATCTAGAGGATTTGTTTTTGCTTCAGCTGTTTCTTATCTTTTGAAAAAACCATTCATAATGTTAAGAAAAAAAGATAAATTACCAGCTGATGTTCATTCAGTTGATTTTGAATTAGAGTACGGTAAAGCTACGATAGAAGTTCATAAAGATTCTATTAACGAAGGAGACTCTATTTTAATTATTGATGATCTTATTGCTACTGGTGGTACAGCAGATGCAGCAGCAAAACTTGTAAAAATTTCTAAAGGAAAAGTTGCTGGATTTATATTTGTGATAAATCTCTTTGATCTAAATGGTTCAGATAATTTGATTAAAAAAGGATACCAAGTAGAAAACTTAATTGAGTTTCCTGGCCATTAAATTTTAGGTCTATAATAAGAATTCTTCCCTATCATAGAACTGATTAATCCCAATAACCTCATCTGGTAAATTTTTCGTTTAAAACTATTAAAAGTAATCAAATAATAAAAAAATCTTATTTTCGCAGAGATCAAATTTTTAAAAACTTTCATCAGAGCGATTAAATAACCATAATGTTTCTTATTGAAATAAAATTTAGACCACATCCAATGCCAATTTCTTAAATACTCAATTTCATTTTTGTATTTCGGATCCACAGCTTTTCCTCCTAGATGATGAATTTTAGATTTTGGAACGATATAAATATCCTCATTTTTTTCTATTAATCGCTTACACAAGTCTTCATTTTCGAGATATAAAAAAAAATTTTCGTCGAAAAAATTAAAATTTTCTATTTTTTTCAATTTTTTTAGATTTAAAAGCATAGCATATCCATCGACACTTTTAACTTTAAAAGGTTTATCAGGATCAAAATTATGATCCTTTTTTAAAATATAATTTGGATATTCATCTTTGCTTGAAATTGGAGAAATAATTCCAAAATTATCAATTTCTTTTGATGCAACCATTATCTCATTCATAGAATTATTTTCTAACGCAACATCAGGATTCAATATCAATGCATAATCTTTGTTCACATTTTTAATACCTAAATTATTACCTCCACCCATCCCTAAATTTTCTTTTGACAAAATACATTTAACATTTTTGTATTTAGTTTCGATTTTATCTTTAAATTTATCGTTATTAGAATTATCAACTACAACTATTTCAATTTCACTATCTATAGATGTAATACAATTTTCTATCACATGATCACTCTTATAACTAACTATGATCACTGAAAGATTTTGCCTAGTTATGGACATAATATATATATACTCGACTATACTAAAATTTGTTTTTAATGTAAAAATCAAAAAATGAAAAAGATCATTGTTACTGGTGGATTGGGATTTATTGGAAGTAATCTTATAGAATTACTATTAAAAAAAAATTTTTACATCATCAACATAGATAAAGGAACTTATTCCTCAAGTTTATATAATACAAAAGATTTTATAAAATCAAAAAAATATAAATATATAAAACTTGATATCTCGAACAAAAAAATTGAAAAAGTATTCGCAAAGTACAAACCTTCGGGAATTTTTAATTTAGCTGCTGAAACTCATGTAGATAGATCAATAGATAATCCAGGAAGTTTCATTCAAAGTAATATTGTTGGAGTTTATAACCTCTTAGAATGTTTTAAAAATTTTTCAAAGAAGAATAAATCTAAATTAATTCACATTTCTACAGATGAGGTTTATGGTGATGTTTTAAATGGAAGATCTGATGAGGAATATCCATATCAACCAAGTTCACCTTATGCTGCTAGTAAAGCTGCATCAGATCATTTAGTTAGTTCATATATAAGAACATATAATTTACCTGCTATGGTAACAAATTGTTCAAATAATTATGGTCCTAAACAACATCCAGAAAAATTAATTCCAAAACTTATATTTAATATTATGAATAATAGACCTTTGCCTATTTATGGAAAAGGTAAAAACTCTAGGGAGTGGATTTATGTGAAAGATCATTGTGAAGCATTAATTAAAGTTTTTCAAAAAGGAAAAATTGGAGAGTTTTATAATATTGGATCAAATAAAAACTTGAATAACTTACAAGTTACGAAAGAGCTCCTAAAAAATTCAAAAAAAATAATAACAATTGGTAAAAAAGTTAAGATTAATTTTGTTAAAGATAGACCAGGTCATGATATCAGATATGCACTTAATAGTAATAAAATTAAAAAAAAATTAAAATGGTATCCAAAAACAAAATTTTCAGAAGGAATAAAATTGACACTTAATTGGTATTTCGAAAATAAATCATATTATAAATCTCTTTCAAAAAAAGATATTTTAAATAGATTGGGTAAAAATGATTAAAAAGGGAATTATTTTAGCTGGAGGAAAAGGCACTCGGATGAGTCCACTAACAAAAGCAGTCAATAAACAATTACTGCCTATTTATGATAAACCTTTAATTTTTTATCCATTATCAATTTTAATGTTATCAAAAATAAAGGATATATTGATAATTGTTAATAAAGGTCAACTGAATCAATATAAGAAAATTTTACCAGATGGTAATAATCTCGGAATTAAAATTAGCTACCAAGAGCAGTCTCAGCCCAGAGGTTTACCTGATGCTTTTGTGATTGGAGAAAAATTTATTGGAAAAGAAAACGTTGCAATGATTCTTGGAGACAACTTTTTTTACGGCCAAAATTTATCAAAACTTCTACTATCGAGTACTAAATTGAAAAATGGTGCAAAAGTTATTCTACACAAAGTGGTAAAACCAGAATTGTTTGGAGTAGCTAAAGTTAATAATCGTAATAAAATCATAAAGATCCAGGAAAAACCAAAAAAATATTTTTCGGATCTTGCTATAACTGGATTGTATTTTTTTGACAATAAAGTCGTCAAGTATGCAAAAAAATTAAAACCCTCTAAGAGAGGTGAAGTTGAAATAGTAGATTTACTTAAATTTTATAAAATGAAAAATGAATTATACGCAGACTTAATTGGAAGAGGTGGTGCATGGCTTGATACTGGCTCGATGGATGATTTTTATAAAACAAGTAATTTCGTCTCTGCTGTTGAGAATAGACAAGGTCTTAAAATTGCTTGTTTAGAGGAGATAGCTTTTAATAATAATTGGATAACTAAAAAGAATATTAAACAATCAATTAAATTTTACGGTAATTGTGACTATTCAAAATATTTATCTAAACTCTTATAAATGAAAATTGTAAAAACAAAATTTAAAGATCTATTAATTATTGAAAATCATAAATATTTAGATAACAGGGGTGAATTCAGGGAGATATTATTAGAAAAGAATATTAAAATTAAATTTCCTTTTAATGTAATTTCCAAATCAAAAAAAAATGTTATTAGGGGACTTCACTATCAATTAAAAAAACCTCAAGGAAAATTTATCTCTGTAATTAAAGGTGAAATTTTAGATGTAGCTCTTGATTTAAGAAAAAACTCTAAAACTTATGGCAAATATTACAAAGTTTTGCTCTCAGAAAAAAACTGTAAATCAATTTATATTCCAGAGGGCTTCGCTCATGGCTTTAGCTGTTTAGGAAATGAAAATATAGTTATTTATAGTTGTACAAATTATAGAAATGCATCAGGAGAAAGAGGAATTTTATGGAATGATGAAACACTTAAAATAAATTGGAGAGTAAAAAAACCAATAGTATCCGAGAAAGATAAAAATAATCCTAAATTTAAAGATATTTTTTAAAAAAAAATGACAAAATTATCTATGTATTGCATGGCATTAAATAATGATAATTTGGAAACTATAAAAAGTCTTGATTATATTCCTGTTGGTTTAAAAAATAACAATTTTTCAGATGAATGGTTAAGAGATAATACCAATGAAAATATTTCAGAAAAAAATTCATTTTATGGAGAATATACCTTTTATTATTGGTATTGGAAAAATCTTCTTGAATTTAAAGATGATAAAGAATGGGTTGGCTTTTGTTCTTACAGAGAATATTGGGGATCAAAAAAAAATAACAAATCAGATAAAATTGAAGATTTAGTTTTAAGAGAATACCAGCCTGAGTGGTCTAATTATGAGGCAATAATTGGTGAACCAATTTCTATAGGTGGAACAAAATTGATGAAAGTTTTAAAATATGGTAAAACTGCTTTGTTAAGAAATCCAAAAGCAATTTTTTTTAAAAATGCTAGAACGATCAGATGGCAATTTGATATGTTCCATGGCAATGGGAATCTAGATAAGGCAATTGAACTTTTGTCTGATAAAGATCGAGATGATTTCAAATATTATACAAGAAGTGAAACTTCATTTCCAAGAGGCAACATGTTTATCTCAAATTCAAATCAAATAATTAATGCTTATTTTCAGAGTGTTTTTAAATGGCTTAAAGATTGTGAAAATGTTTTTGGTTTCAATTTAAAGGGATATGGTCAGATAAGAATGTATACTTTTTTAGCAGAAAGATATTTGCCTTATTGGTTTAAAAAATATACTAAATTCCTAGAGTGGCCTGTGATTTATAAAGATATAAATAAAAATGATTAAATTCAAATTTAAACAATTTAAAAAAAAAAGTGGAACTCTAGTGCCTTTTTCTTTAGAGAAACAAATACCATTTAAGACCAAAAGAATATTTATAATTTATGGCAATAAAAATTATGTTAGAGGCAACCATGCTCATCACAAATGTAAACAATTTTTAGTTCCAATTTATGGATCTATGATAATTGAGTATGAAAATTTTAAGATTAAGAAAAAAATTAGGATCAATTATAAAAGAAAAGAAGGTTTTTTATTAAAGCCTAAAACTTGGTGTAAAATCAAATTTAATTCAAATCACTCAATTCTAATGGTTTTTTGTGATAGAGAGTATGAATTCAAAGATTATATAGAGAAATATAAAGATTTTTTGAAAATAATTAAAAAAAATAAATAAGATTATGAATTTATTAATTACAGGTTGCTGTGGTCACATAGGCTCTTATCTTGCTGATAACATATATAAAATTAAAAAAATTAAAAAAACAATTCTTGTTGATAATATCAAATCTAATAGGTTTTGCTCCCTATTTAATTTAAATAAAAATAATAAACTTAAATTTTATTTAAGAGACGTAAATAAAAAGAATAGCCTCAACGATTTTAAAAATATTAATTACGTGATTCATTGTGCGTCAATGACTAATGCTGAAAAAAGTTTTGGAAAAGAAAAAGAAATGTATAAAAATAATATTGACTGTTTAAGAAATGTAATTAGCTTCTGTAAAAAAAACAATTCAAAGCTTATTCACCTGTCATCTACGAGTGTTTATGGAAAACAAACTGACATAGTTGATGAAAATTGTGAGGAAAAATATCTAAAACCACAATCTCCATATGCTGATATTAAATTGATTGAGGAAAAAATGTTAATAAAAAATTCAAATAAATTAAATTATAATACCTTTAGATTTGGAACTATTGCAGGAGTATCCAAGGGTATAAGATTTCACACCGCAGTGAATAAATTTTGCTTGAATGCTTCAATTAATGAAAATATTTTTGTTTATAAAACCGCACTTAATCAGTATAGACCTTATTTATCTCTTCATGACGCATTTAAAGTTTTTAAATTCTGTATTGAAAAAGATTTTTTTAAAAATGAAATATTTAATGCCCTTTCAGGTAATTATACAGTTAGCCAGATACTAAAAAAAATCAGAAAATATAAAAAAAATATAAAAGTAAAATTAGTTAAATCAGCAATTATGAACCAACTCTCATATCATGTCAGCAGTAAAAAGCTTGAGAGCAATGGACTTTATTTAAAAAGCAATATTGAGGATGATATTAAGAAAACCCTTAAATTGTTAGGTAATATTTAATGATTTGTAAAATTACACGAGAAAAAATAAAACCATTTATGTCATTTGGCAAAATGCCGATCGCTAATGGTTTTTTGAAAAAAAAATCGTTTAAAAAAGAATTTTTTTTTAACCTTGAAGTCGGATTTTCAAAAAAAATGTCTTTATTTCAAATAAATGATCATCCAAAACCTGAACAAATGTTTAATAAGAATTATCCTTTTTTTACCGGAAGCTCTAAAGGTATGGTGAAACATTTCAAAGAATATTCAAAATGGATCAAAAAATATTATGGTAAAAACTTAAAATATCTTTTGGAAATTGGATCTAATGATGGAACTTTTTTAAAAAACTTTGACAAAAAAAAAGTTAAAGTTATTGGATTTGAACCTTCCAGTAACGTAGCAAATATATCAAAAAAAAAAGGTATCAAAACTATAAATTCCTTTTTTAATTATAATAATGTTAAGAATTTAAAATCACTAAAAAATAAGATTAATGTCATAAGTGCAGCAAACGTAATTTGTCATGTTCCTGATCTGAAAAATTTAATAAAGGCTGTAAATTTTTTGATGAGTGACAATGGTCTTTTTGTTTTTGAAGAGCCATACTTAGGATCTATGTTTGAGAAAGTTTCTTATGACCAAATATATGACGAACATATCTATATTTTCTCCGTAAGTTCCGTAAGTAAAATTTTTAAAAATTTTGGTTTTGAATTAATTGATGCAATTCCTCAATCCACGCATGGTGGATCAATGAGATATGTTATTTCAAGAAAAGGTATGAATAAAGTAAAAAATAGCGTTAAGAAATTATTAAACAAAGAAAAAATTAAAAATATAAATAATCTTAAAGGATGTCTTAAATTTAAAAGAAACTGTGAAAAATCAAAAAATGAATTATTAAATAAAATAAGAAAATATAAAAAAAATAAGAGGACTATCGCTGGCTACGGAGCAACTTCTAAAAGTACTACTATATTAAATTATTGTGGTATTAATCATAATGACGTCAAATTTATATGTGATACAACGCCAGAGAAAATTGGTAAATATACTCCTGGAACACATATTCCAATAGTATCAATGAAATATTTTTACTCTAACCTCCCAGACGCAATTTTTTTATTTGCCTGGAATCATAAAAAAGAAATATTTAAAAAAGAAAAAAAGATAATCAAAAGAACAAAAGCAATCATTCCCGTGCACTTATATGGTCAAGCATGTGATATGTCAAAAATTCTAAAAATTGCAAAAAAATACAAAATCAAAATTATTGAGGACTGCGCTCAAGCTCAAGGCGCAAAATATAACAAAAAATTTGTTGGAACTCTCGGGGATTTTGGATGCTTTTCATTTTATCCAACCAAAATTTTAGGGGCATATGGAGATGGCGGGTTTATTACTACTAAAAGTTATAAAGATTTCTTAAAGATAAAAAGATTAAGGTTTTACGGTATTGAAACTATTAATAAAAAAAACTTATTCTACAAAAAATATTATGCAAATGAAAATGGTTTAAACTCAAGGCTTGATGAAATTCAAAGCACAATTCTAAATATAAAATTGAAATATGTTGATAAATACATTAACAAAAGAATTAAGTTAGCAAACTTATATATAAAATATTTAAAAAATACTGATATTAATCTTCCAAAAACAAATGATTTAAAGAAACATGTATTTCATTTATTTACAGTATCTCACCCTAAAAGGGGGAAAATTATACGTATGTTAGAGAGAGAAAAAATTGGAACGAGAATAATTTATCCTTATCCAATTAATATCATGAAAGGTTACAAAACTTTTAAATTTAACGATCAAAATTTGAAATATTCAAAAAAATTGTCAAAAGAAATTTTTTCTTTACCTCTTTTTCCTGAACTAAAAGATTATGAAGTAAAAAAAATATGTATGACTTTGATAAAGATACTAAAAAAAATAAATTAGAGTTTTAATATTTTTTGATATTTTTTAATTCTTCTTTTTTCTTTCATAGTTATTAAGGGATTTCTATGAAATAACTTTCTTATTAATTTATAAGTAATTGAACTTTCATCTATCTTACCAAATGATTTTTCAAATTTATTTATTGTTTTAATAAAATTACCTTTATGCCTAAAATCTATAAAATAATTTCTCAATTTTTTGTTATTTTCCAATAACCTAGTCTGATTTAATTTTTTAAACTGTCCAAAATTAATAGATACAATGGAGTCATAAAAATAAATAGAGTCAATCTTTTTTGATAAAATATTTAGACTCTTGTTAGCTGAAGGATTTCTTCTATGTAAATTTTCTATTATTAAATTACAGAAATTTATAAAAGAATAATTAGATGGATTCTTAAATCCTTTTTTTTTCATATAACTTGTGTGGGTATCTTCAACAACAATAATGCCATTTTGATTAATATTATTATAAGACTCCATAAATGAAGTAATTTGTTGAATATTTTTGTGACCGCCGTCATCAAGTAACACATCAATTTTTCCAACTTTTTTATAAAATTTTTCCCAAAAAAAAGGATCGGATTGATCTCCAATAAAAATCTCAAAACCAAATTTTTCTAATTTTTTTGCATCTGGATTTAATTCAATACCAATAATTCGTGCTTTTTTTCCAAAAAATTTTTTCCACATAAATAATGATCCACCATTACCAATACCGATCTCAACAAATGTGATTTTTTTGTTAACAAATTTTTTAAAAAGATTTTCATAAATTTCAAAATAGTTACTCCATTTTATTGAGTATTTGGGTGCAGTTTTAAAAGATTTGATTAATTTTTTCATTAAATAGTGATCAGTAATTTGATAATACTTTTAAACTAATTATTGTCAAAAAATAAAAATGAAAAATATTTTAAAAAAAATATTTCCTTTGAGGTTTAAAGATTATTGGGACATGCATAAAAATAGTAAAAATTATGATGAATCTTTAAAATTTATTACTGAAAATTTCATAAATTCTAAGTCATACAAATTTGTTTCGAATCAATGGCATTTATTAAATATCAACGACTTTAAATCTATTAAAAATAATGGTTTAAAAAAATATGGCTCTGAGATTTCAACTCATTATTTTACATTTTTAGATTACGAAGATGAGCATATAAAAAATTTATATAATAATTTTAATAACAATAAACTTATTGATCATCGAGTTAATATATTTAAAAAGCAAAAAAATTTAAATTTTAAAACTAGTGTGACCTATAACATGTTATGTTTACTTCTTTTTGAGAATTTGAAACTATCCAAATGTTTCAAATATTTAAAAAATTTAGATGATAAAACCTATTGTGGTTTTGAGCATCCATTTATTCAAATAGATGATTATAAAATTTCTTCAGATAAAATAATATCTCTTTTTGACTTTGAAAAAATAAATGCTTTTTATAACCTTAATGAAAAAAATAAAGTTTTAGAAATTGGTGCTGGTTCTGGTCGGCTTTGTGAATGTATTCTCTCAATAATTCCAAATATTAATTATACTATCTGTGACATCCCCCCGTCAATTTATGTAGCTTATGAACGTATGAAATTTAGATTCCCACAAAAAAAAATTAAATTATTAATCGATATTAATAATTCAAAAGAACTAACTGAAGAGATTGAGAAAAATGATATTTCTTTTATTTTTCCACATCAAGTTGAAATTATTAAAAAAAAGATTTTTGATTTAGGAATTGCAATAGATTGTTTTCATGAAATGGATAAGAAAACATTAAAGTATTATTTTGATAATTTGAACCATAATACAAAAAATTTTTATTTTTCTATATGGAAAAAAACTAAAAATTGGGGATCTGGTTCATTATTTAAAAAAACTGAAAATTTAGATTTTGAGAAAGGTGATTATTCTATTCCCAAAAACTGGCAAAAAGTCCACCAAAAGGATTTAGAATTTCCATCAAATCAAATCTCTATAGGCTATAAAATAGAATAGTTATGGTAGCGGGAAGTGGGATCGAACCACTGACCTCGGGCTTATGAGTCCCGCGCTCTAACCAACTGAGCTACCCCGCCATCAAGTCTAGTTTGATATATACTACTTATTTAATTTCTTTCAAACAAGAAATTATAACCTAAGATTAATTTTAAATTCCAATAAAGATTAATTAAATATGAAATTTTTCTTCAAAATCACTTTGAACTTTTTCTAAAACATCATCCCAATTTTTATAGTTAGATTGTTTATAAATTTTTAATGATTTATAAGGATTATATTTATAATACTCATACCATCTCCAATCAGCATTTAACGAAATTAAGCCCCATGTTTCTTTATTACAAATGCATGCCAAATGTAAAAAAAAAGTATCTGAAGAAATAACTAAATCTAAATTTTGAATTATAGCAACAATATCTGTAAAGTTTTTATTACTATAATCAATTATATTTGAAGTTTTAAAAAAATTTCTATCTCTATCCCAAATTTCATTTTGAAATGAATAAAAATTTACATCCAATTTTAATAAATTCTCAAAATTCTTAAGTTCAACTGATCTTGAGGGTTCTTTAGGTCCAAAAAAATTACCTGACCAAACTATACCTATATTTTTTTTTTCATTTTTTAAAATTGAACCCCAGTGTTTTTTTCTATCTTCGCTAAAATTAATAAGATCTGAAGAATTAGAATTTTTTTCTTTATAAAAATATTTATTAAGAGAACCTAGAGAAATTTTATAATCATATTTATTTTGAAGAATTTCACTTTTTTTACAAATGTTAATATTCTTATAATTTTCTTTAAAAATAGGTAAAAGTTTATCATAAATTACAAAATCAATCTTTTTACACAGAGGAGATAGATTTATTAAAAATTTAGAGAATTGTATTATATCTCCCATTCCTTGTTCACTAGTAACCAAAATAGTTGAGTCTTTTAAATTTTCACCTTTCCAAGTTTTTAAATTTTTAAAGAGACTATCTCTTACAATAGAGTCTCTAAATTCATAAAATTCCCAACCTTTTTCAAATTCTCCTTGTATCAAATGTTGCATACCTCTCGTAAATTTCAAATCTTTTTGATTAGGATAAGCAATAATAGCATCTTCAATAACCTCAATAGAATTTTTCAAATCACCTATCATAGAATAAATTTTGCTTAACTTCGTATAAGCAACATAATTTTTCGAGTTATCAATAATTGTTTTCAAACATTTGATAGCGTCTTCGATATTATCCTTTGATATTAGATAATCAGACTCATTTAATTTAAATTCAATATAATTTTCATCAATCTCCTGAGCTTTTTTATAAAAATACTCAGCTTTATTTTTATCTCCTATTCTTAAGAATAAAATAAGAAGATTATTTACAATCAATTTATTATTTTGATCAAACTCCAATGCCTTAAGATAATAATTTTTAGCTTCATCAATATTTTGAGCACCTAAAAAACATTTAGCAAGATTATTGAACAAAATTTTTTTTTCTTTAAAATTTTGATTTTCCAAGGTTTTATACAGCTCTATTGCTTTTTTATAGTCTTTATTCAAATCATAAGCTAAAGCTAGATTAAAATACGAGATGGGCTCTTTTAGAGCTTCAAGCTCTAAAACTTTTTTAGCATTATCAATAGCAGATTTAAAATCTTGGGATTTTAAATTTAGTTTAAATAAATTTTTATGAGGGTCTATAAAAGATTCATCTAACTTAATAGACTTCAAAAATTCAATTTTAGCTAATTCTAATTTCTCTTGTTTAAATAAAATAACACCTTTAATGTTAAAAATAATATGTTCATTTTTCTTGTCTTTACTAGTTTCACACAAAGCAAAAGCTCTTGTTAAATTTCCATTATTAAGATATTCAATAATTTTTTTCAGAGTTTCTGCCATTTTGATTATTAATAATTTAACCTTAAAATAGCCTTATAAAAATACTTTTTATTAAAATGTTTTTATGAAATTTTAACTATTTTTCGTTTTTGGAAAGAAAATTTTTAATAGTTTATGAAAAAACAATTATCCCAAACAAAATTAGTCCAGTGGATGCTGCTGCAGAAAAATAAAACTTTTTCTTAATTTCTTGTTTCCTATCAAATTTTACTCTATTAAGAAGAACATTTATATCGGTACTTTTAGTTGAAACTTTCGGAGTATCAGTTTCCATATATTTAGAGATTAATTTTTTTTTTAAAGAACTTGTTATGTTTTTCATCACGCGCTATTAAGCATGATTTAAAATGATTAGCAAATAAAATTATAAAGACAGAAATATTCCGATTGAGCCTAACAGCAGAATACAAAATGAAAAAATAAAAACATTTTTTCTAAACTCTTTTCCTTGTTGTGCCTCTAATTTTGACTTTAGAACATTGATATCAACTCTTCCGGAACTAATTTTCTTCGGATTTAAAGGCTTTTCAGAAACATTAATATCATTTGGGGTCTCGATATTATTAGTATTCTCTGTAAAGCCTTTAATAGTCATGAGACTATTAAAACATATTAAATGTTTTGAACAATTTAATGAAAGTTCAATTTGGGTCACTATTAAATTGACAACTGTTCAATTTGGGTTTCTACTAACAATGTTAAACTTATGAGCATTCAAGAAATAGATTTTTCAAAAACTCTCTCAGACGATCAGGTCTATGAATCCATTATGTCTCACTATTCTACTCTAAGTAAAGATTGGATATCACACCAATGGAATTGGATGAATAATGTTTATGCCCCATTTAATGATCACTATAAATATATGATAATAATTTCTTTGATTGAAAAGACACTTCAATTTTATGATCAAATGAACATTCAATATTCTTATGAAGAGTATTATTCAAAAACATATTTACAAATTGAAAAATTTAACATCACAGAACTTTGTGAAAAATTAGATTTACCCAAAGAAACAGTAAGGAGAAAAGTTTTAGAACTTGAAAATGAAGGTGTGATAACTCGTAATAAGAAAAAAATTGTAATTGATAGAAAAGCATTTGCATTTGTTAAACCAGAACAACAAATTAAATTTTCAGCAAAATATATATATTTAGTTTCTCAAGCTTTAAATAAAGACAAAATTTATTCTAAAAAACTAGATCAAAAAATTATTGAAAATACTATAAAAAAAAATTTTTCATTATCATGGAGATGGTTTTATAGAATGCAGATACCTTTAGTTATAGGTTACCATAAATTTTTTAAAGATTTAGCTACATTTCATATTTGGGGAACAGTTAGCATGAATCAAGCTTTAAACGTAACAGGTCAATTAAATTCTAATAACAATAAAAATTCATTAGATTATTTTACAACTAATAATATTCTAATAGAAAATCTTGGTGCTAATACAGGCATTAGTGCAATGTCAATTTCTGATATGACAAATATTCCTCGAGCAACAATTATTAGAAAATGTAAATATCTGATTAAGGAAGATTTGATTAAATTAAATGAAAAAAAACAATATGTTCTAACGACAATGAATTTTAGAAAAATTTTACCCTATCAGTTAAAAAATTTTAAATACAAAGCAAAGTTTATTCGTAAAGTTTTGAATCTTCTTGTAATTTCTTAAATCTCTAATAAATTAATAACTGAGTATTACACAGAGGGGTCATGGGTATAGTCACAACAATAGCGCCATTTGCGCTAGCATTAATTATGTTAGGGCTTGGTGCATCATTAACAGTAAAAGATTTTACAAGAGTATTTCAAAATCCAAGAGAGTTTTTTGTTGGTTTAATTTGTCAATTAATTGTTCTTCCAATTATTGGTTATCTATTAATAATTATTTTAAAAACTCCAATAGAGTTAGCATTAGGGGTAATGTTGATTGCAGCTGCACCTGGTGGTGTAACTTCAAATGTACTAACTAAATTTGCAGATGGTGATGTCGCACTTTCTATATCTCTCACTGCGTTTACTAGTTTAATAAGTATTGTTTCAGTTCCCTATATAGTTTTTTTATCAATTGATTTATTTGATATCACTTATGTAGAAAAAGAGGTTTCAATGCTTGGTATATCCTTAAAGATGTTTTTTGTAGTTACTGTGCCTGTAATAATTGGAATGATTATTAGAAAATTTTTTAGTAATTTTATAGAAAATAATATGAAAATTATTGAGAAAATATCTATAGGATTATTTTCAATTGTTTTCATTGCTATCTACATTCAAGAATGGGACAGTATCATAATGTTCCTAACTACAGCAGGGACTATTGCTTTAGTTCTTAATATTTCCATGATGATCATAGGCTTTTACGTGGCTAAATTTTTTGCATCAGGTGTTGCTCAACAAAGATGTATATCTCTTGAGTGTGGATTACAAAATGGAACATTAGCTGTTTTTGTAGGAACTCAACTATTTGGGCAAAACATGACTTACATGGTTCCAACTGCAGCTTATGCTTTGATTATGATGATGACTTCTGTTCTTTTTGTATTTTTCTTAAGAAAAAGAACTTAATTATTTTTAAAATTAGTTTGTTTTAAAGGTTTGCTAATTATTTCGATTGGATATTTTTTTTTCTCAACTTCAATAAATAAATCTTTCTTGTGAAGTTCATCATTTGAAATATCGTTATTGATATAACCAAATGCTAGATTTTTTTTAAAATTAAAGGAATAATTACCAGATGTTGATCTACCTATAATTTTATTTTCTAAATATATAGGTTCATCATGAAGCAATAATGGTTCACCTGGCTTACTATCTTTCAAAGTAAACATTGCAAATCTACTCTTAATTTTTTCTTTTTTAATTTTCTTTAAAGCTTTTTTACCAATAAATTCATCCTCTTTTTTAAAACTTATTGTGAAAGATAAGCCTGCTTGGTATTGATTTTCCTCTGGTGAAATATCATGACCCCAATGTAAAAATCCACTCTCCATTCGCATAATATCCATGGCGTGCATACCACAATTCGAGAGGTTAAAATCTTTACCTTTATCAATCAATAATTCGTAAATTTTTTTAGCATCTCTAGATCTTACATATAGTTCAAAGCCTAATTCACCAACATATGACAATCTTTGAGTCCAAATTTTAATCCCATCAATTAAAATATATTTTGCTGTGCCAAATCTAAATTCATCATTTTCGAAATCGTCTTTTGAAATTGATTTCATTAAAGCTCTACTTTTTGGTCCAAATACACCAAATACACAAAAATCATCTGTAACGTCTTTTAACTCTATATCTTTTGCGAGGTACTTTTTTATGTGAAATTTATCTCTCTCCCTTGTGGCTGCAGAGCTTATTATTCTAAAATGATCTTTATCAATACAAACAACTGTGAGATCTGTCTCAATACCGCCATCAGGATTTAACATATGTGTATAAACACATTTTCCAATTTCATTTTTAATATTAGATGTACAAATTTTTTGTAATTCCCTATGAGCCTGATTAGATTTTATCTCGAATTTTGAAAAAGGAGTTAAATCAAATAAACCAACATTTTTTATAGTATTATTTGTTTCATATTCTGCTGAAGGGTACCAATTTTGATAGTTGTAACTGTATTCATATTCTGTCTTTTCTCCATCTAATGCAAACCACATTGGTCTTTCGTATCCACCAGAAACACCAAAACACGCACCGAAACTTTTTAATTCATCGTGATAAGGAAGTGTTTTTATATTTCTAGAGGTTTTGTGCTGTTTAAACGGCCAATGCATGCCATATAAATCTCCTAACGACTCTGTAATTCTTTTTTTAATAAAACCTAGGTCAGAGTGAAATTTTTGAAATCTTTTTATGTCATAACAGAAAATATCCTCATTTATATGTCCATTAATCAACCATTCGGCTGTAACTTTACCAACGCCTCCCCCACTTCCAATTCCAATACTATTTAAACCACAGCATACAAAAAAGTTTTTTACCTCGGTTGCTTCTCCCAGTAATGTATTTGTATCTGGAGTAAATGACTCTGGACCTGAAAAAAATTTTCTAATTCCTGCTGTTTCTAGGACTGGAAATCTTTTAATTGCTGTGGCTAAGTAAGGTTCAAAATGTTCAAAATTTTCTTGAAATTCTCCAAACGAAAAATCTTCTGGAACTTTATTAAGTTTATCCCATGCTGGGATTGATTGAGATTCAAAAATTCCAACTAATATTTTTCCAGCATCTTCTTTAATATAAGTTCTATTATCAAAATCTCTTATAACTGGTAAAGTTTTAGAAAGATTTTCAATTGGCTCAGTAATAATATAAAAGTGCTCTGCTGGATAAAGAGGAATGCTTACTCCAGCTTTTTCTCCAATTTGGCGGGACCACATTCCTGATGCTAAAACTATATACTCACATTCAATTTTTTGACCATTTACTTTTACACCAGAAATTTTTCCATTTTTAGTTATGATCTCATCAACGGGAGATTTTTCAAAAATCTTTGCCCCTTCCATTCTAGCTGCTTTTGCCAACATATGTGTTACTCCAGATGGATCTGCAGCACCATCGCCTGGCATTAAAATTCCTCCTAAAACTTCATCAGTATTTACAATTGGATAATCTTTTTTAATTTGTTCTTTATCTAAAATTCTAACATCAACATCAAAAAGTTGTGCGGTTGTCGCTTGTCTTTGAAGCTCTTGCCATCTACCTTTATTTTCAGCAATTGAAAGTGCACCGTTCAATCTTAATCCAGCGGAATGATCAACTTCCTTTTCAAGTTTTTTATAAAGATCTAAAGTATATTTTCTAATTTTAGTAATTGCTGCAGATGGACCTAGTTGACTTACTAATCCAGCTGCATGCCAAGTCGTACCTGATGTTAACTGATCTCTTTCTAAAAGGATTGTATCTTTCCAACCAAATTTAGCTAAATGGTAAGCGACTGAACAACCAACTACTCCACCTCCGATAACAACAACTTTGGTGCTACTTGGAAGTTTTTTTTCCATTTAATTAATTTTTGATTGCATCTCCTGGGTTAACATATTCATGTCCAAATACATCTGCAACAGCTTTATAAGTCACATGACCCTTATGAACATTTAATCCTGCTAAAAAGTTTTTATCTTCACTAAGAGCTTTTTGATAACCCTTGTTGGCTAATTTGACTAAATAAGGAAGTGTTGCTTTATTTAATGCAATAGTTGAGGTTCTAGGAACCCCTCCTGGCATGTTGGCAACACAATAATGAACAACATTATCAACTATAAAAGTTGGATCATTAAAAGTTGTCGGTTTACTTGTTTCTACACAACCACCTTGATCAATCGCAACGTCAACAATAACTGAGCCTCTTTTCATTAATTTTAACATATCTTTAGTGACTAATTTAGGCGCCTCTGCTCCAGGGATTAAAACTCCCCCTACTATTAAATCTGCTTCAGCTACTAACTTTTTTAAATCTATCTTATCACTTTGTTCTGGAATAATTTTATCTCCAAACATTTCAACTAATTGTTTTAGTCTTGCTTCTGATTTATCTACAACATGAACTTTGGCACGCATGCCTGTTGCTATAGTTGCAGCATTTTCTCCGACTACACCTCCGCCTAAAATTAAAACATTCGCTGGTTCACCACCAGGGGCTCCACCCAATAATACTCCTCTGCCTTTTTGGTTTTTTTCTAGACAATGTGCTCCTGCTTGAACTGACATACGTCCTGCTACAGCACTCATAGGTGCAAGTAAAGGAAGCCTTCCATTATCATCGGTAATTGTCTCATAAGCTATATTAATACTTTTTGATTTTACCAAACTCTCTGTCAATTCTTTTGCAGCAGCCAGATGTAAATAAGTGTATACAATTTGATTTTCTTTAATCATTTCAACCTCAACTTTTTGAGGTTCTTTAACTTTAACAATTATTTCAGCATCATTAAAAATATCAGTGGCTTTTTCAATAATTTTAGCTCCGGCATTTTTGTACTGATCATTGTCGAAACCTGCTTCAAAGCCTCCATTGTTTTCTACTAATACTTCATGTCCCTCAGAGACAAGAGTTTTTACACTATCTGGTGTAAGGCCTATTCTATTTTCTTGAGGTTTAATTTCTTTAGGTACGCCAATTCTCATTAACGAAATTTAATTCTTTTTACTTTTTGCGTAATTAGTTATTCCGGTTCTTAATTTTTCAATAATTTCATCAATATGTTTTTTTTCACAAATAAACATCGGTGCTATAATTAAACAATCACCTGTAGCTTTGAAATTTACTCCAGCATCATAACAATGTTTAAAAGTAGCTAAGCCTGCTTTACCAGGTCTACCATCAGTTTTAATATCAATACCGCCCATCATCCCATAGCCTCTAATGTTATCCACTACATCAATATCTTTCAGAGAGAATAGTCCTTCTTGGAAGTATGGAGCAAGTTCTTTCGCTCTATTGAAAATATCCTCTTTTTCAAAAATATCTTGAACAGCTAATGCTGCTGCAACAGAAACTGGTATTCCTGAATACGTGTAACCATGAAATAATTCTATTGCACCTTTTGGAGAATTATCCATAACTGCATCATAAATTTCTTCTTTACAAGCAACCACACCAAATGGAACTATTCCATTAGTTGTTGCTTTTGCCATAGTCATTATATCAGGTGTCACACCAAACTCTTGAGCTCCAAAAGCTGAACCAGTTCTTCCCCATCCGGTTATAACTTCATCGAAAATCAAAAGTATTTTATGTTTGTCACAAAGTTCTCTTAATCTTTGCAAATATCCAACTGGTGGAACTAAAGTTCCTGTTGAACCAGCAATTGGCTCAACAATACAAGCTGCAATATTTTCTGAACCAAAATTAGTACAAATTCTTTCTAAGTCATCAGCAATTTCAGCGCCTGTTTCAGGTTGACCTGATATAAATTTATGTTCATCTAAATGTGTATGTCTCATATGAACAACACCTGGCATCAAAACACTTGCATAGGCTTTGACATTATTAATCATACCACCTACCGATGTTGCCCCAATATTCATCCCATGATATGCACGTTCTCTTCCAACAAATCTAAATCTTTGTCCTTCGCCTCTTGCTTTATGATAAGCAATACTAATTTTGATCGCTGTTTCAACTGCAGTAGACCCACAGATTGTATAAAATATTTTATTTAAATTTCCAGGTGTATGTTTTGAAATTCTAGTTGCTAATTCAAAAGATCCGCCAAATCCTTGTTGGAAAGGTTGACAATAATCTAAAGTTTGTAATTGATTTGTTATTGCTTCAATAATTTCTTTTCTACCGTGTCCTAAAGGATTACAGAATAATCCTGAGCTAGCATCGATTTGAGTTTTACCCTGGTGATTTTTTAAATAAACACCTTTTGCTTCCACTATAAGTTTTGGATTTTCTTTAAAATCTTTATTAGATGTAAATGGCATCCAATGTTCATTTAAGGAATTTGGTACAGATGTTCTTTTTTCTGAGCTCATTATAAATTTTATAAAAGGTTAATTAATGAATCCTTAGACTAATTAAGTCCAATAAACCACCAAAATAATTGTCACAACTTAAAGTTGTGTAACTAGAATGAGCATTTTTTTGTTTTACATATAGGTCAAATTAATCTTAAAATTGGAACATATAAATAAACAAGGAAGAGGAAAAATGAAAAAAATAATTAGTTTTATTCTTGGATGTTTTGTAGCTCTTAATCTTTCAATTTCAGTTGCTAATTCAGCAGCTAATGAAGTTAGAGTTGCATACTTCTTAGAGTGGCCAAGCCCGAATCTAGAGGACATGATGAAGAAAAACTTCGCTAAAGCTCTAGGGGTTCCTGTTAAATGGACAAACTTTACTAATGGTGGTGCGATGACTGATGCTATGTTAGCAGGAGATATTGATATCTCTTACTCTCAAGGTTTAGTTCCATTCATTAATGCGGTTAAATCAAAAGCTCCTATCAAACTTGTAGATGTAGCTATGGAATACGGAATGGGTGGTACAACTTGTGTAACATCTAATGCTTCTGGTATAACAAAAGCTAACGCTACAGAACTTGAAGGTAAAAAAGTTGCTGTTCCACTAGGTACAATGGCTGAATACGTTTTTGACGAAAGTATGAAAGTTGTTGGTGCGGACAGAAAAAAAATGGATATCATTCAAATGGACCCTGAGGAAGGTGCTGCTGCTTTAGTAAGTGGTGATGTTGTAATGGCATGTTTGTTTGGTGGTAACTCGATTAAAGCTGCAACTGCAGTTGGATCTAGATTACTTACAGTTCAAGAAGCTAGAGACGCTGGTATCTTAGGTATTGATATCACTTCAGTAACTACTAAGTTTATGAAGGAAAATCCAGGTATGCTAAGAACTTTTATTGAAGTAACTCATGAGGCTAATGCGAGATATAGAGCTGGTAAAAGTGATATGAACGCAATGTCAAAAGCTTCTGAAATGAAAGTTGCTGATATGAAAGAAACTTTAAGTGGCTTTAAATTTCTAACACCTGAGGAAACTAAACAATCTATGGAAAGTGGAAATCTTGATGCATTCTTAAAAGGAATGGGAACACCAAGAGGAAACGTAGATACTAGTTTCTTACCTTTATAATCTAAAGGTAATTTAAATTTTAATAGGTGCCAATTGTAATAAATTGGTGCCTATTTTTTTATTAAAAATTCAAATATAAAGTCTCTTTATGAGTGATTTAATTTCACAAAATCTAAACATGATTTTTAAAACTCCTAAAGGAGAAACTGTTCACGCCTTAAAAGATTTAAATTTTACTCTTAAAAAAGGAGAACTTCTTACTGTTCTTGGACCATCTGGTTGTGGAAAGACTACGCTATTAAATATTACTGCAGGATTTATTAGACCAACTTCAGGAAGTATTACTTTAAATAACAAAGAAATAGATGGACCAGGAGTTGAAAGGGGAATGGTTTTTCAGCAAGGTGCTTTATTTGAATGGCTAACAGTTGCTGAAAACGTGAACTTTGGGTTAAGAATGAAAAAAGAAGATCCAGTTGAAACTCAGAAAAAAGTTGATGAATGGTTAGAGATTGTTGGATTAAAAGGTTTTGGAAACACACCAACTTATCAATTATCTGGGGGAATGCAGCAAAGAGTGGCTCTAGCAAGATGTCTAATTAATAATCCAGATTTGATCTTAATGGATGAACCATTAGGAGCTCTTGATGCTCTTACAAGAGAAAAAATGCAGTCTTTAGTTTTAAAAATTTGGAAGGAGACTGGTAAAACAATTATTTTGATTACTCACTCAGTTGAAGAGGCCTTGCTTTTAGGGGAAAGATTATACGTGATGGCTCCAAGACCAGGAAGAATACATAAAGAATATAATCTTCCATTCGCTTCAATGGGATTAAAAGAAGACCTAAGGGAAATTAAAAAAAACAAAGAGTTCTCTCAAAAAAGAGAGGAAATTCTTGAAATGATCTGGAACATGGAAGAGGAAATTATGGGGAAAGATAATTAAATGTTAACTCAGATAATAACTTTTCTTATATTCTTTGCTGTAATCGGCTGTATTCTTTATGGAAGAAGATTAATAAGGACTGAAAAAGTAGATGCTGTATTTGGAAATCCGGAGAGAGCACTAGGTGGTACTCACTGGGTTATTGTCGGGAGTAGTTTTTTACTTTTAATTTGGCTCTACTATTCTTGGGATATTGCTAAAGGATTTTATCCAAAATCTGCCAACGAGCTATGCCAAGTTGCAAAAGTTAATGACTCTTTGCTTGGATTAAAATATCAATTTCCAATTGAGGAAAGAGAGTTCAAAAGTACTTCACAAATCAAAAAAGAGAATAAAAATTTAAAATTAATTCAAAATGAGATTCAAAATTCTGAGGAACTTAATAGCCAACAAAAAACATTGCTAATTAGTTATATTAGTAAAACTAATCAACTTATCCCGTTACTTACAAATGAAGATTTATTAGAGATTGAGACACAGCAAAAAATAGATGATATCACTGGAAAAATAAATCTATTAACTGAAAATTTCCAAAAATCTGATTATCCGTTCGAAACAGAGCAAGAACTTAATGAAAGACTTAAAGCGGTAGATGAAGAAGGTGGTTGGGGTATAACTAAAGTAGACGCAGGCTCAGGTTCTATTGAAAATACATTAGAAGTACCTTTGGTGCCTGCAACGTATAGAGGTTTAAAGTTTCACACTGCCGCAGAAGAATTGAATTTAATAAGTGATGAATTTTTTAAATTAAGAAATCATAACCCTCAATTTAAAAATAAGATGAAAGAACTTAAAGAAGAAATTAAATCTTATAGGAAAAATTTAAGTGATAGTGAAGAAGTGGCTTCAACATACGCAAAAAATATTGTTAAGATTGCTAGAAGAATAGAATTTGCAAGTATCTACCCTCCAAATGCATTAGATAAGATGCAAGCGGCAATTGTTAAATTTGATAATGCTCAAAAAAAAGAACAAGGTGGATTAAGATTAATTGATATTTTCTTATTTCCTGCAGGAACTATCGTTGCTAGTGGTCCAAGTTGTTCAGAACAGGGATCTGGTAGATGGTTACCTAAACCATCCGATACTTTCAATAAATTTATATTAATGTCAAAACCCAGTGTGGGTTATAAAGATATTCCTCTATTGTGGATACAAATGGTTGATGTGAGCAAAATGATTGGCTTTTTTTTGCCAGACTGGATTGCAGATATTTTACCAGGTGAGTATCCTGTTCATAGTAAAGATGGAATTGTAAAACAAAACTTCAAAGGTGGAGTTTTAAAAATTGTAACTGGTGATTTTAATTTATTTAAAGTGCCTGTCCCTTATGGACATATTTGGGATTCTTTTTTAAGAGTTTTTCTTGGTTTGGTTTTTGGAATATTAATTGGTGTACCACTTGGTCTATTTATGGGATTGAATAGATTTGCAAAAGGTTTTTTTGATCCTTTGATTGAGCTTTATAGACCTGTTCCTCCTCTTGCATGGGCTCCTCTTATAATTTCAGTTTTAGGAATTGATAATACCGGAAAAGTATTTTTACTATTTATGGTTTCTTTATCTATAATGATAATTTCAGCTCGAGCAGGAGCGTCTGGCACACAACTTTCAAAAATTCACGCAGCTCACTCATTAGGAGCATCAAAAAGACAAATATTAAGGCATGTTATTTTTCCTAACTCATTACCAGAGATACTTACTGGTATAAGAGTTGCAGTGGGTATGTGTTGGGGAACCTTAGTAGCTGCAGAATTTTTAGCTGGTACTACTGGTATTGGTTTTGTTGAAAATGTAGCTAAGAAATATTTTCAATATGAAGTAATTTGGATAACAATTTTTATAATGGGAATGCTTGGGTTATTATTCGATATTACCTTAAGAAAAATAATTGATAAAACCATTCCATGGCGGGGAAAAGGTTAATCATTCTTAGGTTTATGTGGAAGACTACTAATATAATCAGAAAGCTTAATTTTTCCAAAATATCTATAAACTTTATTTGAAAGATTCATTTTCGTTAAGGCTGATGCATATCTTTCACCAGGTCTTTTGTGTAAGTATTTAATTTTAGATTTGAACATTTTTGCAACTTCAATTATTGAATGACTTTGTTTACTTGAAATACTGTAATGTCTAGAGAGATTTTTCTTCCAGGCTAAATAGCAAATCTCAATTGTATCATTTATATGAGTAAATCTTCTAGTTTGCGTTCCTGGCCTAACTACAGGTAAAGGTTTTTTATTTTTATAAGCTTCCTCAAAAATACCAATAACAGTTGACATTTTTCCGCTAGTTATTTGTTTTGGTCCATAAACGTTATAAAAATAAATAACTTCGAACTTAAAATTAAACCACTTTTTTAAGTTCTCTAGTAATTCTAAGTTTTTTGCTTTTGTAAATGCATACGGTGAAAGATTTTTGTCTTTTCCTTTATTTCCTAAAGAAGCAGATGTTGCAGAATAAATTAATTTGATGTTATTTTTTAAACAAAAATTGAAAATAGAATTAGTTCCGACAGTATTAGAGTCTATACATTCATTCATACTTATAAAACTTTGGTAAATTCTTGCAAATTCACCAAAATGAAAAACGGCTTGTATATTCTTTGGATATTTAATTAATCTAAAAATATCTTTTGTATTTGCTTTTAAATATTTTACTCTTTTATTTTTTAAATGATTTTTCTTATAACCAGATGAATAATTATCAATACTTATAATCTTATATTTTGTTTTTTTTAATAAATAACCAATCATATTTGAACCAACAAAACCGGCTCCTCCAGTTACAATGATGGTTTTTTTTTTAATCATGAATTTCTTATAGTTTTATATAATGTTTTATCAAGTAATAATGATTTTGAAAGCTTTCCAAAATTAAAAGCTAACAAATTTATTTTATGATCCATTCAATATATTTCTCTCGATTATCTTGAATAAATTTTGGCAAAATATCTAATTCTATTCTCTCAAGCTTTACTTTTTTAAATTTTTCTTGGGATTCTTTTTTGGCTAGATGATCATAATCAATAGTCCAATTTTCTATATTTTGTCTTACCCTTTCAATTGGAAGATTAAGTGCTTCATATTCTGAATGATTTTCATCATTTAAATATTTTTTATGAAGATCCTCATGAGTCTTTAAATTGGAAAAATGCCATCCACCATTTTGAACAACTTGTAAACTTTGATGTTTAATATCTGAAAACAGAGCATCAATTCTATAAAATGCGTATTTTTTATTTTTTGAATTTCTGAGAATATCAACAGTTTTTAAGTTTTTTATTTTACAGGCTTTAGAACCAAACCAGTCAATACCTGGTAGAATCAAATTAAACTTATAATAAAAGATTTTCTGTTTAAAGATAACAACATCTTTTTTAATCTTCTGTAAATCAAAATTTTTAAGATCAGGAATTTCATCATTATCGCTATAAATTAGAAAATCTTCAGGACTATATTTAGACAAAAATTTTGAAATATGATTCCTTTGCTCCTTTATTCTCAATATACTATTATGTCTTTTTTCAACGTAACTTAAT
Organism: uncultured Pelagibacteraceae bacterium; assembly: GCA_902625035.1. Taxonomy (GTDB): domain Bacteria; phylum Pseudomonadota; class Alphaproteobacteria; order Pelagibacterales; family Pelagibacteraceae; genus Pelagibacter. The sequence continues at coordinate 145,293 of CACNZK010000001.1, forward strand.
TTATCCTTTTTGATAATATTATTTGGCTCTTTTTCTAAAATTATATGATTTATTTTTTTTTCAAATTTAGAAAATTTTTTTTTATCAAACTTTATTTCTTTTTCCTTTCCACTATGGGAAAACCTTGCCTCAGAAACAATAAATTCGTCGACGTAAGGATCTAAAATATTAAATCTTAAATCCATCATCAAATCTTCCTCAAAATAAGTTGTTGAATCTATAATTTTCATATATTTTTCAATTTTATTAAATTATTAATATTTGAAAAATCTCCATAAAAAATGATTAATACACTTTAACCAAGATGATAAAAGCTTCAATTTATATTCCAGCTTATAATGCTGAAAAAACTATACAAGAAGTCTTAAAATCAGTTTTTAATCAATCTTTGCCTTTTGATGAAGTAATAGTTATTAATGATTGTTCAAAAGATAATACTTTAAATTGTCTAAAACAATTTAACGATGTCAAAATTATAAATAATAAAGAAAATAAAGGTCTAAGTTATTGTAGAAATGTAGCAATACAAAATTCTAAAAATGATTTTGTAGCATCAATTGATGCAGATGTTGTTCTTGATAAATATTGGTTTGAGGAAATATCAAAACATTTAAATAATGATATTGTTCTCGTAGGCGGAAATCTAAAAGAGAAACATACTGACAATATTTATAATTATTGGAGATCTATTTATTACAAACAAAATTGGGGAAATACCGACATAAAAAATCCTGCGTTCGTATTTGGCTGTAATAGCATTCAAAATAAATTAGTTTGGAAGAAAATAAATGGTTATGATCAAGAATTGAAATCTAATGGAGAGGATATTGATTATAGCGTGAGAGTAAGAGACAAAGGACTTTCTACATTTTATTGTCACGATGCAAAATGTTTTCATTTACAAAACGACGATATTGAATCATTATCTGCAAGAGTATGGAGATACCACTCATACGGTTATAAAATAAAAAAAAAAAGTTATTTCAGATTTGCTAAACTAGTTTTAAAACAAATAAATTTTTTCTTCAAAAGGTCTTTTGAAAATTTATTAAATTTTGACTTTAAATTTCTTTTAATCAATTTTGTGGTATTAATAAACTTTATTAAACTTGAATTTTTAAATGTTTTTAAAAATAAAAAATAGATATCTATGATACAGGAAAAAAATTAGATTGATGAAAATTTTAATTACAGGCGGATGTGGATTCGTTGGAACCAACTTAGCTATTTTTCTTAATTCAAAGGGTTTTAAAATTGATTGTCTTGATAATCTCTCAAGAAAAGGTTCAAAATACAATTTAAATCTTTTGAAGGAAAAAGGAATTAATAATTACAAAATTGATATTTCTGACTCAAAAAAAATACAGAAACTTCCAAAATATAATTTAATCATAGATTGCTGTGCTGAGGCATCAGTAGAAGTTTCAAAGAAAGATATTGATCGAGTTATAAATACAAATCTAATTGGGACCTATAATATATTAAAAAAAGTTAAAAAAGATGGCTCTAAAATCATATTCATCTCAAGTAGTAGAGTTTACCCAATAAAACAAATAAATGCATTATTCCCTAAAAAGAATATCA
>CACNZK010000002.1 GCA_902625035.1 uncultured Pelagibacteraceae bacterium
GTAAAATTATTTATTCCAGAAGCTGAAATTCCTGCTGTCCATATATTTCTAGAAGATGCATTTTTATTATTCAATTTATCAGCAGCATCCCATTGTTCAGCACCGAATGTTCCGTTGGAGTTTAATTTGTATTTTTTAAGTCTACCTTTCCACTGCTTGTTTTTTTCATACTCAAATGTAGCTTGATAAATAAAGTTTCCTCTTGTGACATCTGACATGACTGCTGGAGTTGTAAAAGTCAATCTACCCGAAATTGCTTGTTTGATAGCGTCAGTAAGTTTTGAGAGTAAATCCGTCTCATTCTCTGCGTATAATGGTGCTTTTGTTCCACCCTGTACTGCTAAAGTTTTGTAGTTATTATTTGCTCCGCCAAGTGCAAAACCAACTGCAAATGTTTGAACATTATCTGTTTTATTTAGTGTATTTGCTACAGACAAAACTGAATTGTGGCTAGACCAATAGCCATCACTTATGACTATTAAAAAATTTTTTGAGCAGGTTTTATTCCAATTATCAACCTGACCACTTCTAAAATAACTTCTAGCTTTGTTAAGTGCATTAGATAGATTAGTTCCACCACTAGCAAATATATTATCCACGTCTGTATAAATTTGTTTAGCACCATTATCTCCAATTTTAACTCTTATTCGTGTTCGGCTGCCAGCACTTCCCCATTCCATTAAACCAAAATTTGCACCTGATGTTAAATCTGTATTTGAAACGATTTTTTTTATTACCTTTTTGGCTGCTTCCAATCTAGTATTTGAGCCACCAACTGTTAGAGTTTCTGTGCCAGATGTATTATATTTTCTTACAGAAAAATTATAATAATCTGTAACATAAATATTATCACTTGAGTCTATTTCTAAACCATATGGATATCTAAATCCTCCAGATGTAGACCATGAGCCGACGACTTTGGTTTGTGTACAAGCATTAGCCTCCCATACCGCTTTTGTAAATTTATATACTGCGTGATGGCTCCGGGATGTATAATAGAGATTTCCTGCGCTATCAAATGCAACATCTGTAGGTGAGTCAGCATTACATCTTCTTACATAATCATTACTGTATACGCTATTTTGACCAATTAGCTGATGGCCAGATCTATATGCTACTCGAACAACGTTTTTTCCTGCATTTGCATATGCTAATCTAGCTCTTCCGTTTTTCGACCAGCTTGCTCCCCACATAAAACTAAATCCCCCACCTTGGTTGCTATAAACATTTCCACCAGAATTCCTGTTTAAATTATGTGCAAAAAAGCTAGCTATTCTGCCATCTCTACCTCCACCTCCAACCCATGCATATCCACCGCCATTTTCAACTGCGATAGAAATTGGCTGTTCTCTTAAAAAACCAGTGCTGCCTGTAGCTACACACGCCCCATCCAGGGTTAATTTCACAATTCTATAATTACTTGTGTCAGGTATGTAGATATGATTATCATAAATATCGAATTGCCTTGCATTTCTCCATCTATTACAACTACTTCCCGCTCCGCCAAATGCCTTTAAATAATTACCAGAACTATCAAATTTTTTTATTCTATTATTCCAATATTCTAAAACATATATATTTCCATTGCTGTCTACGTTAACATCTACAGGATAATGAATCTGAACTGCTCCAGCTAGCCTTGCAGACATACTTCCTGAGTTATCTAACATTATTAATATATTAGCTGGAATATCACTTGTTCCAGTTCCTGGGGGAGGATTTTTTGCATTCACCTCTGATAAACTGGTTATTAAAAATAAACTAAATATTATTGCCCAGAGTCTAGCCACTCTCCCACCTTTTCGTTATAATTTTCAATAGTTGGTAAATATAACTTATTTACAATGTCGATAATTTCTACATGACCATCGTGAATATCTGTTACAATGTACTCAACAGTTTCTAAATTCAAATTCCAAATATGATTTCCTCTCCACTTGTTCTTCGGAAGGCCTTGAGGAAGATTAAACTTTCCATATTTTTGCATTGCAAAATCCATCAAATTTCTATCTGGCATAACAGGTCTATAAAGTTGAATACGAGAGAGCTTATTATCAATATATAGATATATTAATTGTGTGCCGTAAAGTTTTTCATTTGATTTACAAATCTGTTCAAGTGGAATAATCAAATTTTCTCCACCAAATCTATCAGGCATCAGCATTGGTGCCATTAAGGTCTCATCTAATTTTACACTTTCTTTAGGAGTGCCAAAATCTGCTATTTTAAAGTTACAAGCTAAAGCGTTTGCTTGAGCAAGTAAAAAAATTCCAATTATATAAAGTATAAATCTATACATCAGTTCACCAAAGTTACCACAGCCTCTAATGGAATAATAATATTGTTTTGTGCGTTACATTTGCTTGCAGTCTCATTACAACCACAAGAATAAATAGTATATAAAATATTATTAGTACCAGATTTTTTTTTACCAGACGAATTATTTCCATTTTGATCTGGTGTATAAGCTATGAAATATTCAAAACTGTATTTACCCAGTCTAGTTGCTTCATCTCCTGATGCACTTATTACTTGGTTGAGAGATTTTCTATCAGTATGAAATCCGTTATTTGAACTTCTTAAATTTGGAAAAAAAGAAGCTTTACAAAATCTTAATCTACTATCTAAATTATTAGGTGGCGAGGATGAAAACTTAGTAATGTTTCCAACCATCCAACTTTTGGCTACTGAAATTCCACTTTCTGCTGCATAAAATACTTGTTGATTACTATCTTTATCAGTATTGGCATTATGTTCGGTAGACGTGATATTAACCAAAGTAGCTCCCATAATTGTCATTACAACAAGAAGCAATAAAGCTAGCGGTAAAGCAAAACCTCTTTCTGAATTTTTTTTAATAATTTTCATTTGTTATACGATGATGACTCTCCAATACTTGTTCCTGTTTGTTCTGATATAGCAACATGTTTTGCTAAATTTCTTGTATGAACACTTACAAAAAAAGTTTCTCGATGATATTTGTCTGCTGGAATATTTATATTACTTCCATGAGGAGCTTCCCCATTAATGATTTTTGTTGGCTTTGCTGTGGTATATACCTCTTTTGGAGATCGAATAGTTAAGTATATTTCAGCTGTATGTACTAAATCAACATTCGCTTGACCTTTTGTCAATTGACCATATTTAGTATTAACAAGTGTTAGTCTTCCCTGACTATCTTCAACTGAACCACAACCACTATTACAAACTGGAACTAATATTTTACCTTCTTTATCTTTTAGGATGACTTGAAAATCCTCAACATATGGAATGAACAATTCATTACGCATATACATTTTTCCACCTTGTGGGTGAAGTCGATTTAAAGTTGCATATTTTCCCAAATAATAATCATTACTATTTTGATATTTCTGTAACATATAAACTATGTAATGACTTTCTTTTGCAGAATTAGTGTACCAAAGCTGAAGATAATCTGATTGTCCGTACTTCCCACCAAATCTTTTTGAAGAAACACTTAAAGCATTCATTCTTACAGTTCTCTCAGTCATATTTTCTGGAGAATTAGCCAAAAAATTAGGATCTACATAACCTGCATTTCTTAATTCTTTGGTTAAAATTGATAAAGATTCTCTTGCAGTATTATTAATGTTTGCCTTCTGAGAGATTGATTTATAGGACTTATTGAAATAGCCATAAGACGCAAAGGCTGCTGCAATACTTATTATACCTATCACTGTCGCAACCAAAACTTCTGCTAAAGTGAAACCTGAATTCTTTAATTTCATTTAACAACTACCCCTAAATATTTTTTTCTTTTACCTTTACCAGTGAAAAAATTTACTCTCCCTGAGGTATTTGTGCCCGAATTTACGTAAGTTTTTTTTGTATCGTAATTATCACATTTTGGTTTTCTGTCTTTATTATCAACTTTCATAAAATTTTTTTCTTGTAATTTATCATCCCATTTTTTTTTCATTCTAGTGTGAAGATCAGAAGCATTTTGATTTCCAGATGTACAAGTTTTATTAAAATTTCCATATTTTGATACGTTATCGGGATCACCAATCATATCTTCCATCACCATTTCTGAGAGATAATTAAGCTTATTTCTTTCAGTCGCTCTATCCATCGAGTTAATTGAAAAGGCTGAAAGCTGCATAATCGCGATAAATCCAATTCCAATTATAACAATGCAAACTAATGACTCAATTATTGAAATTCCTTTATTTGATTTAACCATCTATTTTAATCCAACTATTCTTATTTTTATTTTTTTTATAAACTTTTACATTTTGAAAACTATCAATATTTAACTTATACATGTGATCAAAATTCGCATTAAATTTACATGTATTTTGATTTGTATTTGATTTAGAGCAAAATACGAACATATCTACATTCTGATTTGTAGCAGGATCTCTGTCAGTTTTTCTCAACCTCATAAATTTGATACTTCCATCTTTTGTAATACAAAGAGTTGTGCTAGAGGGGTTGTGTGCGGCATTGGGATAAACATGAACCTCACTATCGTTATTTGAAACACTTAACTTTAAAGTCTCTAAACTTCTATTTCTTTGAAATCCTGACTGTCTATATCCATAATCACATTGTCTATTAGACTTATAAGAGCTATTTGATGAAATATCTTGATAAGTATTAAAAAAGTTTTGAGGGCTCATTGTGTAGACCTCCAAATTTGGTTTAAGAACAATTTGTGTCATTCCATATTTACCACTTGTGACCTCAGCTTTACGTTCCTTAATAAAAGCAACAGTTTCATAAACTTCTTTCTTTACTTCACGATCTGTAATCCAACTCGAAATATTTGGGTAAGCTATAACTGAAAAAACACCCAATACAGCTAACACAACTAAAAGTTCTAAAAGTGTGAAACCTTTATGGCGCTTCTCCAGCTTTAAATGTTTGTCCTGTTCTTGTATCTGTAAATGTATCATCAGCAAAATTATATTTACAATTTCCACCACCGCATCTTGAAGAAATATTTCCAGAAGAACTAGCACCTTCAAACATAACAAATCTATAAGGACTATCTTTTCTTGTAGGATAAATTTTTTGTCCATTAACAAAAGTATACCAGTTGTTCATTCCCCCTGCGTTTGGATAAGTTTTAAAACAATCAGCACTACATGCATGAGCGCCATTTTGAACAATATTTCCATCTTTATCTACTATTAAACCAGCACCAGAACCCTGATTTGGAGGTTTATAATCTGCAAAACTATTTTTTGGCTTATTTGAGCCTGATGATGCTGAAGCACAAGTAAAAGCCACAGAGGTTGTTTTGGTTTTAGAATAATTTTGTGACCAGCTAGAACTAACTAAAGAAGTATGTTTCTTCTTTTTTTTAATTGATGCATATTCAACATTATATGATCCAGTTTCTTTTTCAGAGATTGCAATTGATCCAGATGTACAAACATTTGATTGCGCGACAGGTTTGCTTTTATCATAAGGATTTTTAAGACCTAGGTTATTAACGTAATTATTAATTGCACTTGTTGATGGTCGATTAGACGAATTGCATTTATGAGAATTAAATATCGTAGAACTTTTATCCATTTTACACTTTGCAAATTCACTTTCCATACTATTTACAATTTTTGTATGATTAAGTTTTGTTGCTGTTTCTTTTGCAGACGAAGTATAGCTATTATATGCAACTACACCTGTTCCTGATAAAATTCCAATAATAGCAATAACAACTAATAATTCAATTAAGGTAAAACCTTTAAGAATTTTTTTCGGCATTAGATATATCTCCTCTTCCTATTAAATCCTCGATTGATTTTTCCATTGTGATCATGCCTTCACGTTGGGCGGTTTGCATGACACTCGGGATTTGATGAATTTTTGCCTCACGAATTAAATTTTTAATAGGTGCATTACAAACCATAACTTCAAAGGCGCCAACTCTTCCTGATCCATCTTTTTTCTTAAATAATTTTTGAGTAACTACCATATTTAAAGATTCTGCTAATTGTGCTCTTATTTGACCTTGTTGCTCTGGCGGAAAAACATCAATAATTCTGTTTACAGTGTTCGGTGCTCCACTCGTGTGTAATGTGCCAAAAACTAAATGTCCCGTTTCGGCAGCAGTTAAAGCCATACCAATAGTTTCTAAATCTCTAAGCTCACCAACCAAAATAACATCAGGATCTTCTCTTAATGCAGCTTTTAATGCATGAGCAAAACTCTCTGTTTGTTTGCCAACTTCTCTTTGCGAAACAATGCTTTTTTTATCTTTGTGAATAAACTCAACTGGATCTTCAATAGTTATAATATTTGCTGGCCTCGACTCGTTGATTTGATTAATAATTGCTGCAAGTGTTGTTGATTTACCAGATCCTGTAGGACCAGTTACCAATACTAAACCTTTGTGAGCATCAAGTAATGTAAATAAAACTTGGGGTAAATTCAAATCTTCCATTAATGGAATTTTTGTCTCCACTCTTCTTAAAACTGCCGCTAAACCATTAAGGGTTTTATAAAAATTAGCTCTAAATCTTAATTCCCCCAGCATAACCGCTGTGTCTAATTCATTTTTTTCCTCAAATCTTTTTATTTCAAGATCTGAACAATTATTCTTCAATAATTCCTGCAAATCTTTACCAGAAATTTTGCTATTAGGTTCAATTACAATATCTCCCAAAACTCTGTACGAAATATCTGAACCATCTCTTAAATGGAAGTCGGAAATTTTTTTGTTTGTTTTGGCAAGTTCAGAAATTTTGTTTATCATATGTGTTATGATACTATCTAAAAATTGAAAATTAAACCAATATTAGACCATAAAAAAAGTCCCCAAAAACAAAATAAATTAACATAGCAATAATTATAAAAGGACCAAAGGGAATTTCAGATTTCATAGTTTTTTGTTTTTTTAATAATGATGGGGCGACAAAAAACAAACCTAGAATTGAAGAGAGAAAAAGAACTAATGGTATAGATTGCCATCCAAATAGTAAGCCAATCCCAGCCATTAATTTGGCATCACCAAGTCCCATACCATCGATTTTTTTTAAAGTTTTATATAAGAAAATTATTAACCAAATACTAAAATATCCAATAATTCCCCCAATGAGAGATTGGTTAATATCATGAACTAAACTTGTATTAAAGCTAGGTAAGAAATTTTTGACAAGTGCTAAACCCATGATAGAAAAATTCAAACTATCCGGAATTATAAAATTCTCTAAATCAATAAAAAATATCATTATCAATATCAAAATTAAGATAGATAAAAAAATAATTGTATAAAGATTTTTAAAACATAGAAAAATAAACAAAAAAGAAATTGCAGTAATCAGTTCAACAATTAAGTATCTTGCAGATATATACCTATCACAATTTCTACATTTGGCATTTAAAAGGATATATGAAATTAAGGGTAAATTATCGTACCAATTTATCTTTTTTTTACATCCTGGGCAAAAAGATCTTCCACTTATAATCTGTTTGTCTCTTGGTAAACGATAAATGCAAACATTTGCAAAGCTTCCAAGACTAGCACCGAATAAAAAAATTAGAAATGAGTAAAAAAAAATCAAAGATTTAAATAAGCAACTAAATTAATCAAACCTTGATAACAATAATCAATAAGTAAAATACTATTTTCATATATTACATTTAGGTTTTGAGTATAAATTTCTACTTTCATTATTTATTTTGTTTAAAAAAATTTTCTATAATTCCTGGTTTCCAAATATAATAAAACAAATATGGTGCGATTGCGGGTATTAATCCAAACCATATCCATTCATCCCACCTAAAATCTTTTGTACCTCTTGCGAGCAATCCATTTGCCCAAACAAGATAACCTACTAATATTATCCAAAATAAAGATAACGATAAGCAAATTCTAAATTTTTTCATTTTAAATTATTATCAAATCTTAAACGTGAAGTCTAATAGCTTAAATTCATTTTTTTTAAGTTGAAAGCTTTATCTTTTTAATATTTTTTGGGTTTAAAATTTTTTTCTTAGCTCAAATTTTTGAATTTTTCCTGTAGAAGTTTTCGGTAAGTCACAAAATATAACTTGTTTTGGAACTTTAAAGCCAGCTAAAGTTTCTTTACAAAAGCTAATTAGTTCTTTTTCCGTTGTAGGTTTATCTTGGACCATCTCAATAAATGCACATGGAACCTCACCCCATTTTTCATCAGGTTTAGCTACAACTGCCGCAATGGAAACTGATGGATGTTTAGCTAAAGTGTTTTCTATTTCTATTGAGGATATATTCTCACCTCCTGAAATAATAATATCTTTAGATCTATCTTGAATTTTAACGTATCCGTCTGGATGCATAACTGCCAAATCTCCAGAATGAAACCAACCACCATTCATCGCTTTGTCTGTAGCATTTTTATCTTTAAAATAACCTTTCATAACTACATTTCCTTTGATCATAATTTCACCAATCGTTTTTCCATCTTTTGGAACTTCTTTCATAGTTTCAGGGTCCATAACAGAGATCCCTTCCGTATTAGGATATCTTACACCTTGTCTTGCCTTAATTTCATTTTGTTTTTCTTCATCAAATTCATTCCAAGAATCGTTCCAAGCACATTGAGTAACATGACCATAAGTTTCTGTTAATCCATAGACATGCATTACCTCAAATCCAAGCTCTTTCATTTTTTTAAATATAATACTTGGTGGCGGTGCACCAGCAGTTAATACATAAACTTTTTGTTTTAATTTTTTTCTATCAGACTCTGGAGCTCCAGTGATCATATTTAATACAATCGGTGCTCCACCAAAATGGGTAACATCATATTTATCTATTAATTCAAATATTTTTTTTATATCAATATTTCTTAAACAAATAGTTCTCCCATTTAACATAGGTACAGTCCATGGATACCCCCAACCATTACAATGAAACATGGGCACAATTGTTAAAAAATTTAACCTGTTTGGCATATTCCATGCAACAGCACTTCCAGTTGACATCAAATATGATCCTCTGTGGTGGTAAACCACTCCCTTGGGGTTTCCAGTAGTTCCTGAAGTATAACTAAGTGATAATGCTTGCCATTCATCTTCTGGCATTTTCCAATCATAATTTTCATCACCAGTGTTTAAAAAACTTTCATATTCTAATTCTCCAATTTTCTCACACTTAGATTGGTCTGCAAATTTATCGTTGATATCAATTATTATAATTTTTCTTTTTAAAGTATTTAGAGCCTTTTTTACTTCAACATGAAGTTGCCTATCAACAACTAAAACTTTTGCCTCACTATGTTCTAAAATATACGCAATTGTTTTAGCATCTAACCTTATATTAATAGTATTAAGAACTGCACCTGTCATTGGAACTGAATAATGTCCTTCAAAAATTTCAGGGGTATTAAAAGCTAAAAATGAAACAGTATCACCCTTACCAACTCCAATTTTATTAAGTGCACTAGCAAATTTTACAGTTCGTTTATAAACTTGAGCCCAAGTATATTTCTTATCTTCATAAATAACTGCTTCATAATTGGGGTAAATTTCATAAGCTCTCTTTAAAAAAGTCAAAGGTGTCAATGGAACATAATTTGCACTGTTCTTATCGAGATTAGTTTCGTAATGACTCATTTAATTAAACTTGAAATTCATTATATTTGAACTTCCAGAAATTGCAGACTTATAGTGATGTTCTGCTCTGGGTAATACTTTGTCAAAATAAAATCTGGCAGTATCTATCTTGTCATTATAAAAATTTTTATTTTCTTCATAATCTTTAAAACTTACCTCTAAAACTTTTATCCATGCATATGCAATAGATACGTAACCCAAAGTTTTAAGGTAGTCATTAGCCGCTGCGCTAACGTCATCTTTTTCTGTAGTTACCTTCTCTACCATCCAATCACTAAATTTTTTAAGAATATCTAAATTCTTATTAAATTCAGATAAAAATGGTTTAATTTTTTCATTATCAGTTTCACACTCTGACTTAACCTGATCTAAAAATTTATTTATTACATTTCCATTTTTATTTGACAATTTTCTGAAAACTAGGTCTGAGGCTTGGACCGAATTTGTACCTTCGTAGATAGGTGTAATTCTATTATCTCTATATAATTGTTCTATCCCTTGATCTTTAGTATACCCATATCCACCATGAATTTGCATAGCATCACTAGTTATTTCCATTGCTAAATCTGTAAATAAAGATTTCACTACAGGAGTCATTAGTGAAACATAATCAGAAGCTTCTTGACGAGTTTTTTCATCCGGATGATTTAAACTAACTTCAGTTTGTTGTGACAACCAAAAACACAAAGCTCTTTCGCCCTCTATAATTGATTTCATATTTAATAAGGTTCTTCTTATGTCGGCATGTTCAATTATAAAGTCTGCTCCATTTTTTGAATTAGAATTATTTGACTTTCCTTGTTTTCTCTCTTTTGCATAAGTAAGAGAATTTTGATAAGCGATTTCTGAAATACCTAAACCTTGAATGCCTACAACTATTCTTTCAAGATTCATCATAGTAAACATAGCGCCTAGTCCCTTATCTTTAGCACCTATCATATAGCCAGTGGCATCATCAAAATTTAATACACAAGTGGCTGATCCCTTTATTCCCATCTTGGTCTCAATAGATCCTGTTGATATGCCGTTTCTTGGCCCAACTGTTCCATCATCTTTGACCACAAATTTTGGAACTAAAAATAAACTTATTCCTTTTGTGCCTGCTGGAGAGTCTTCTGCTCTTGCTAAAACTAGATGAATGATATTTTCAGTCAAATCATGATCTCCAGATGTAATAAAAATTTTTTGACCACTTATTTTGTAAGTTCCATCAGTTTGTTTTTTAGCTTTTGTTCTTAGTAAACCTAAATCGGTACCACATACTGGCTCGGTTAAACACATAGTACCACTCCATTTTCCTTCAACTATTTTTGGTAAATATTTATTTTTTATTTCATCTGTAGCATGATGATTAATACAATTATATGCACCTATACTTAATTCACTATACAACTTAAAAGACAAACTAGCCGAGGAGAGCATTTCATCAAAAAATGCACTTACAGTTTTTGGCATACCTTGACCTCCATATTTAGGATCACAAGAAAGTGAAGTCCACCCGTCCTCGATATATTTTTTGTAAGCTTCTTTATATCCTGGGGGAGTTCTCACAACTCCATTTTCTAAGACTGCAGGATTTTCATCACCAGTCTTAGCTAGTGGTAAAATTAAATTTTGATTAATCTTTGCTGCTTCCTGTAAAATATCTTTTACTAAATCAGAAGTTATTTCTTTATATTTTTCTAGCTCGTTATATTTTTGATTATTTCTGAGTTTCTCAAATAGAAACATCATATCGTCAACAGGGGCGGTATAAGTAGGCATAATATGATTTTAAGATAATTAATTAATTAATGCAATTTTGAAATGATCGCATCACCCATTTGAGAAGTAGACACTTCTTTCATTTTATCAGACATAATATCTTTTGTCCTCAATCCATCATTAAGTGCCTCTTGGACAGCTTTTTCTAGAGCTTCTGCCTCATTATCCAAATCTAAAGAGTATCTTAGTGCCATAGCAAAACTCAAAATTGAAGCAATAGGGTTTGCAACTCCTTTACCGGCTATATCTGGAGCCGAACCATGAATTGGTTCATACATAGCTCTCATTTCACCATCTTTATTTTTTGCGCCTAATGATGCGGAGGGTAATAATCCAAGAGAGCCTGTTAACATAGATGCCTCATCTGATAACATATCACCAAATAAGTTATCTGTTAAGATTACATCAAATTGTTTTGGGTTTCTCACTAGTTGCATTGCACAATTATCAGCTAGCATATGACTAAGCTCAACATCCTTATACTCTTGGTCATGCAATGATTGTACTTCTTCTTTCCAAAGTTGACCTGCTTCCATGACATTAGATTTTTCACAAGAAATAACTCTATTTGATCTTTTTTTTGCTAAGTCAAAAGCAATTCTAGCTACTCTTATAATTTCACTACTTGTATAAGTATGTGTATTTACTCCTTTTCTTTCTCCATTTTCTATCGGTTTAATTCCTCTTGGCTCACCAAAATATACTCCTCCAGTTAATTCTCTAACTATTAAAATATCTAAACCTGAAACAATTTCTGGTTTCAAAGTTGAAGCATTTACCAATTGTTCAAAACATATTGCTGGTCTTAAATTTGCAAAAAGTTTTAATTCTTTTCTTAATTTTAAAAGAGCTCTTTCAGGTTTTTTTGAAAATTCGACACCATCCCACTTTGGTCCTCCAACTGCACCCAACATTATTACTGCACTTTCTAATGCTTTATAAAAAACTTCATCAGTAAGAGGTGTTCCATGTTTATCAAAAGAACTTCCACCTACTAAATCCTCATCAATCTCAAAATCTAAAGATTTTTTATCATTAAACCAATTAATTACTTTTTTAACTTCCGCAGTAACTTCAGGACCAATTCCATCGCCTGGGAGTAACAATACTTTTCTTTTTTTAACTTTAATCATTAAAAACCCAAGGCTTCTTGACTTTTAAATCTTTTTCAAAAATTTCTATTTTATCAGATTTTTTTAGTGACAGAGCTATGTCGTCTAATCCTTCTAGTAAACACTTTTTTTTAAATGAATCTACTTTAAATTTTGTCTCATTGTTTCCAAAAATGACTTTCTCCTCATTAAGATCAATAAAAATTTCTTCTTTCCTTTTTGCGTATTCTGATAATTCTTTGATTTTATCATCATCTAAAATTATCGGTAAGATTCCGTTTTTAAAACAATTATTATAAAAAATATCAGCAAAACTTGAGCTAATCACACAAGTAATACCGAAATCTAATAATGCCCATGGAGCGTGTTCTCTTGAAGAGCCACATCCAAAATTTTTTCCAGCAATTAAAATTTTTGAATTTATGTAAGGATCTTTATTCAAAACAAAATCATCTATTTCCTTACCATTGTCATCATATCTCATTTCAAAAAATAAATTTTTGCCTAACCCAGTTCTTTTAATTGTTTTTAAAAATTGTTTTGGAATGATCATATCTGTATCAATATTAACTATTGGCAGATATGCTGGTATACTTTTTAAAGTGTTAAATTTTTGCATATTAATTTTGGTATTTTCTTACATCATCAAGGTTTCCAGAAATTGCTGCAGCAGCAGCCATACCTGGGCTCACTAAATGAGTTCTTCCACCTCTGCCTTGTCTACCTTCAAAATTTCTATTTGATGTTGAAGCACATCTTTCTTCTGGTTTTAATTTATCTGCGTTCATTGCTAAACACATTGAACATCCTGGCTCTCTCCACTCAAATCCTGACTTTACAAAAATTTTATCTAATCCCTCTTGCTCTGCTTGTTCTTTAACTAATCCTGAACCAGGGACAACCATAGCATGAACATGAGATGCAATTTTTTTATCTTTTAAGATTTTTGCAGCTTCTCTTAAGTCTTCAATTCTACCATTAGTGCAGCTCCCAATGAAAACTTTGTCAATTTTGATGTCTTTAGCTGCCATATCTGGTTTCAAACCCATATAATTTAATGCTCTCTCTAAAGAATTTTTTCTATCCTCGTCTTTCTCATTATTTGGATTTGGTACTCTTTCGTCTATTGTAATAACATCTTGAGGTGATGTTCCCCAAGTTATCATTGGTGAAATATCACTAGCAGTTAAGTTTACTTCTTTATCAAACTTGGCACCTTCATCAGTATTTAAATCTTTCCAATTTTCTAGAGCTTTATCCCAATCATTTCCTTTAGGAGACATTGGCCTGCCTTCTAAATATTCAAATATCTTTTCGTCTGGAGCTATTAAACCTGCTCTTGCTCCACCTTCAATCGTCATATTGCAAATTGTCATTCTATTTTCAACACTTAAAGATTTAATTAGATCACCTGCATATTCAATTACACATCCTGTTCCTCCAGCAGTACCAATTTTTCCTATTATTTGAAGAATTACATCTTTCGATGTAACACCTAATGGAAGTTTACCGTTAACGTTAATTCTAAAATTCTTTGCTTTCTTTTGTACTAATGTTTGAGTTGCTAAAACATGCTCTACCTCTGAAGTCCCAATACCAAATGCTAATGCACCAAATGCTCCGTGTGTTGCTGTATGACTATCACCACATACAATAACTGTACCTGGTTGAGTAAAGCCTTGCTCAGGACCAGTGACATGAACAATTCCTTGTCTTTTATCACCCATTCCAAAAAGTTTAATGCCAAATTCTTTACAATTAGCCTCTAAAGTTTCTACTTGAATTTTAGACTCATTATCAGAAATACCTTTTGACCTATCAGTTGTCGGAACATTATGATCTGCAACTGCTAATGTTAATTTGGGGTGTCTTACTTTACGTTTAGAGTTTCTTAATCCTTCAAAGGCTTGTGGACTAGTGACTTCATGGACTAAATGTCTGTCTACAAACAATAATGCTGTTCCATCCTCCTGCTGATGAACCAAGTGTTCGTTCCAGATTTTATCGTAAAGAGTATTGGGCATTTAGAAAAAAATTATTTTTTTTCTTGTAAATTTTCAAGTTTTTTTTCAGTTTTAGTTTCAGCCTCAGGAGCTTCTTTCTTCATTTCTGTTTTTGGAGCTTCTTCTTTTCTAGGCTCCGCTGAAGAAGTAGCTTCTTTTAAAGGCTCTGGTGCATTTTCTTTTTCAACTGGTGCTAAATTCTCCTCGGTAACAGACTCAGGCTTAACGTCAATATCAATACCAATTTTTTTTCTAATCTTTTCAGCAATCCTTGCAGATTTACCAGTTCTATCTCTTAAATAATAAAGTTTTGCTCTTCTTACTTTTCCTGAACGAATTACTTTTATTGAGTCGATTACAGTTCCATATAATGGAAAAGTTCTTTCTACACCTTCTCCAAAAGATATTTTTCTCACTGTAAAAGATGAATTAATATCTCTACTTTTTTTAGCTATACAAACACCTTCGAAATATTGAATTCTCTCTTTCTTTCCCTCGGTAATTCTAACACCAACTTTAACAACATCTCCAGGAAAAAAATCAGGGATCTTTTTTTCTGAAAGGATTTTTTTAACATTGTTTTGGTTTATTTCTTCAATTGTTTTCATTTTAATACTTATCAAATTAATTCTTTTTATATTTATGCCACAAATCTGGTCTTCGGACGCGAGTTATAGCCTCTGATTGAGATAAACGCCAGTCTTTAATTTTAGCATGATCACCGGATAATAACACCTCTGGAACTGATTTTTCCTCCCAAATCTGGGGTTTGGTATATTGTGGATACTCCAAAAGGCCATTTTCAAATGTTTCTTCTGAAGCTGATTTGTCATTCCCTAAAACTCCAGGCAAGAGTCTTAATACACTATCAATCACAACAAGCGCAGCAGTTTCCCCACCGGACAATACATAGTCTCCTATGCTTATCTCTTCAATATTTCTTGTAGATAGCACTCTTTCATCAACTCCTTCAAAATGACCACAAATTAAAGAAAAAGATTTTTCTAATGATAGATCTTGAGCAAGTTTTTGATTAAATACTTTTCCTTTTGGTGAAAGATACAAAATCCTTTCTCCTTTATTTACGTTTTGATCGATAGAATTTGCTAAGACGTCTGGTTTTAATAACATACCTGTTCCACCGCCATAAGGAGTGTCATCAACTGTTTTGTGTTTATCTGTTGCTGCATCTCTTATATTTATCACGTTCAAACTCCACAATTTTTTAGACATTGCTTTTCCGTAAAGTCCTTTAGCTAAAGGTCCGGGAAATATATCTGGATAAAGTGTAAATACTTGAGCTTGCAACATTAATAGCCTTCAGTTTATTTCTTTTCCTCTTTTTTAGCCTCTGCTTTTGGAGCTTCCTCTTTTTTAGCTTCTGCTTTTGGAGCCTCTGCTTTTGGAGCTTCCTCTTTTTTAGCTTCTGCTTTTGGAGCTTCTGCTTTTGGAGCTTCGTCTTTTTTAGCTTCTGCTGCTGGAGCTTCCTCTTTTTTAGCTTCTGCTTTTGGAGCTTCTTCTTTTTTAGCTTCTGCTTTTGGAGCTTCTGCTTTTGGAGATTCTTCTGACCCTTCTTTTTTTCTATCTTTTTTTGGAATTGCTTTATGAGGGTTATTACCATTAGCGGGCATAGGCATCAATTCATTCTCACCTAAAATTCTAGCTACTCTTGTTGTAGGTTGTGCACCTTGGCCTAACCAATATTTTATTCTCTCAGCCTCTAGTCCAATTCTTTCTTTTTTTTCTTTTGGTAACAGTGGATTGAAAAAACCTACTTTTTCAATAAATCTGCCATCTCTTGCAAATCGACTGTCGGCTACAACAACTTTATAAACAGGTCTTTTTTTAGTACCACCTCTAGATAATCTTAGTTTTAACATTTACTCTCCTTTTTTATTTTAATTGATTAAATAATTCTGGAGGTATTCCTTTATCAGACATACCTTTCAGATTTCCTTTAGACATCTTCTTCATCATTTCAGACATCATTTTAAATTGTTTCAACAATTTATTGATAGTGGCTGGATCAGTTCCTGAACCATTAGCAATTCTCTTTTTTCTAGAACCATCTATTATTTTTGGGTTCTCCCTCTCTTTTTTTGTCATTGATAAAATTATAGCCTCGTTTTTTGTAATAACACTCTCATCAATTCCAGCTGCATCCATTTGAGATTTTACTTTTGAAACGCCTGGCATGAAAGACATGATGCCCTCAATACCACCCATTTTTTTCATTTGTCTCAGTTGGGTTAAATAATCTTGCATTGAGAATTGTCCTTTTTTTAAATTTTCCTCTGTTTTTTTAATATTTTCTTCTCCAAGATCTTGGGCTGCTTTTTCAACAAGAGAAACAATATCTCCCATCCCAAGAATTCTATTTGCAATTCTGTTTGGATGAAAAACTTCAAGGTTTTCAATTTTTTCACCATTACCTAAAAATTTTATTGGGACCTGCGAAACAAATTTCATACTTACAGCAGCTCCACCTCTAGCATCACCGTCTGCTCTTGTTAAAATAATTCCTGATAAATTTACTGTATTATTAAACTCTTTTGCTACTGATGCAGCTACTTGCCCAGTAAGTGAGTCTGCAACTAAAAAGGTTTCTGCTGGTTTAATTGTATTTTCAATTTGTTTAATTTCACTCATCATCTGCAAATCTATTTGTGTTCTACCAGCAGTATCAAACAAGATAATATCAGCACCATTTAAATTTGCTGCACTAATTGCTCTTTGGCAAATATCGCCAGGTTGTTGGCCTTTGATTATTGGTAGAGTTAAAATATTATTTTGTTCACCTAAAGATTTTAATTGCTCTTGAGCAGCTGGTCTATAAATATCTAAACTGACCATCATTACTTTCTTTTTTTTTGTATTTTCTAAATATTTTGCGAGTTTTGCTGTTGTGGTAGTTTTACCAGAACCTTGTAAGCCAACTAACATCATTGGTACTGGTGGAACGGCATTTAAATTTACATCATTATTTTTTTCCCCTAAAAGATTTACTAATTCATCATAAACAATCTTTACCACCATATCCCCGGGAGATGTTGACCTAATAATCTCTTGACCTAAGGCTTTTGGTTTAACTTTTTCAATAAAATCTTTAGCAACTTCAAGGGACACATCGGCTTCTAACAAAGCTTGCCTTATACCTCTTAGGCCTTCATCAACCTGATTTTCATCAAGTGATGGAGCTTTTTTCAAAGAGGAAAAAATTTCCTCAAATTTATTTGTTAAATTTTCAAACATATTTATTACACACAGCAGTAACCTCACTAGTGGGCGAACCCTCGCTGACTAGTGTCGATCTCTTTGTTTCCAAAGACACCGCAAATTTAACGTTTTTGCGGAAACTGCCACAAACTATAATAGAGGTTCAAAAAGTCAATAAATAAGTTAAATAACTATATATGGACATCAAAGCTTTTAAAATGGACGGATTGGGTAATGATTTTGTGATAATCGATAATAGAGAAAAAATTACCAATTTGACGAAGGATCAGATAATTAAAATTTGTAACAGAAATTTTATTGGATGTGATCAACTAATATTTATTGAGCCAGATAGTTCTGCAGATGCAAGTTTAAGATTTTTTAATTCAGATGGAGGAGAGTCTGGGGCATGTGGAAATGGAACTAGATGTGCTGCAAATTTAATTTCAAAAGAGAAAAATAGTAACTCTATAATTTTAAATACGCTATCTGGAAAATTAAAATCTGAAATTTTAGAAAAAAAAATTGTTACAACAGAAATAGGTAAACCAAAGTTAAAATGGGATGAAATACCTTTATCAAAAGAAATGGATACAAAGAACTTAAATATCAAAATTATTGATATAAATAAAAATGAGTATTTAGGTGGCACTGCAATTAATGTGGGTAACCCACATATTGTTTTTTTTGTTAAAAAGATTGAGGATTTCAATATAGAGAAAATTGGCCCTGAGATAGAAAATCACGAAATCTTCCCAGAGAAATGTAACGTAACAATTGCGCAAATTTTTAACAAAAATTTGATCAAAGTAAAAGTTTGGGAAAGAGGCGCTGGTCTTACTAAAGCTTGTGGAACTGCAGCGTGTGCTACAGCATATGCAGGTAAATTAAATAATCTTACAGAAAATAAAACTGATATAGAGTTTGCAACTGGAAAATTATCAATTTCAATAGATGGAAATAATTCTATTCACATGAAAGGACCTGTTTCAGATATTAAAGAAATAAAAATAAAATTATAATGGGTATCTTTGATAAATTTAAAATCGGATTTAAGAAAAGTGCATCAGCGTTTACATCTGGACTTAAAGAAATAATTGTCAAAAAAGAAATTAATGACGAAAATCTAAATAAAATTGAAGAGTTTTTAATTCGATCAGATGTGGGAGTTGAAGCTGCATCTGAAATAAAAGAAATAATTTCTAGAAAAAAAATTGATCCAAATAAAGATCTATCTAAAGAGATAAACTCTATTTTAAAAGAATATATAATTTTTTTGATGAAACCCTTGGAAAATAAATCCTTTTTTGAGAAAAAAGAAAAGCTTAATGCAACGTTAATTTCTGGTGTGAACGGCGTTGGGAAAACAACAACTATTGGTAAAATAGGAAAAATATTGAAGACTAACGGTAGTAAAGTCATGTTTGCAGCTTCAGATACATTTCGTGCCGCTGCAATTGAACAACTAGAAAATTGGGCAAGTAAAGTAGATGTTCAAATAGTAAAATCATCCCAAGGAGCCGATCCAGCCTCTGTTGCTTTTAAGGCTGTGGATGAAGCTATCAAAAATAATTTTGATCAAGTTTTAATAGATACAGCTGGAAGACTCCAAAATAAAAAAAATTTAATGGAAGAATATAAAAAGATAGCGAATGTCACAAAAAAAATAGATCCTAATGCACCTCATAATGTTATTTTAGTTTTAGATGCAACCTCAGGACAAAATGTATTAAATCAAGTCGAAGAATTTAATAAAATCATACCGATAACAGGTATCGTAATGACAAAATTAGATGGTACAGCCAAGGGAGGAATTTTGTTAGCGCTGGCAAAAAAATATGAAATTCCAATTATTGCACTAGGTTTAGGTGAAAAAGAAGACGACCTACAGTTATTTGAAGCAGAAAAATTTGCCGAGGCTTTTACTCAAATTAATTGATTAAATTACTAGAGATCAAAGGTTTGTAGATATTACATTTATAATTATCATCAAATTTATAATGACCACAATCTTTAGAGAATGAAGAAATTATAAAATCAAATTTACCAGTAGTAGGATAAAGTTCTAGTTTTTTACTACTGATGTCATATTTAAAATTAGCATTTAAACTTTTTACAGCACTAATCATTACTAATGTTTTATCATCTTTTAATAAATAATATGCAAAATCATCTGGAAATACTGGAAAATCATACTCTTGTAAAAAATATTTAGCTTGTGAAGGAAACCACTCATAAGAAATTAAAGGTGATGAGGACTTTGTTAAATGATTAAAAATATAAAGATCTTTTGGATAATCATTAATATAATTATCATTTTCGCCTCTAGCTAAAATAGATTTTTCTCTACCTTTAAAATATAAGCTAAACTCTTTATTATGTGAGTCCATATGATCTATGTGAAATAAATCATCTGGTTGAAAAAATTCATCTTGCGAATAAGCATTGGTTATAAAAATAAAGACTGCAATAAATAAAAAAGATAATTTTTTCATTATCTTTTAATAAATTATAATTCTGAAATATATTTGTTGAGATTGTGGCTTAATTTAAACTTTTTAAAAAAGATTTAAGAGCTTCAACAAGGTTTTTATCGAACTCCATCATATGATTGTCATGTTTTGTGAAATAAGAATATTTTGGTTCATTGGCTATTTCATAAATCTTTTTCCCCATAAAGAATGGAACTATCTGGTCAGCCTCACCATGCATTATTAAAATAGGAGCTTTTATATTATTAATCTTACTTTTGTTATCAAATTTGTCTTTTAATAATAAATTTACGGGTATGTAAGGATAAAATGTTTTAGCTGCATCAACCATAGAAGTAAATGGGGTTTCTAATATAACGCCAGCAAAATTTTTTTTTTGCGATAAATGCGTTGCAACACCAGTCCCTAATGATTCACCATAAATAACAATATTTTTATCTTTAACACCTTTGTTAATTAACCAATTTATTGCACTTCTTCCATCTTCATAAAGACCTTTCTCAGATGGTTTTCCCTGATTCCCACTAAAGCCTCTCCAGGCAATTATTAAAAAGTTAACATCCATCTCACCAAAATGGTTTAACTTATGAATTCTATTTTCTAAAGAACCTGCGTTTCCATGAAAATAAAGAATGGTTTTATATTTCTTTAGATCTTTTTCATGATACCAGCCTAATAAATCAATATTGTCTGAAGTTTTTATTTTCACCTTTTCAATTGATACAAATATCTGATCATTAGAGTAATTATTTTCATTTGGGTGGTACAATAAATTTCTCTGATAAAAATATAAAAAAACCAGAACTAAAATATAAACTACAATAATTATTTGTAAAAATGAGAACAAATTATCCTTAAACTTTTTTAACATTATTCTTTTTCGCAAAGTATATTCCAAAAAATACTAAAATTGTTCCAATGAAATGATAATTTTCAAATTTTTCATCAAATAAAAAATATCCATAGATTGCACCATAAACTGTAAATACGTAAAGTGTAAATCCAGTTAAAGATGCACCTAATTTTTTTTGAGCAATTGTATAAAGAGTGAAAGCAATTATTCCAGGTGAAACAGCCGCAAAGATTACCCATAAGTAAAATTCAGATACAAAATCCGTTTGCTTATAGAATATTTCCTCACCAATATAAAAGGGTAGTAAACTTAATGCTCCAAAAAATGATATTAAAGTAAATCTCTCAAAAATTTTAAGTTTGGAATCCCAATAAAATAAATAAATAGAATATAAGGCCCATCCAATTGCAGCGGCTAACATCCATAAATCACCAATTGTGAATTCTAAATTAATTAAAAATTTTAAATTACCTTTAACTATAATCGTGAATACCCCTATTAAACATGCAATCAACCCAATTATTTTGGTAAAATTAATCCTTTCATTAAAGAAAAAATATGAAATCAAAATTATAAATACAGGGGATGACGTGTATATAATTCCCATATTTGTTACTGTTGTAGTTTCGCCAGCTAAAAAAGGGAAAGCACCACAAACACCACAGCCCATGGACCCTAAAAAAAATAATTTTTTGTATTCTTTCTTAACAATTTTAAAATTTTTTTTTAAGCTCACATACGTAAATGGGAGTAATATTAAAAAAACCAGTGTCCACCTCCAAAAAGCTAATGAAATAGGTGGTACAAATTCTACACCTCCTCGAGCTACTACTAAGTTGCTTGCCATAAAAATTGGTTGAATAAATAAAAGAGAAAGCGGAAAAATATTAACGTTAAGATTTCTCAATTTTTGTAAAAGTTAACTTTTATCAAAAAAGGCTTCGTATATCATCATTGCGATAGCTGCACCCATTAATAGATAAACTGGAATAACATCTATAAATCCAATCATCATTGATCTTGTTAAAGTAGTAGCTAATCCAATTAAAAAGAAAACTGCAAATGATAAACCAATTATAGTTGTAATCTTATTCATTTAATTACTCCTCACATTCTTTTTCTAACCATTTGGCAACACCTAAAAATCTATGATCGTCATATTTGTTACCAATTAATTGAATTCCTAATGGTAAATTATTTTCACCCTCAAGTAAAGGTAATGAAATACAAGGTGTTCCAAGATAAGACCAAACTTTATTAAATTCAGCAGTACCAGTGCTTTTCAATCCCTTAGGTGCTACACCTGGTGAAGATGGAGATAACACTCCATGGTAGTCTTCAAATACTTCCTCATAAGACTCATAACTTCTTTTCATAAAATCAATCGCCTCAGCATATTCTTTAGCGGAATACTTATTTCCGTTTGAAATAGCATCCAACATATATTTAGAAAGTTTTTTTTTAAACTTTTTGTAATATACAGAAAAATTATTAGCTAGATCTGTCTCGTGGATTATTTTATGATATTTATGAATGTCTTTAAAATAAGAGGGAGTATCAAAAATCTCGATATTTTTCTTAAAAGATTTAATAAAATATTCAAAAGATTCTCGAGATTTTTTATCAATTATTTTCCAATGATCAGTTTTATAAAATATAAATTTTGGCTCAAACAAAGGGCCTTTTTTTGTTTCTGACAAAATATTTTCTGTTGAATAATGAATTGTTGCAGGATCATATTTATCCTTTTTTATTAACACTTTTGCTAACATAGCTACGTCTTCTACTTTACGACCAAACATACCAATTTGATCAAGGCTATATGATGTTCTTAAAACTCCGTTTCTTGAAATAAGTCCATAGCTTGGTTTATATCCTACAACACCACAGTAAGAGGCTGGTCTAATTACAGATCCACCAGTTTGAGAACCAATAGAGGCCGGAGCCATAAAAGACGCAACTGATGCAGCAGATCCACTAGATGAACCACCAGGCGTCCTAGTTTTGTCATGTGGATTTGTTGTTGCTGGAGGTCCTAAATAAGCAAGTTCTGAAGTTGCAGTTTTTCCCATCACAATTGCTCCTGCTGCATGCAACAAATCTACTATTTCAGCATTTTGAGAATAAGATTTACCTTTCCTAATAACTGTCCCACACTCAGTTGGCATATCAACAGTTCCTATTATATCTTTAATTGCCACTGGTACTCCATGCAAAGGACCAACTGGCTTACCAGATCTTCTATGATCATCAGCCTCAGATGCTTTCTCTAACAAAACTTTTTTATCAAAATGAGCCCATGCTTTTACATCTTTTTCAAACTTATTTATTCTCTCAACATACTTTTCACAAACTTCAACTGAGGTAAGTTGGGCACTTTTAATTTTATTTGCTAGTTCCTCTAAACTTAAAGAAAATATGTCTGTCATTTAAAATTAATTTGCAAATAATGTTTCGGGTAACCAAAGTGCTATTCCTGGAAAAAGGTACATTAAAACCATAGCTAAAATTACAATTCCTAGAAACGGCATTATTCCACTAAAGATTTGCATTAGTTCTACATTCTTTGATTGTACACCTTTTAAGTAATATGCTGACATTGCCATGGGGGGTGTCAAAAATGAAGTTTGTAAATTTAATGCAATTAACATTGCAAAAAAATATGGATTTACTCCAAAAAACTCAACTAGTGGTAAAAAGATTGGTACAAATATGATTAAAATCTCAGTCCATTCTAGAGGCCATCCCAATAAAAATATAATTAATTGGGTGATTACTAAAAACTGCCAAGGCTGTAAATTTAAAGATTTAAAGAAATGTTCAAAAACTTCGTGACCACCAAGATATGAAAAAACTGAGGCAAATGTCCAAGAACCAATAAATAACCACATAATCATTGCTGTTGTTTTTGCTGTTAGGAATACAGACTCTTTAAAATTTTTCCATTTTAAAGTTTTATAAAAATATGAGAGCACTAATGATCCAAATGCTCCAACAGCTGCAGCCTCAGCAGGCGTTGCAATACCAGCAAGAATTGTTCCTAAAACCAAAATTATTAATGAGAACAAAGGTAAAAAAGAAATGAGAACCTCTTTTAATATAACGGCAGTTGGTGGTATCTCCTCTGCAGCAGGTTTGGGAGCGATAGATGGGTTTAACCATGCTCTAAATACTGCATAAGCTATATAAAGTCCTGCTAACATTAATCCTGGGAAAATTGCGGCTGCGAATAACCTTAAAGGTGATAATTGTGCAATTACGGAGTAAACAATTAACATAATGCTAGGTGGAATTAAAATTCCTAAGCAACCACCTGAACAAATAATTCCAGATGCAAATTTTTTATCATAACCAGCTTTGATCATCGCTGGCCAAGCAAGAAGACCCATTAACGTTACTACTGCTCCTATAATACCTGTTGCAGTTGAGAATAAAGCACAAGTAATTAATGCAGCAACTGCCATTGAAGCAGGAAGCTTGTGAGATGCCAATCTAATTGCAAAAAATAATTTAGCTACAATACCAGCCCTTTCAACTAAATATCCCATGAATAAAAAGAGAGGGACTGCAGTCAACACGTTATTATCCATTACAGTGTAGGTATTTTGAACAAA
This sequence comes from uncultured Pelagibacteraceae bacterium, assembly GCA_902625035.1. Lineage (GTDB taxonomy): Bacteria > Pseudomonadota > Alphaproteobacteria > Pelagibacterales > Pelagibacteraceae > Pelagibacter. Next base: position 24,622 of record CACNZK010000002.1, read on the forward strand.
AAGTTGGAATATCCTGTTGTCAAACAGATGTTCCATTTTAGTAGGATCAAAGTAAGCGTAATATCCAAAACCTAAACCCATAGCCATCAAAGTGAATGCAATTGGGAAACCTAATAGGACAGCAAATAAAAATATTCCCATCATCATAATTGCTACTTCTGGATTGGTAAGACTAAATAGCATCTTCTTTATTTCCTTCTTGTGAAGTTCTCATTAAAACTTTTTCTGTTTCTTCGGCATCACCCTCTGTTGATCTTTCAGGCCAACTACCAGTCTGAATACATATTACACATCTAAATACCTCTCCAATTCCTTGAAGAGTTAAAAGGGTTCCAGACAAAGGTATCAAAGATTTTGCCATATAAATTTGTATTTGAGCTGGACTATTCCAGCTTGTTTCTTTTATTTTCCAGGCTAATGCTGCATACTCGTAGCCGTAAAAAGCTAATGCGATAACTCCTGGGAAAAAGAAAATAAAATATAAAACCACATCTATCCAAGCTTGTGTTCTTTGAGAGAATAATCTGTATATTACATCTCCTCTTACATGTGCTTCAGTGCATAAAGTGTATGCACCTGCCATCATAAAAATTGCTCCATACATTTGAAGACTAAAATCGAAATTCCATAAGGTTGGGGCATTCAAAGCATACGCCATAAAAACTTCATAACAAGTTCCACCCATTAAAATTACTATGCACCATGAGAATGCTTTACCCATTGAGACACTCAAACGATCAGCGAATTTTATATAAGATCTCATCATAGATATAGACTCTTATTGAATTGTTATGAATTAATCAAATAAAAAGGGGGCCGAAGCCCCCTTAATAAAATTTATAAAAGTTAATTATATCTTAACTTTTGCAATTGGACCAAACTCATTTTCATATGCAAGTTTGTAATTAGGCTGATTCATCAGCAAGTACTTCATTACTCTCTTCGCATAAGCTTTTTGAGAATCAACAACTTTCTTAAAGAAAGGATCTTTCTTATTGAAGTCACCAATTACTTTGTCCCAACCTTTTAATTGTTGAGCCAAAATCTCATCTGAAGTTTGGTAAACATTTACTTTATGCTCATTCATCAACTTAGCTAAGTCAGCTGAGTATCTTACTAAAGCTTTAAAGTAGTTATCACTATTTGCAGCATAAGCAGCATTTTTCAATATTGCTTGGTGTGCTGGTGATAAACTATTATATGTTTTTTTGTTAACTGGTATTTCAAACATCTCTTGAGATTGGTGGAAGCTTCCTAAGTGATAGTGCTTAGAAACGTCTTGCATACCAAATTGAGAGTCTGAAGTTGGGTTGTTAAACTCAGCAGCTTCAATCAAACCAGTTTTCATAGCTGGCTGAATTTCACCACCTGGCAATTGTCTAACTACCATTCCCATTGCAGTTAAAACGTTAGTCGCTAGACCAACTGTTCTGTACTTCATACCTTTAACATCAGATACTTTAGTTACGTTCTTTTTGAACCAACCAAAAGGCTGTGCTGGCATAGGCATATGGAAAAAACCAATATAGTCGAAACCTACTTTTGCAAGTGTTTCATCATACAGTTTTCTTCCTCCACCATACTCCATCCATCCCATAACTTCTTGTGATGACATACCGTATGAAGGACCAGTTCCAAATAATGATGCAGCTGGATTTTTACCATACCAATATGCTGTCACCCAGTGACCCATATCTACTACACCAGAACTTACTGCTTGTCCGATTTCTGAAGTCTTTACAACTGCACCAACCGGTTGAAGATCGATCTGAAGTGAACCTCCAGACATTTCTTTTACCATGTTGCAATAGTCGCCAGCCATTTCAAAAAAGATGTTTGCTCCACTTGGCCATGCAGCTTGCATCTTTAGAGTAGTTGCTGCATTTGCTTTTACATATGGCATTGCAACAGCGGCTGCAGCTATAGCACCAGTCTTAGCGGCAGTTTTAAAGAACTTACGTCTTGAAGATGTTTTAATCTTCAATGATTTATTTTCTTTCGTCATTATTACTCCTATTAAAGTTAATTAACTTTGGCATTTTAAGCATAGATTCAATTTAGAGTCTTTCCAAAAAATGGGGTAGATGTCGCAGAATATAATTAAATTTCAATCTGAAGTAGAATTAATTAACTTTATTAATGCAATTTCCTGTCTTAAAAAATTCATCGATGTTATCAATCGCAAGATTTGCCATCGCAATTCTAGTGTCTTTAGTTGCACTACCTAAGTGAGGTAAGATAAAAGCTGATTTAATCTTTAAGTAACCTGGATTTAAATTTGGTTCATTCTTATAAACATCAAGTCCAACAGCATAAATTTTTCTTCTATTGAGTGCATCTATCAATGCATCATCATCAACAATATCACCTCTTGCAACATTGGTAATTACTGCCCCTTTAGGGAAATATTCAACTGTCTCTTTATTAATCATATTTTCAGTTTCTTTTGTTGCTGGACAGCAAATAGATAAAACATCAGATACTGAAAACAAACTTTTTAAATTATCATGGTAAATAGCACCTTGCTCTTTTTCCTCGCTAAGCTTTGATCGGTTATGATAATGAATAATCATACCTAATGATTTAGCAATCCTTGCAATTTTTTGACCTATTCTACCCATTCCTAAAACTCCAAGTCTTGTTCCAGTCAGTTGCTTTCCAATTAAATAGTCTGCAGACCATTTCCATCCACCTTCTCTAGCTGACTCGATTCCCTCTGCTGCTCTTCTACAAGCTCCTAATATTAACAAAATACCAATTTCTGCTGTTGCATCTGATAAAACCTCAGGAGTATTAGTAACTGCAATTCCTCTTTTTTTCGCTGCCTCTAAATCTATATTTCCAAAACCAACTGCAAAATTTGAAATAATTTTCACAGTATCTGGTAATTTGTTTATTGTTTCTTTATCCATCTTATCTGTAAGTGAAGATAAAATACCATCACAATCTTGGCTCATCTCTATAACTTTTGATTGCGAGTATAACTCATCATTAGAATTGAATATTGGATTAAATGTTTTAGTAGCTTTATCTTCACTCTCTTTAATTAATTTTCTTGTAATCAAAATTTTTTTCATAAAATATATCTATTAGTTAAGATCAAATATCTTGCCTGGATTCATTATATTGTTTTGGTCAATACTTTTTTTAATCAATTTCATAACAGGAATATTATCTCCATGTTCTTTTAAAAGATATTCTTTTTTATGAAGACCAACACCATGTTCTCCAGTAACAGTTCCTTTAAGTTCTAAAGCCTTTTTAATTAATGTATCGTTAAACTCCCTTATTTTTTTATACATTTCTTTTTTTTCAGGATCAAAAGGTAATAATACATGAAAGTTTCCATCACCTAAGTGACCAACCATTGGTGCTCTAAGCCCAAATTTTTTTGCTTGTTCTTCTGCATAATTCACGCACTCTGTTATGTTCGAAATAGGTAGACATACATCTGTTGTGTAAACCCTGCCGTTATTTATTAGAGCTTTTACAGAATAATAAACATCCCATCTTGCTTGCCAAAGTTTATTTCTTTCTTCTAAATCTTTTGCCCACTTAAAAGAGCTCCCATTATTATCTTTAGATATTTCCTCAACTATTTTTATATTTTCTTTGTTAGATAATTCTGATCCATGAAATTCAAAAAATAACGTAGGCGTTTCCTCAATATCTTTTAATTTTGAATAATTTATACTTATTCCCATTTGATCTTTATTTAACATTTCAATCCTTGCGATTGGGACACCATACTGGATAACCTGTTGCGCAGTTTGAACTGCTTTTTCCAAAGTTGGGAAGTGACAAACAGCCGACATTATACTCTCTGGTATAGGAGAAAGTCTCAATTGAACTTCCGTTATAATCCCTAAGGTTCCCTCAGAACCAATAAATAAATTGGTTAAATTATAGCCTGCTGAAGTTTTTTTTGTTCTACCTCCTGTGTTAATAATATCACCATTAGGTAAAACAACAGTTAAACCAGTAATTACAGTTTTCATTGTGCCGTATTTTACAGCCATTGTCCCAGAGGCTGAAGTGGAGGCCATACCTCCAATTGCTGCATTAGCTCCTGGATCAATTGGAAAAAAAACACCGTCTTCTCTCAAGTATTCATTTAATTGTTCTTTTGTAACACAGGCCTGGACCCTACAATCAAAGTCCTCAGCATTGACGCTTAAAATTTTATTCATTTTCTCAAGGCTGATAGTTATTCCTTTTTCGTTACCTACAACATTGCCCTCTAATGATGTACCAGTTCCGAATGGAACAACTGGTATTTTATGCTTATTGCAGATACTTAATATCCTAGATACTTCCTCATTTGTTTCGGGAAAAATAACTGCCTTGGACAAAATAGGATCGTACGTATCTTCTCCTCTTGCATAATTGGTTCTTGTTGAAATTGATGTTGAAAATCTTCCATTGAATATTTTTTTTAATTCCGCATGTACTTGTTCATTCATTGAAAGAATATTAATAAAAATTCAAACAAAAATACAGCTTATTTAGTTAGCATTTTCTTAATATTTTCTAAAGCTTGAGAGATATTATCTCTTGATGCTGCAAAACTAAATCTAACATAATCATTACAAGTTTTTCCAAACGCCGTTCCTGGAACTATTGCAACTCCTGCTTCATGCATTGCTTTCTTACAAAATTCTGCACCATTCATACCTGTTCCAATCACTTTTGGGAAAGCATAAAAAGCTCCACCTGGTAAACTACATTCTACACCTGGAAGTTCATTTAATCCTTTATGGATCAAATCTCTTCTTTGAGTAAATTTAACCATCATTTCATTAATTGAATCATCCGGACCATCTAAAGCAGCAATACCAGCAAATTGTGCTGCAGCGTTTACACAAGAAACACTGTTTATCAAAAGTTTATTAACGTGTTCTACTAAATTTTTAGGCCAAAAGCTCCAACCTAGTCTCCATCCAGTCATTGAATAAGCTTTACTCCAACCCTCAAGTACAATTAATCTCTCTCTTAATTCTGGATAGTGAAAAAATGAAGGCATTTCTTTATCATCGAATATTTGTCTACTATAAATTTCATCACTCAAAATTGTTACATGTGGATGTTTTTTTAATCCTTCAGCCAATACATCTATATCGGCCTTGTCGACGAAACTTCCTGTTGGATTATTTGGATTAATCAATATTAATAATCTTGTTTTATCAGTAATTAACGATAGAATTTTCTCAGGATTAAATTTAAGATCCTTATCCTCTGTTAAATCGTAAGGAACTGCAGTTGAGCCGGTATAATTAATCATTGACTCATATATTGGAAATGCAGGTGTAGGATGAATTATCTCTGCTCCAGGCTCTCCGAAACATTGAATTGCATATGTCATAGTTGGTTTTCCACCAGGCATAATTAAAATTCTTTCAAAATCAACATCAACGCTATAACGTTTTTTAATCCATCTTGTTACAGCTTGTCTGCATTCCGGAATTCCATTTGACATTACATAGCCATGATGACCATCATCTAAAGCTTTTTTTGCTGCGTCAACAACATGTTTTGGTGTTTTGAAATCTGGTTGACCTAAGCCCAAATGTATCATTGGGTTACCTTGAGCCTCCAATTTTTTTGCTTCTGCAAGAACTGAAAATGCTGTTTCAGTTCCCAATCTATTTAAGCTTTTAGCTAATTCCATATCAAGTTCCTTTTTTTTTATTTTTTTATTGATTTCTATAAATTAATTTTGAACTATTCAACTCTTTTAAATTTGAACAACCCATTAAAACCATATCTCTTTCAATCTCATCGTGCATGTTTTTTAGTAAATGTTCAACACCTTGTTGCCCTCCTGCGGCTAAAGAGAACAAAAACATTTTACCAAAACTACATGCTTTTGCCCCAGCTGCTAAGGCTTTTAGGACATGTGTCCCTCTTCTTACTCCACCATCTAAGATTATTTCTAACTTATCTCCCACTGCATCTGAAATTGCTTTCACTTGGTCAAAAGGTGACCTAGAGCCATCTAGTTGTCTACCTCCATGATTTGAGATCATGATAGCAGTACAACCAATATCAACAGCCCTTTTTGCATCTTCAACTGACATAACTCCTTTTAAGGCAAATGGTCCATTCCATTTTTTTGCGCAATATTCTGCATCTTTCCATCCCATCAATGGATCATACTGCTCATTAATATATTCTATAACTGATTTTGCAATATTCGTTCCTTTATCTGTTTTTTTTTTAACATTTGAGAGCTCAAATTTTTTTCCAGATAAATAATTTAAAACCCAACCTGGTCTCATCGCAAAACTCATTAAGCTTTTTAATGTAAGCTTTGGCGGTGTTGTAAATCCTGTTCTATGATCTTTTTCTCTGTTTCCCGCTACTAAAGTATCTACAGTCAGACACATTGCATCAAATCCTGATCTTCTTGACCTATCAATCAAATCATCCGTGATTGATTTGTCTTTATGAACATAAAGTTGAAATAATTTTGGACCACTAGAAATATTAGATATCTCCTCAATAGAATTGTTACTCATTGAAGACATGCTGTAAAAAGTTCCAAATTTTTCTGCTGCTCTTGCTGAAGCTTTATCACCATCAACATGATAAAGTCTCTGCATTGCAGCGGGAGAAAGAAAAATTGGCATATCTATTTTTCTACCAAATAAAGTTGTTGTTAAATCAGGTTTACCAACATTAGCTAACACATTAGGGACTAGGTCACATTCATTAAATGATTCTGTGTTTCTTCTTAAAGTAGTTTCATCATCGGAACCACCATCTATGTAATGAAAAATTGGTGAAGGTAATTTTTTTTTTGCTAAATTTCTAAAATCTTGGAAATTATAGCAATTTTTTAAACTCACTATCTTCTAAATCTTAAATTATTTCGACTTAAATCACTTATTTTTGTACAGCCCATAAGTTTCATGTCACGTTCTAATTCAGTTCTATACTTTTCTAATGCTCTCTCAACTCCAGCTTGGCCAGCAGCTGCTAAAGCATAAAGATAAAGTCTACCACCTGAACATGCTTTCGCACCTAATGATAATGCTTTTAACATATGAGTTCCTCTGTGAATTCCACCTTCACAAATGACATCAAGCTTATCGCCAACTGCATCAACAATTTCTGCAAGTTGATCAAAAGGCGCTCTAGATCCATCTAACTGTCTTCCGCCATGATTTGATACCATTATGCCTGTGCATCCTATGTCTACAGCTCTTTTTGCATCTTCTACACTCATAATTCCTTTGAGAGCGAAATGACCTCCCCATTTAGAACAAAGATTTTCAGCATCTTTCCAATTCATAGATTGATCCAACATAGTTGAAAAATAATTTCCAATTGATGAGTTAACATCGGTACCTTCTTTCACAAAATCTTGTAAATGAGGTAATTCAAACTTACCTTTTGTTAGATAATTAATTCCCCACATCGGTTTAGTAGCAAAACTATATAAACTTGCTAATGTTAACTTTGGTGGAGAGGTAAATCCTGTTCTTAAGTCTCTTTCTCTATTTCCTCCAGTAATAGTATCAACTGTTAAAGCCATCACATCAAAATTTGCTGCTTTGGCTCTTTCCAAACAAGAGTCATTTAAACCCCTATCTTTATGAAAATAAAACTGAAACATTTTAGGTGTATCAATCATTGAAGAAATTTCCTCAACACTAACTGTGGCTAAAGCAGAAACACCAAACATTGTATTAAATTTTTTTGCAGCTTTTCCAACCGCTCTTTCTCCATCGTAATGAAAAAGTCTTTGTAAAGCTGTTGGTGATAAGTAAAAAGGTAAATCTAATTTTTTTCCAAATATTGTAGTAGACAAATCAACTTCTTCAACTCCTCGCAAAACATTCGGAACTAAATCTACATCATCAAATGCGCTAGTATTTCTAGCGTATGTGATTTCGTCATCTGCTGCTCCATCAATATAATGAAAGATAGGTGATGGCAGCTTTTTTTGAGCTAATTTTCTAAAATCACTAAAGTTGTGACAATCTTTTAAATTCATAATTTTTTTTAAAACTTTTTGAGGAAATTAAACATATAACTATTTGCCCCAGGATTTTTATCACCTAAACTCGCATTAGATACGTGATTATAAGAAAAAGCAAAATTGGTTGTATCTGAGGTTTTATAAGATAATTGTACTTCTGATTTAAACTCTAGAACATGGCCTAAATCCTTTCCATCTCCCTCATGGTAAAGTCCTGGAGCAAAACTTGGAGTGAGATAAAAGGAACCCATATCTACATTCCACTCAACACCAGTATAAATATATGCTGCTGAATTTGCAGTGATAAAACCGCCTGTAATTGGAGAAACATTTCCTAAAAATGTATTTTTATTTAAATTTTCATCTTGGTGTTGGAATCCTAATAACATTGCTTTTTGTTTGTGATCACTAAAATCAAAATTCCCAACGAACAAATTTAATTGATGATTATTATCATCAACTGTTGCATCTGCAAAAAGCTTTGAAGGCAAAGTTAAGATAAATAAGACCAAAAAAATTTTTTTAATATTCATAATTATAAAAAGTAGATTATTTTTTATTATAAAACCTTTTAATTATTATTGCACCACCCGCTAAGAATATCAAGATAGGCAATAGCCATAAAAAATAGGTATTTCTGTTGAAAACTGGATCATACAATATCCATTCTCCATATTTCATTTTTAAAAAACTATATATTTGTTCTTCACTTAGACCTTCTTGGATTTTATTTTTAATAACTAACTTTAGACTTATTGCAAATTCTGAATCTGAGTCATGCACTGATTGACCTTGACAAATTAAGCATCTCAAATTTTTTGCGATTTTATTTTCAGTTTTAATTTCATCTGCCTTTAAGAAATTAAAATTCAAGATTATAGCTACAATCAAAAATATATGAATAAATTTCATCTAATTATTTTTTGAATTTCTAGTAAATTGTCTTCGTTAATTGGTCCTATAAATCTTTTTATAATTTTATTTTGATATACTAAAAAACTTTCTGGCACCCCATAAGCACCCCACTCAATTGATACTGAGCCATCCTTGTCTGATACAATTATATCGTAAGGATTTCCTAGATCTTTTAAAAAACTTGAGGCATTTGTAAAGTTATCTTTATAATTGAATCCTATTAATTCTATTCTATCGTCCTTTTTTAATTCCATTAAAAATTCATGTTCCTTCTTACAGGGGATACACCATGATGCCCAAATGTTCATAAAATAATAATCATTATCTTTAAAAATTTTTTCTGAGATGACAATAGAATCATTTTCAAAAGATTTTAACTTGAATGATGGAACTTCTTTTTTTAAATTGACGTCTGGAGTGTAAATATTTGGATTTTTCAAACCTTTGAAAAAAATTACAAAAGTAATTAAAAAAAATAAAATTAAAATTATTGGAATAAATTTAGATTTCATATCTTTTTTTAAAAAAACTTAAAAAGCCACCAAAACTTATTAATATTACTGAAATCCATATCCAAATCATAAAAGGTTTTACTTGATATCTAATATTAAAGTATTCCTGGTTCTGAACATAATTCATTGTCATAAATTTATCTGTGAGAAAGTTAGTTTTAATGTCTGCCTCACTCGTAATTATATTTGGTTGATTATATATTCTTAACTCAGGATTCAGAATATCTAATGAACCATCTAAATTTTGTACATTAAATTTACCTATAATTGCTTTGAAGTTTTTTTCGTCCTCTTGCTCAATGTTCTCAAAATTAATTGTAAATTTTTCAGTCTTAAATGTTTCACCAATTTTTAGATTTGTAATTACCTCATTAGAAAAAATATTGTTAAATAAAATACTTAGAATTAATAAACTAAAACCAAAATGAGCAATGTTCTGAGATAAATTTTTAAATCTTTTAACAAAAAATTCTCTAGAAGTAGAAAAAAATAAAAAGAAGGCAGAAGTCACCAAAATAGTATTAATAAGGAAATTTATATCAAATTTTTTAATTATTAATGCTGATAACAAAAACGATATTATTAAAAATACAGTCATATAAAACTTATCTTTAAAATCTGATTTAATCCAATTGAGGTTTGGTCCAATTGCCATAGCTACTAAAAATGGAATTAAGAAAGGCAAAATGAGTTTGTTATAAAAAGGTGGTCCAACGGATATTTTATTTGAGGTTATAACCTCTAAAAATATTGGATAAATTGTTCCTATTAAAACTACTGATAAAAAGTACATCATAAACCAATTATTTACTAAAATAGATGTCTCCTTGCTTAGCCAAAAAAAATTATTTTCTAATTTTTCTTTCTCTGAATGAAAAAAAATGAAAATAAAAATAGATAAAAAAATAAGTGTAAAAAGAAAAATTAAAATAAATAAACCTCTCTCAGGATCATTGGCAAACGTATGCACTGAATTTAAAATTCCAGATCTTACTAAAAAAGTTCCACTCATACTTAAAGCAAAAGTTGCTATTGATAATATAATGGCCCATGAGGTTAATATTTTCTTCCTCTCCAAGACTAATATACAGTGAAGTAAAGTTGTTAATGCAAACCATGGCATTAGTGATACATTTTCTACTGGATCCCAAAACCAAAAACCGCCCCAACCTAATTCATAATATGCCCAAATGGATCCAATTAAAATTCCTAGTGTAAGAAAAACCCAAGATGTTAAAACCCATTGTTTAATATGCTTTGCCCATTCTTTTGTTACATATGATGTGACCATAGCAGCAAGAGCTGAAGAGAAAATTATCGAAGAACCTACATAACCTAAATATAAAATAGGTGGATGTATTGCTAAAGCAGGATCTTGTAAAATTGGGTTCAGGCCTAAACCTTCATTCGGTGTTGGGAAAATATAATTAAATGGACTCGAAGTTTTAATTAAAAAAATAAAAAAACCTATAATTATTATTTGTTGAAACAATAGAGTAAAAATTCTGTATTTTTTTGGCTGATGATTTGATTTGAATAAAAAAATTGTAATAAACAAAGTTAATACTAATAACCATAACAATAGGCTGCCCTCATGATTACCCCAAGTTCCTGAGATTTTATAAAATAATGGTTTGGTCGTGTGAGAGTGGTTAAAAACAGTTTCGTTACTAAAATCTGAGTTTATAAAAGATATAATTAATCCAAAGAAACTTATGACCACCAAAAAAAATTGAATAAATGTAAAAGACACTATCTTTTTATCTAAGATTTCAGTGTCTCTTAAATTTCTGACTGAAAAGAAAATAATAAAAACTGAAAAAAAAAGTCCAAAACCTAATGAATAAGAACCTATTAAACTAGCCAAATTTATTTCTCCTCTAATGCAGCCTTAACTTCTGGTGGCATATAATTTTCGTCATGTTTAGCTAAAATCTTTGTAGCTAAAAAAAAATTTTTATCTTTTAAGTATCCTTCAGCAACAACGCCCTTCTCCTCAGCAAAGAGATTCGGCACAACCCCAGAATAAACAACATTTATCTCATTTTTAAAATCTGTAACAATAAATTTTATTTCATTTGAAATTATAGTTATAGAGTCTTTTTTAACCATCCCACCTATTCTAATTTTTTTCTCAACAATTTCACTTAAAGTTTTAATTTCTGTTGGGGACTTAAAAAAAATAACGTTTTCCTCTAAAGACTTAATTAATAAAAATACGGATAACGCTATAGTTGCTAATATTAATAATAAGAAAAAAAATCTTAATTTAACCTTTCGCCCATACATGTTTCAAAAGTTAAATATTTGAAGTATTTGACAAAATTTCTTTATTTATACTTTGAGATTTGGCAAAAGCTGCTCTCTCAGTATCTAACGATCCAAATTTCGTTATAAATTTATTTTTTTCTTTTTTGTATTGAATTTTAATAATTAAAAAAAGTGTCAAAAAACTTAATAAAGTAAATGAAAATGCTGACCAAACATAGAGTCCGTATCCATTCATAAAAAATAAATTCTCAATCATAACCTATCTAACCCTTTATTTTTAATTTTTATCAGTTCTGTATTATATTTCATTAAAAAAATCAGTAGAGAAAATAGGGCAAATGCCGCAGTCATTGTTAATAAAGGAAAGAGCATTGATATGTGAATTGACGACTTCGAGAGTATGTTAATTGAAGCGGGTTGATGCAATGTATTCCACCAGTCAACCGAATACTTTATTATTGGAACATTAATTATTCCTAAAATTGTAATAACTGATGTAACTTTAAACACTTTGTCGTTATCTTCAAAGATTCTCCACGCAATAAGGTACATGATGTAAAACAATACTAATATTAACATTGAAGTTATTCTTGCGTCCCAAGCCCACCATGTTCCCCAAGTAGGTTTACCCCATATTGAGCCAGTCACCAGAGCTATTATATTAAATACTAATCCAGAGGGTGCTAAACTTTTTGCAATTAAAAAAAAATTTCTTATTTTAAATATGTATCCAACTATAGATAAAAAAGTAATAGCTGAAAAAATTCCGAGTGAAATCCAGGCTGCTGGAACATGAACATACATAATTCTGACTGAGTGACTCTGTTTATAATCCTCAGGAGATAATATTAACGCCTCTGTTAATCCTATGGAAAGAATGACGATAAATAAAAATAAGACGTACTTAGGAGCTTTCGATGTTATTGAAAAAATTTTACTTGGTTCAAAATATTTAAACATATATGAGATTATTTTTATTATGAAAAAACTGCCTGATCAAGAATGCTAGAGGGAGATAATAACGAAGGGTAAATTAGTAGCACCCTTGATCAGAATTAACCTTAGAAAACCACATTGCTGTGTCAAAGGTTTGAGCTAAATGTGTTAAAAAAATGATTTATTTAATTAGATAGCTTGAAATAGCTAGATCCTTTTTTTCCGGAGAAAATTTCCTCAATCAGAGGATGTTTTATTGGTTCATCTGAGTCATCCACTAATAGATTTTGCTCAGAAACGTATGCCTCATAAGTAATTTCATCATTCTCAGCTAACAGATGATAAAAAGGCTGATCTTTTCTAGGTCTTACATTTTTTGGAATGGATTGATACCATTCTTCTGAATTATTAAATTCAAAATCAACATCGTAAATCACACCTCGAAAGTCAAAGTGTTTATGTTTCACTATATCACCAATTGAGAATTTAGCTTTTTGAATTGCCATTATGTTTAGTATGGGTATTTAAAAACAAAAATCAATAAGAAAAATTAAAAGTTTCTAAGAAAATATTATTTATGTTAATATCTTATCTGTGAACAAATCTTTTTTAAAGTTTGTAACAGATTTTGGACCTCTAGTAATTTTTTTTTACTACTACTACGATAGTGGAAAAGACTTAAAAATTGCTATTCCCCCATTTATTGTTGCGACAATAATTGCATTGGCAATTGTTTGGTTTTTAGAAAAAAAAATACCAAAGGTTCCATTACTAAGTGGAGTTTTAATCACTTTCTTTGGTGGCTTAACAATCTACTTTGATAATCCAGTTTTTATTTATATTAAACCAACAATTATAAACATTCTATTTGCATTCGCTCTGATCTTTGGAAGATACTTCACAAATGAACCAGTATTAAAAAAATTAATGGGTAACTCTATCTCACTCACTGATGAAGGTTGGGAAGTGTTAAATAAAAGATGGATATATTTCTTTTTTAGTCTTGCGATACTTAATGAGATAGTTTGGAGAACTCAATCTGAAGAATTTTGGGTAAATTTTAAAGTGTGGGGATTATTACCAATCACATTTATATTTACCGCTTTTCAAATAAGTTTAATAAACAAATATAAAACAAATGAATAATAATTTACGTCTTATAATCGATAATGTTAATAAAAAGAATATTGAAGAGAAACATTTTTTTGAGAAAGATGAATTAAAGATTATTTTAGACCTGTATGCAAAAATGGTCTCCGAGGGATCATGGAAAGATTACGGGCTTAATATATCAAGTAAACAAGTCGGTTTTAGTGTTTTTAAGAATACTACAGAAAATGCTTTATATAAGATTTGCAAAAATTTTAAGCCAAAAAATAAAAATCTTAAATACCTGATTACTGATGCTAATGGAAAAATATTCAGAAACTCCTCTGAGTTAAATAGTTTGTTAAAAAATATTAATTGGAAAAAACTTTAGATTATCTTCTTTGACCAAAAAGTCTTAACAACATAATAAACAAATTAATAAAATCTAAATAAAGAGTCAACGCGCCCATTACAGCTTTTTTACCCATCAACTCACCTGTGTCGCTTGCAGCATACATGTTCTTAATTTTTTGAGTATCGTAAGCAGTAAGTCCTACAAAAATTAAGACTCCTAAAATAGAAATTACAAAATACATCATTGAAGATTTCATGAATATATTAACAATTGATGCAATAATAATTCCGATTAAACCCATCATTAAAAAAGATCCTAATTTCGTTAAGTCTCTTTTAGTTGTATAGCCATAAATACTCATCGCTCCGAATGTAGCAGAACAAATGAAAAATACTCTTGTGATACTCATGCCAGTATAAACTAATAAAATTGATGAAAGAGACAGACCCATTAATGCAGCAAAAATCCAAAAAGTTGTTTGTGCTTTGGCTGCACTCATTTTATTGATACCAAAGCTCATGTAAAACACGATTCCAAGCGGAGCTAACATTACCAGCCATTTTAACCCTGACATATATATCGCGTTACCCACTTGAGTTAGTCCAACTATAGAACCTGAACTATCCGTCACAACAGACATTTTAAAAGTTATAAGTGCAATTATCCCTGTCATAAGGATACCTGTTGCCATGTAGTTATACACTTTTAACATATAGGCCCTTAAGCCTTCATCTGTTACTACTGTTGATTGTTGGGCAGCTTCTTTTGCTCTACTTAGAATACCTTTTTTATTAAATTCCATGATTAATTATATATAATCTTTTAATAATTATTCAAGATATCAAAAAATAACAAAAAATAATAAATGACCAAAATTGCAAAAAAGTAATGAATTACAAAAAATTAGGAAATACTGACCTAGATGTAAGTACAATTTGTCTCGGTACAATGACCTGGGGTGAACAAAATTCAGAGAAAGAGGGTTTTGAACAAATGGATTTTGCTTTGAGCCAAGGAGTAAATTTTTGGGATACTGCTGAAATATATTCAATTCCAATGAAAGAAGAAACCTATGGTGAAACTGAAAGAATAATTGGTAATTGGTTTCAGAAAACAAAAAAGAGAAACGACATAGTTCTTGCTACAAAAGTATGTGGAAATACATCTAACAAATATATTAGGGGAGGCGGAAATAGCTTTGGCAAAAAAAAGATCGCGGAAGCTTTAGATGAAAGTTTAAAGAGATTAAAAACAGACTATATTGATTTATATCAACTTCATTGGCCTGAAAGAAATACAAATTTTTTTGGTGATTATGGTTATGAACATGATGAAAACGATAAAAATTGGACACCTTTTGAAGAAATTTTAGAAAGTTTAAAAAAATTTATTGAAAAGGGTAAAATTAGATATGTGGGTTTGTCGAATGAAACTGCTTGGGGTCTATCTAAATTCCTCGAACTTTCAAAAATGAAAGGCCTTCCAAAAATGATGTCTGTCCAAAATCCTTATAATTTACTTAATAGAACGTATGAAGTTGGTTTAGCGGAAATTTCAGTTAGGGAACAAAGTGGCTTATTAGCATACTCTCCATTAGCATTCGGATATTTAACGGGTAAATATAGAAATAATAAATTACCAGTAAATTCGAGAATGCAATTATTTAAAAATTTTAATAGATATAAAAATGAAAATGGCCAAAAAGCTATTAATGAATACTACAAGATTTCAAAAAAATATAATTTAGATTTCACTCAAATGTCCTTAAAATTCTGTGAAATTCAACATTTCACAACGAGTGTTATTATAGGGGCAACGACAATGGAACAGTTGAAAACAAATATAGAAAGTGTAAATGTAAATTTAAACAATGATATAATAAATGACATTAATAAAATTCAAAAAAAATACCCTAATCCATGTCCATAATTAAAAAAAAAATTTTTTATTTGCCAGTAATTATTTTAATTATTTTGACATCACACAGTTTTGCAAATGATATAAAAAAAATTGGAAAATTTAAAGATTGGGAAGTTATGGTTATTTCTGATAATTCTGGGAAAGTATGTTTTGCTCAGTCTATACCGGTGTTACAGGCACCAAAAAAAAGTGAGAGGGATGCAAGATTGTTTGTAACTTTTAGACCTGGCGAAAAGATAAAAAATGAAATAAGTGCTACTGCTGGTTATGAATTTAATAAAAATAACTCAGTTTTAGCTACATCTGGTAATAATAAATTTAAATTCGACATCAAACAACAGGGTTTTGCTTGGATGACAAGTAATAAGAAAGAAAACATAATGGTCAAAGTTATGAAAAAAGGATCGAGAATCATGATTACTGGCTACAATGAAAAAGGATCACAAACCATAGATCATTATTCATTATTAGGCTTCACAAAAGCCTATAACTTAGCGAAAAAAAGTTGTGCATAGATTTTAATGAATGATGAGGTAAAAAATATTCATAATTTATGGCCGTTAAATATTGGCGACTTTCATAATAATGAACATCCTCAAATTAAAGAAGAATTACTAAATTTTTTCAAATCTTATGAAAAAAAATTACCTGATGGAAATAGTCAATTAAAAGATAAAAATCATGTAGGAAATCATAATCTTTATCAAAGCAATTATGATCTACATAATGAAGATAGTGAAACACTAAAAAAACTTTTTCATTTTATTGCAAAATCTGTTTTAGATTTAAGTAAAATAGCAAACCATAAATTTATAGATAAACTAAGTGAAGAAGAAAAGAAATATAAAGTGAATATCAATGAATCTTGGTTTATTAGGTATAATAAAGGTGGTATCGTTTATCCACATCATCATGATGGTTTTAGTTGGTCATGTGTCTATTATGTTCAAGTAGGTGCTGATGCATCAATCAAAAATGGTTCTACTTATTTCATAAGACCCTATAATACTACATCAAAAAATGATTTTGGTTCAAAGTATCTTAGAGAAGATACTCATTTATTCACTGCAAAAGAGGGTCGGCTTTTAGTATGGCCTAGTTTTCTTTATCACGGATCTCAACCTTACTCTGGTGATAAAGAGAGGGTGATTATCTCTGCAAACTTAACAGTTGATCTTAGAGATTAAATGTCCAAAAAAAAAATTGTACTTGCTTATTCAGGGGGATTAGATACCTCGATAATTCTAAAATGGCTTCAAGAAAATTATAATGCAGAAGTCATTTGTTACACAGCTGATATAGGACAAAAGATTGATCGAAAAAAAATAATCAATAATGCCAAAAAATTTGGTGTTAAAAAGATAATTATTAAAGATTTAAAAAATCTTTTCGTAAAAGATTATGTTTTTCCAATGATACGAGGTAATGCAATTTATGAAGGTGTTTATTTATTAGGAACTTCAATTGCTAGACCATTAATTGCCAAAGACCAAATAAGAGTGGCAAAAAAATTTAAAGCATACGCAGTGTCTCATGGTGCAACTGGAAAAGGAAATGATCAGGTAAGATTTGAGCTTGGTTATCACTATTTTGGTCCTAAATTAAAAGTTGTTGCTCCTTGGAGAATTTGGAAATTAAAATCTAGAAGTGATTTGATCAATTATGCAAAAAAACATGGAATAACTGTTCCTAAAGATAAAAAAGGTGCACCACCTTTTTCAGTTGATGATAATTTATTTCATACGTCAACCGAGGGTAAAATTTTAGAGAATCCAAAAAATTCAGCTCCAGAATTTATTTTCCAAAGAACAACCTCTCCTGAAAAAGCACCAAGCAAACCAACTTTTATTTCAATCAATTTTAAAAATGGTGATCCTATTGGAATTAATGGAAAAAAATTAAATCCTGAAAAAATTCTAACTAAATTAAATTTAATTGCTGGGAAAAACGGTATAGGAAGGGTTGACCTAGTTGAAAATAGGTTTCTTGGAATTAAATCAAGAGGAGTTTATGAGACACCAGGTGGAACACTTTTAATTTATGCTCACAGAGCTATTGAGTCAGTAACATTGGATAAAGATACAATGCACAAAAAGGACTTGATCATGCCTAGATATGCTGAATTAATTTATAATGGTTATTGGTACTCTAAAGAAAGATTTAAATTACAAAAAATCATTGATCAAAAAAGAAATAAAGTAAATGGATCTGTGAAACTTAAACTTTATAAAGGAAATATTACTATCCAATCTAGAATTACAAAAAGTAATGCATACTCAATGAAAAAAGTTTCTTTTGAAGAAAATAAAACATTTAATAAATCTAATGTTGAAAGATTTATTAATTATCACAAGAAAAAACTGTAATATTAATAAGTTTTAGGACAATTTATAGTTTGTTAAATTTATTTTTAGCTATATCTTAGAATCATGGAATCACTTAAAAATTGGATGAGAGACACAGCAAACATTTTGTTTGATGATAGCAAAAATGATCTACGTTCTCTTCCTAAAACTGTTAGGTTACAAATCTTATTGGTTTTAAGCTTTATTTGGACCACTGTTTTTAGTTTATATGTTTTTTCATACACAACATTTGTTTTTGGTTGGACGGGACTATTTTTAGCCCACATTGGTTTGATATTTGCCGTATATATGACCTTTAAACATTTTCATAGAGCAGAAGAAAACTCAGCTAGTGTCTTCAAAACAAAAAATTTTGACCCTTTCAAAATAATGGTACTTGTTTTTGTGATTGTATTTATATTTGTTTTTTCAAAAGGAATTGAAGTGTTAACAAGTCCAAATCCATATTCTTATTCAATTCCATATGATGGTTCTTCAAAATCAGTATTTGAAAAATGGCTACCATTTAGTAAGGATAAGTAATGCAAAATATAACGAAAAATTTACAACTGATTCTAATGTGCATTATTTTAGTAAGCACGGTGATTGCTGTTGGAATAGAGATAAAAAAAATGTTTGTAGATCAATCAGTTACTTTAGCAGATCTGCTGTTGATGTTTCTTTACCTAGAAGTTTTAGCAATGGTTAGAGTTTTTTGGGATCAGCAATCTATAAGTATTACATTACCTCTGTTGATAGCAATTACAGCACTAGCCCGATTTATTATTCTTCAAGGAAAAGAAATGGATCCCGCAGCGCTTGTTTATGAGGCTGTTGCTATAGTTCTTATTGCTGGAGCAATTGTAATCTTAAGATTAAGACATAGTGACAAGTTGGGTCTAAAGAAAAAAAAATCAAAATAATCAAAAATGAAATTTGAAGCCTCTAAGGTTGCGGCCTTAAATAGATTAAATGATTTTGTAGAAAATAATCTTTCTGAATATTCTAAGTTAAGAAATTTTGATTTTGGGCCAGAAAATAGAACTAATATATCTTGTTTATCTCCATACATCACGCATGGGGTAATTAACGAGAAAGAGGTAATTGAAAAATCACTTAACAAATTTTCTTTTTCTAAAAATGAAAAATTTATTCAAGAAGTATTATGGCGAACGTATTGGAAAGGTTGGTTGGAATTACGACCAAACGTTTGGACAGATTATCTCGTAGAGTTAAATAAGATTCGAGAAGAGTTTAAAAATAACCAAAATTACATAAATGCAATTCATGGAAAAACTAACATTGAATGTTTTGATCAATGGGTGACTGAGCTTAAAGGAAATAACTATTTACATAATCATACAAGAATGTGGTTTGCTAGTATTTGGATTTTTACTTTAGAACTGCCTTGGCAATTAGGGGCAGAATTTTTTATGAAACATCTATATGATGGCGATGCTGCATCAAATACTCTTGGATGGAGATGGGTGGCTGGAGTTCAAACACAAGGAAAACATTATTTAGCGAGCGAGTGGAATATTAAAAAATTCACTAATAATAGATTTGACAATATCAAATTAAACGAAAACGCCCCTCCTAAAATTTCGGAAAAAACTTATTCAATTATCAAACAAAATTTTAGTAATAAGGATATAAACAATAGAAATCTTTTAGTTTTTGAAAATAATCTATCATTTGAAACTGGTGATTTTAAAAACAATAATTTTAAAAAAATTTATTTAATTTCAAATAAAAATGAAAATAGATCAATAAAACTAAATGAAAAAGTTATAAAATTTAAATCACTTTTAATTGATGACCAAAAGGAAAGATTAAAAAATAATTTTATAGATTGTGAAGTATTGGATATAAGTGAAATTAAAAATATAGATGATGATGTTATTGCTTTATATCCAACTGTTGGTGAAAATCTCGATTATTTAAATTCAAAAAGTTTAAGATTAGACTTTTTGTATAGAAAACTTGATCAATATTCTTGGCAATATTGTAATAAAGGTTTTTTTAACTTTAAAAATTATATTCCCAAAATAATCTCAACTTTCAATTAGAACCACCTAAACATTCCAATAATTGCTGCAGTGGCATAAAAAAATTGTAAAAATAATATTCCTCTATGACCACTTCTGTAAGCCCAAATTCCAATTAAAATTGCAGATATAAGTAATAAACAAAAACCAAAAAACTCTATACCAATATTCATGGCTACGAATAATGAATATAATATTGCTGTAATAACCCCTGCCCATTCAAAAATTTTATTATTCATTATCTAATTTGAATTTTTTTCTATTATAAATTTTTTTTTTATTTTTTACTATTTTATTTCTTAACATTGATGAACTTAATAGTTTGGCCATTGGATTTTTCTTTTTTGATTTTTTTCTTTTTTTAATCACAAAAGTTTCTTAAAATTGTTATATAAAATTTTCGAATAATTATTCATATCTTGCATATTATTTTTAGCAGACTGGTCAAATTTCTCTAATGCACCATCACCAAGTTGATCCTCAAGTGCCTTTTTATATTCTGGTACACAGCCCCAATCATTAACTGTGGTATCTTTAATTTCTATGTGGAATTGAATACCGTAAGCATAATTTCGATATTTAAAAATTTGATACTTTGTTACTGGTGACGATGCTAATAATGTAATATCAGGATTTTTTTCAATTCCTTGAACCTCATAAGAATGCCATTGTAAACTTTTGATATTGTCTGGAAATTTTGAAAATAAAGTATCTTTTTTTTTATTTTCAGTAAAATTAATATCCATTATACCAATCTCGGCTGGGTTTGATTTAACAACTTTACCACCAACTACTTCACCTAATAATTGACAGCCTAAACAGAAACCCAAATAAGGTTTTTTCAGATCTACTACAAATTCTCTAATTCTCTTCTTTTCTTCAATTAACCAGGGATACTCTTTTTCCATATACGTATCCATCGGTCCACCCATGCAAAACATTCCATCAAACTTTTTTAAATCATCAGGAATTTTTTCTCCCTCATCTAATTCAATGGTGGTAAGGTTTAAACCATCATCTAACATTAGATCCTTTATAAAACCTGGATCTTCAATTTTAATGTGTTGTAAAATTATTATGTTCAATATTTAGTATTTTAACCGAGATAGATTTTTATAACAATAATTTACTGATTAAATAAAAAACAAAAATTTTAAAAATTTATCTTGCTAATTTAATGAATATATCTCCCATACCAGCATTTAAATTTTCTAAAGGTGTATTATTTCTTAACTCACAGTATCTACCAGTAACCTTGTGACTTTTAACAAAATCAATTTCGTCTTTTTCACAATTTTTTCCATCATGCAATAAACCTATAACTATATGATCATTGATACTGTAAACTTGTTTATCATTAATCTTATCACCGTTGCAAAAATAATCTTTATTTACTCTGTTAGGAAAATCTTTTTTATTGCAGGGATTTTTAATCGTAAAAACAAAAAACTCTTTTATGCCATCACTAAATTTATGTTTTATTTTTTGGACCTCCGAGTACTTCATAATATCGCACGAACATGGGATACAACATTTATAATAATTCCCACAAATTTTTTCTTTGGTTTCTTTTTCATTAACAAATATAAAGTCAGGTTCACTGTTAGGATCAATCAATGACCCAGATACAGCACAATATAATTTGTTGTATTCAATAAAATCTTTGTAAGTAATATCTTTGTCAATTATGTATTTAAAGAATTTTGGACCTGCTGCGTTTCTATTTTTATCAGGGAATATTCTCGACCAATCAGTTATCAAATCTTTATAATAATTTTTTTCTGATGAGCTTGAAATATTTGAAAAAGACAAAACTAAACCAAGAATAACTGAAAACTTAATAATACTTTTTACAAATTTCATTTATTTACAATTAGAATTTTTTCAATAACTAATTTAGTGTAAATTAATAGATATCATTTTCTAGTATTAAATATTGAAAATTTGCAGTTTTTATTTAATATTTGTCGCACCAAATTAACTTTTTAAATTATTAATTTTTATATATTTATTTCTTATGAAAAAAATTTTTTCAATAATCTCTCTATTGGTAATAATTTTAATACCAACAATTACATCTGCAAATATAATTAATAAACTTAATGAGACTGGCAAATTTACCAAATTGAACGAAACTCTTACTAAGTCAGGATTAAATAAAAATTTAGAAGGTAACGGACCATTTACAGTTTTTGCACCATTAGATGATGCATTTGCTGCAATTAGCGCACAAACATATTATGGCCTATTAAGAGAAGAGAATAAACAAAAGCTAGTAAATATTTTAGGAAGACACGTTTTTTCAAAAAAAATAACTTCTTCGGAAATAGATGGTGAAATAAAACTTAAGGCAATTAATGGTGAAGAAATAACAATCAAAAAAGTTAATGGTATAGTTTATATAAATGAAGCTGAAGTTGTAACAGCTGATATTGAAGCTTCAAATGGTGTAATCCATTTTATAAATAGAGTTCTTCAACCTTTAAATTAGTTTGATTGATTCAAGGTAATTGTTTTATTTAATTTTTTAACAGAAATTGTTTCTGTTTTACCATTTGTCCATTTAACCTGAACTTTTATATTTTTTTCATTTTTTCTAATTCCAAAATGAGCCACTGGCTCCATCTGGCAAAGATAACCAGATCCAGAGTCAATTGTTTTAGAATGTTTTCTTAAATTAGAAATTAATGTAACTGTTGCTCCTCTTGCAGGAGCACCATATTTATTTAAAGGTTTAATTCTTAAGTATTTATTTTTTGGGTTTACTTTTGCTTTATACATCGACAATGGCTGATCAAAACTTTCCCCATGAGAAACTAACAACTCTAGCACACCATCATTATCTATATCAGCAACTGCTGCGCCAGTTCCATATCCATTTGGCTCTAAGCCAACCTCTAATGGTATTTGTTCTATCAAACCATCATCTAAAATTTTAAAAAGTTTGTTTGGTTCACCGATATTATTCATGAATACTTCGTCGTAACCATCATTATCCAAATCAGCTGAAATGACGGTTCTTATTCTCGATGGCTCATCAAAAGGTGGTTTGGCTATATCTTCGAAAATATTACCCTTAAGTACATAAGCTCTGTGAAATCCTCCCCAATTTCCATTTAAAATATCTAATCGTCCTCTATAATAAATATCGGTTAAAGCAGTTCCTCTACCATTTTGAAGGATGTCTTGTACTCTATATTCGTTCGCGACATCTAAGAATTTACCGTCATTATTTTTATATAAAAAATTTGCTCCTCTCTCATTAGCGGCGAACACATCAATCTTGTCAGAAATAATATGTCCAGCTACGACTGATCGACCACCTGTAATCTTTGCAAGATTAAGTTGTGCAGATTTATCGACTATTATGTCATCAGTATATTCATAAAACCTTGTTGGTCCTCCATAATTAGCAACATAAACCCCGTAATTTCCATCACCTTTTCTATCGACACAAACAACTGACCTGCCAGCAGTCAAATTAAGGTCTCTCTGGTTTTTGTCGATTTCAAATAAATCTATATATTCATCTTTTTCTAAATCTATAAATCTATCTGAATATTTTTTTGTACCACTATAAGTATCAGTGTTAAGAAAATATATTTCTTCGTATCCATCTTTATCTATATCACATGCTGCTACACCAATTGTTCTTCTAAACTCATCAGTAAACTTTTTTTGATTTACAATATTAATTAATTTTCCGTCTTTGTAAGATAAAGCTAGATTAAGATAACCAAAACCTGTGACTACAAAATCAAAATTTCCATCTTGGTTTACGTCCGTTACAGAAACTCCATAACTAAGTCTTTTGGGATTATCAACAATTTGGTTTGTAATATCCTCAAAAAAATCAGCATATAGACCGTTTGGGATAAGTAGAAAAAATAAAAGTACAATTTTTTTTAAGTATTTATTTATTTCAATTTTCATTTTTTTTACTTTTATATTTTTTCATCCAATCACCAAATATTTTTATAGCATCCTCCATATCCCTAGTTTTATTAGGATGGTTCTTTGCTCTTCCTAGCATGGTTGCGATGACATTCACCTGATACTTAATTGAACGATTTTTAATGGTTTTAATTGTGTAAAGAGCTTTTTCCTTGTTTTTAAATCCCAAACCTTGAGTAGTGGTTTTAGGATTATAATCTGAATAAAGTGATAAATTTATAGGTCTAGATTTTTTACTTAGTGGCATTTTGTCAATAATTTTAAGCACTATTTTATAATTAAGTTTATCCATTATCTTTTTAGATTTTCCATCAAAAC
Source organism: uncultured Pelagibacteraceae bacterium (assembly GCA_902625035.1). Taxonomy (GTDB): domain Bacteria; phylum Pseudomonadota; class Alphaproteobacteria; order Pelagibacterales; family Pelagibacteraceae; genus Pelagibacter. The sequence continues at coordinate 49,269 of CACNZK010000002.1, forward strand.
CAATTAGATTAATAGAAGATCTTTCTCTCTTATTAATTCTACAAATTAATTTTACATATCTTTTATGAAAATCTTTTATTTTATCTTGATATATTTTTTTCGTCTCTAGATAAATTCTATCTTTATAATTTGGTGTAGAAACAAGTAAGACTCTACTTTTCCATTTATATTTATCTAAGTTCATATTTTTTTGCTAGAACATCTCTTTGAGCAATACTTAACTCTTTCCCAATTTAACTTCCATTTTTTTCGCCAAGTAAAAGGTTTTTTACAAATAATACAGATTTTAGAGGGAAGATTTTCTTTTTTCACTAAATTGTGTTTTGTTTAATAAATTTTTCTGCAGCAGGAAGAATTAATTTTTTTCTATCACTTTTCATTTTATCGAAAATTCTAACCATCATAGATAACCTAGGGTTTTTCAAAAAAAATTTTCTATTTCTATCTATAAACCTCCAATACAATCCATCCATTATGTTGCACCAATCACCTTTTTTAAAATCCATCATTTTCATAAAGTAACTTGATCCACAGATATATGGTTTCGTAGCAAATATTCCTCCATCGCTAAATAATCCCATACCATAAACATTAGGCACCATTACCCAATCAGAAGAGTCTACAAACATTTCCATAAACCATTTGTAAACAATGGTAGGTTTTATTTCACAAAGATTCATGATGTTAGATAAAATCATTAATCTTTCAATATGATGAGACCATCCATGGTTTAAAGCATTTTTAATTGCATAATCTAGTGGAGGTAAACCAGTTGTACCTTCATACCATGACTTTTTCATTTTACGATTTTGTTTGAAAAAGTTTCCAGTTTCCATTTCATTTGAATAACTTTGATAAATTCCTCTCATAAATTCTCTCCATCCTATAACCTGACGCACATAACCTTCTAGAGAATTTAATTTAATTTTTTTACTTTTATGGAAATCTAAAACTTTTTTGATAATAAATTCAGGTGTGATTAAACCTAAGTTAATATAAGGACTTAAAGCACTGTGAAATAAAATATTATCTTTTTGATCAACTGCATCTTCATAATCACCAAATAAGTTAGATTTTTCTTTAATGAAAAAATTTAATAATTTGACCACATCATTATATTCTGTAGCAAGCCAAAAATTTTTGGTTGTTCCTGGATGATCTTTAAATAGTTTTTCAATAATAGGTTTTAATTTTTTAGTATGATTAGTTTCATTTATTTTTGGAAATTTTGGAATAGAGATGTTTTTGGGTAATTTATTTCTATTATCCTCATCAAAACTCCATTTGCCTCCAATAGGATTTCCATCGGAACCCATCAATATTCCAGATTTTTTTCTCACCTCCTTATAAAAAGTTGCCATGAAAGGTTTTTTTGATTTAGATAAATATTGTTTAAATTCATTTCTGGAATTTAAAAACATCGGAGTTTGGACAATGTTCCATTTAATTTTTTCTTTTTTAATGAATTGATCAATTTTTTTTTCAAAAAATTTATCCTCAACTTCAAAACTAGAAATCTCTTTTATTTTTTTTGAATTAATTATTTTTTTTAATTTTTTTAAATAGTCGTCTTTAAATTCTTTATCTTCAATTTTAAAATACTCTAATTTAAACTTATCTTTTCTAAGAGTTTCTGCATGCGAGCGCATCGATGATAAAAAGAGAAGGATTTTGTTTTTATGATGTTTTTCATAAGTACATAATTGGTAATCTTCTGCCATAAAAAATAGGTGGTCTTTTTTGAAGCGGTCCAAGTATTTTGATGGAAATAATTGATTACCCAGTATAAAAAATAACTTCATAATTAAATATAACTAATAAAATTTTTTATGTCAGAAAAATATCTTATTTTTGGTGCGACAGGATCAATCGGTTCTAGTTTAGCTGAACAATTAGTAAACTCGGGAAATTCAGTTCATTTAGTAGGTAGAAATGAAAGTGAAACTAAAAATATTTCTGAAAAATTAGGTTGTACATTTACAATAGCTGATGTTTTGCAAGATGGATTTATCGAGAAAGTTAAAAATGATATTTCTGACGTAAAAGGTATCGCATATTGTGTGGGTTCAATTGATTTAAAACCTTTAAGAATGGTAAATGAACAAGATTTTAATAAATGTATGAAATTAAATCTTTATTCAGCAGTTGAGATTATAAAAGGCTATCAAGATAGTTTAAAAAAAAATAAAGGCTCAGTAGTTTTATTTTCTACAGTTGCTGCGCAAAGAGGTTTTACAAATCATGCAATAATTGCATCCACAAAAGCTGCTGTTGAAGGATTGACGGTTTCTTTAGCTGCTGAATTCGCTCCACACATCAGAGTAAATTGTATTGCACCAAGTTTAACAAATTCTAAAATCGCCGAACCTATGTTGAAAAATAAAGCTCTAGCAGAAGGAATTGCTAAAGCTCATCCCTTAAAAAGATTAGGAGAAGGTAAAGATTCTGCTTCTTTAGCTAAATTTCTTATCTCAGATGATAGCTCTTGGGTTACTGGACAGATTATAGCAGTGGACGGAGGGAGATCAAAGTTATCTTAAGAAATTATGTTTATTGCAATGAATAGATTTAAAATTGTTTTGGGTAAAGAGAGAGAATTTGAAGATGTTTGGAAAAATAGAGATACACATCTTGATGGAGTGAAAGGTTTCAAAAATTTTAATTTAATAAAAGGTGATACAAATGAAGAATATTCTTTGTATTCATCTCATAGCACATGGGATTCAAAAGAAGATTTTATAAATTGGACAAAATCCGAGGCTTTTAGACTTGCCCATAAAAATGCTGCTCAGCATAGGGATTTGTATTTAGGCCCACCAGACTTTGAAGGTTTTGAAGTAGTATTCTAATTAATATGAAAAGATTTTTCATATTATTTTTTTTTATACTTTTTTTTCCAAACATTTCTTACTCAAATTATGAATTTCAAAAACTAGTAAACTTAAAGGATCCTTGGGGATCAACTTTTGTTGATGAAAATAATTTAATTATTACTGAAAAAAACGGATCAATAAAATTATTTAATATCAAGTCAAAAAAGATTACTAGTTTAGAACATAATTTAAATATTCTTGAACATGGTCAAGGTGGTTTACTTGATATACTTTATCATAGTAATTATATATATGTATCTTATTCAGAAAATAGAGGAAATAGGAAAACAAGCACTTCTATTGCAAAATCAAAATTTAATAATCAATATTTAAATTTTAAAAATATTTTTCAGGCAAATCCACCAATAGACTCGGGTTATCATTTTGGATCAAGGCTCGCGATTAAAGATGACTATCTTTTTGCGTCTGCGGGAGAAAGAGGGAAAGGTATGATTGCACAAGACCCATCTAAGCATCCTGGTAGTATTATAAGAATTTATTTAGATGGTGGTATTCCTGAAGATAATCCTAAATATGAAGGAAAGTCTAATTGGTTACCTGAAATTTATCAAATCGGTGTAAGGAATCCTCAAGGATTAACTTTATCACCATTTGATGGAAAAATTTACATGAGTAACCATGGAGCAAAAGGTGGTGATTGGTTTGGAGAAGTTAAAAAAGGTGAGAATTATGGTTGGAAAATACTTGGATGGGGTGGAACAAACTATTCAGGTACCAAAATTGGTCCAAAATGGAAACCTGGATTTACTAAAGCTATACATTATTGGGTTCCATCAATCGCCACAAGTGCCATTACCATTTACAAAGGTAAAGAATTTAAAGAATGGAATGGGCATGCACTAATAACTTCATTAAAAGATAAATCTATTAGGAAACTAATTTTTAAAAATACCAAAGAAGTTAAGGAAGAAATAATTTTTAAAGGTAAAATTGGAAGAATTAGAGATATACAAGTTCACCCTGTAAATGGAAAAATTTATCTTTTAGCAAACGATAATCTGTGGTTAATGGAGAATAAATAACTTTTAAATACAGATATTTTTTTTTGTGTTAAAAATTTGAATTAATTTAGATCTTATGATTTGGGCAATTTTTGCAGTTCTAGCAGCTTTTTTTCAAAATTTAAGAACGTCATTACAAAAAAAATTAAATAAAAATCTTTCAATAGTCGCTTCAACTTACGTAAGATTTGCATTTGCATTACCTTTTGCATTAATAGTGTTTTTTTTTAATTTTGGAAATTTTGATATTATTTCAACAGTTTTAAATCAATCTAATTTTTTTTACTATACTTTTCTAGGGTCTGTTATTCAAATAACTTTTACATTAACGTTATTGTATCTCTTTAGATTTTCAAATTTCGTAGTTGGTACATCCTTAAGTAAAACAGAAGTAATTCAAATTGCTATTTTTGAATATATAATATTGAAAGATAAACTAAATTTATTTGGAATATTTGGAATAATTATAGCTACAATTGGTGTTATTATGATTTCCATAAAAGATTTAAGGTTATTTTTTAAAAACTTTTTTTCAAAAGTTACACTAATTGGATTAGCTGCAGGTCTTCTTTTAGGTCTCAGTGTTGTTTATTTTAGAGCAGCCGCCTTATCACTAGAAAATTTTTCTTCAAATTTTGATAAGGCATTTATGACTGTTTTCTTTGCCTTAATTATTCAAACGGCGGTAATTACCATTTATCTTGTAATCTTTGAAAGATCAGAATTTAAAAAGTTTCTTGAAAATAAATTTGAAATTTTTTTAGCAGGATTATCTGGTTTTTTAGCTACATTGTCATGGTTTTTTGCTTTTACTTTAATACAAGCATCTTTTGTAAGGGCCTTGGGTCAAATTGAAATTTTCTTTAGCTATGTATCTTCAAAATATCTTTTTAAAGAAAAAATAACTTTTATTGAAATTTTAGGAGTCTTAACATTTATAGCTGGAGCGACTATATTATTACTTACAAAAACTAATTGATTATTTAACTGTCTAATAACTTATTTTTTGCTTTTTCAAATTCATCTTGAGTCAATGCACCACTTTCCTTTAACGCATTAAGTTTTTCTAACTCCTCACTTAAAGATTTATTAGTGTTTGGCTCCTCGATGTTATCATTTATTTCATTCTCTTCTTTTTTGGCTTGGTTAGCTTGTTTTGCACTTACGCCACTCATGATAGCTCTCGTACCTAAATATAAAACAAAAAATAAAATAGGAATTACCAGTCCAAAAAAAATTAATTTTTCCATTATTCAGTCTTCATCCTCTTCTCTCCAATTTTTTTCGTACATTAACCATGCTGCGTATATAACCGAAAATGTACCTACTATCATACCATAATCGAACCCTGTTTGTTGATCATATAAGTACCATCCCAATTGGGTTGCTCCGATGGTAGGGACCGTTAAAATTAAAAAAATAATTGCAATTCTATAAGGATATCTAGGTTTCTTCACAATATTAAAGTACCAAAAAATCAATTGAGTTGTAACTTTAAAGTTGCGATCTTTTGAAACACTCTACAGTATTTTTTAACAAACAAGCAATGGTCATTGGTCCAACTCCACCTGGAACCGGTGTTAAAGCTTTAGCATTTTTTGAAACTTCATCGAATGCAACATCACCAACTATGCCTTTATCTGTTTTATTGATTCCAACATCAATTACGATAGTATCTTTTTTAACCCAATCTCCTTTAACAAGTTCAGGAATACCTACTGCAGCAATAATAATATCTGCTTCTAAACATTCAGCCTTGAGATCTTGTGTTTTTGAGTGGGTAATAGTGACAGTACAATTTTCTTTTAAGAGAAGTTGAGTCATTGGTTTTCCATTAAGATTCGATCTTCCAACCACAACTGCTTTTTTCCCACTTAAGTTTGGCTCAATTTTTTTAATCAAAAGATAACATCCCAAAGGAGTGCATGGCACAGAACTTTCATAACCTGAAGAAAGATTACCAACATTCATAGGATGAAATCCATCAACGTCTTTAGATGGATGAATAGCCTCAATAATTTTTTGTTTATCTATATGTTTTGGTAAAGGTAATTGAACTAAAATACCTGAAACGCTTTTATCCTTATTTAATTCATCTATCTTTTCTAAAATAACTTTTTCTTCAACTGAGTCTGGATACTTAATTACATCTGACTTTAAGCCGACCTCTTTTGCTGATTTCTCTTTGTTCCTTACGTATATTTGACTTGGTGTAAGATCTCCAATCAAAATAACTGTTAATCCTGGAACTTTATTATATTTATTTTTTAATTCAGTTACTTCTTGTTTAAGTTCCTCTCTTAATTCAGCTGCTGCTTTTTTTCCGTCAATTAAAATCATAAGTATTAAAATATTAATGGTGCGATGTAGAGCTTCATACACATTTCTATAAACCAAATCAATAGAAGTAATATAATTGGTGAGATATCTAAGGATCCTAAATTAGGTAAAAAACGTCTAATTTTATTAAGTATAGGATCCGTTAAACGATAAGTTAATTCTAAAATTGAATAAACAAGTCTGTTTTGTGTATTTAAAACATTAAAGGCAACTAACCAACTCACTATTACATTCGCTATTACAACATAGGAATAAAGCTTTAATATTTGTAAAGCTAAATAAAAAATGGCTATCATTTTTTTTCTATATAGATAGAGGAACTCGGGAATGCAAAAGATGCTTTGTTTTTTTCAACAATCTTTTTTATTTCAATCGCTAATTTCTCTTTTACTGATAACCACTCATTCCAACTGTCTGATTTAGTAAAACAACGAACATACATATCAATTGAACTATCTGAAAATTTGTCAACTCTCACTGCAATTCCTATACTTGTATTAAAGTCTTCGCTTTTTTGAATGTGATCCTCAATTTCATTTCTTATAGTTTTTAATTGATCAACCGTTGTGTCATATTGGAGAGTTATAATCCAACTGATTAACCAATTAGATGTTTCACTAACATTTACAACTGCATTTTCAGCAAATTGAAAATTAGGAATTATTGCTAGTGATTTATCAAACTTTCTAATTGTTGTTGATCTAAATCCAATTTTTTCAACTATCCCCTCTATAATTCCCTCTACCAATATCCAATCACCTATTTTAAATCTTTTTTCAACTAAAACTAAAATACCTGAAATCAAATTTTTAAATAAATCTTGAGCACCTAGGGCTACTGCAACACCAAATAAACCAAGACCAGCAATAATAGGTCCTATTTTTATTCCCCACAGTTCTAATACTGCGGCTAGACCTAAAATAAAAATAAGTATTTTTAAAGATTTAATTATCCAACCAATTAACTCTCTTGTTAAAATTTTATCAAGTCCACTTAAAATATAAGACACAGGTTCAATAATTTGATGTATCACCCAAAAAATTAAAATTGTTATTAAAGTTCTATTAATTGTGTCAACAACTTCTCTGCCTTCAATAGAAAAGGTCATGTAATAACTTGCTATAAAAAAACCTAAAACAATAGGTAAGAATCTTGCTGGCCCAATCATTGCAGATACAAAAGTATCATCTAATTTATTGGTAGTTCTTTTAGAAATTATCTCTAATTTTTTAATAATAAGTTTACTAATTAGTCCTCTAAAAATTAAAAAGATTAAAAATATTCCAATACCAATTAATATCTGAAAAATATCTACTCCCAATATCCCTTTGTTCCAGACTGATAAAAAGACCTCAGAAAAATTATTTATTATTTCCATAGTTAAATTTTATATAACAAAAATTCCTCTTCTCCAGGATTAAAAAGAAATATCTTTTTCCACTTAATTTCATTTAGTTTAGCTGATGTTTTTTCACCTATACACATCAAATTGGTACTCATCCAAAGACTTTCTAATTGATTAAATTTTATAAACTTTAAAAAACTCGATGCGCTATTTTGTGAATAAACGTAAACCATATCGGGCATATCGAGCTTCAACTTATTAATAAAATCATTATCAAATTTTTCATTATGTACAGATTCATAGTTTATCAATCTTTTAACGTCATATCCCTCATTTTGGAGCTGATTATCAAGATCTACTGAGATGTTTTCTCCACTTACATAAATTAATTTACCCTCTGTTTTATCAAAATTCTGTAATATCAATTCTTTTAAATTTAGAACGTTTCCTTCTGCTGCAATTGTATTAGAAAAACCATGACCTCTCGCTTCTTTTTCAGTTGAATTTCCAACGCAAAAACATTTTATTTTTTTATCTAACCTGTTTAATTCTAAAAATTTCACAGCATTAGAACTTGTAAATACAATACCTCTAAATTCAGAAAGATCTATTTTTTCATGAAGAATCTTTTTAATAGATAATAAAGGTAAATGTGAAACCTTATGACCAAGAGACTGGAACTTAATTATCATTTCAGAACAATCTTCTAGAGGTCTGGTTAATAGAATATGCATTTTATCTTTTATAAGAATTTTTTGATTTTGTTTTTAAAATTTGACCTATCTCATTTCCGAGTTCTTTAAAATTTTCTAATTTGTCGGATTTTTTTTCATAAAATCTTTTTGAACCATCTAATGAAAAAAGTTCAGCTTCCACTGTAATTTTGTTTTCATCTATTTTAGAATGAATACCAACGGCTGTTTCACAATCTCCTTCTAAAATTTTTAAAATATTTCTTTCTGCATGTGCTCTTTTATAAGTCTCTTTATGATTAATTTTTTTTAACATTGAAATCATATCTTTATCATTTTCTCTACACTGTATAGCAATTATACCTTGTCCTGCACTTGGAATTATTTCCTCAATAGAAAAAATTTGTGAAATTTTATCTTCTAATTTCAAGTGCTTTATTCCAGCATAAGACAAAATTATTGCATCATACTCACCATTCATTAATTTTTTTATTCTAGTGTCAACATTTCCCCTTATAAGTTTACAATTAAAATCAGACCTAATTTTTTTTATTTGAAACTGGCGTCTATAAGAGGATGTTCCAATAACTGCATTCTGTTTTAAATCCTTAAATTTTTTATCTCCATTAATTATTACAATCTCTCTCGCATCAGTTCTTTCGAGAAATGTATCTGTTAAAAGACCCTTTGTCTCAATTGCTGGCATGTCTTTAAGTGCATGGACTGCAATATCAATATTATTTTTTTGAAGCTCTTGTTCAATACTACTTGAAAACAAACCTTTCCCACCAACTTCAGATAATCTCATATCTTGTATCTCATCTCCTTTGGTTGAAATTTTTTCAATAAACACATCTTCATCAACAAAATTGGTTACCTCAATAATTTTGTCTTTTACTTTTTGAGCATATAATAATGCTAACTTGCTTCCTCGAGATCCAATCTTTATTTTCTTTCTCATAAAAAAATTATTTCTTACTTGTATTGGGATTGTACAATTATTAAAAACTATTTGAATGAATAAAAAACCCTTAATTCTTGGAATAGAAACTAGCTGTGATGAAACTGCAGCATCTTTAATCTCAGAAAATGAGCAAGGAATACCAATAATTCTCTCTAATATTATTTCTAGCCAAACAGAGGTACATAAAGAATTCGGTGGAGTTGTTCCTGAACTTGCTGCTAGATCACATTTAGAGAAAATTGATTGGATTGTTCAAAAGGCTTTAGATGAAAGTGGAAAAAAAATAGACGAGATAGATGCAGTTGCTGCAACTGCTGGACCAGGATTAGTTGTGTGTTTATCAGTTGGATTAAGTTTTGGTAAAACTTTTGCTAATTTAATTAAGAAACCATTTATTGCAGTTAATCATTTAGAAGGTCATGCTTTAAGCCCAAGAATAAATTCAGGATTAAATTACCCATATTTATTTTTATTGATTTCAGGTGGACATTCACAGTTTTTAAAAGTTCAAGGACTCGGAAATTATAAAAGATTGGGCACGACCATAGATGATGCTTTAGGTGAAGCATTTGATAAAACTGCAAAATTATTAGGAATAGAATTTCCCGGCGGACCCAAAATTGAAGTTTTTGCTGACAAGGGAAACCCTGAAAGATATGAGTTACCAAAACCAATTATTAATAGAGGGGGTTGCAACTTGTCATTTGCAGGCTTGAAGACTGCAGTGTTAAAAATATCAAAAAAAATAAAAACAGAACAAGATAAATTTGATTTAGCAGCCTCTTTTCAAAAAACAATAATAGAAATTCTGTATAAGAAAACCAAAATTGCATTTTTAGAATTTGAAAAAAAAAATAATATAAAAAAAAAAATTTTTGTTGTTGCTGGTGGTGTTGCTGCTAACAAGAAAATTAGGTCCATGTTAATTGATCTATGTAAAGAAAAAAATTATGAAAGTATATTTCCTCCAATAGAACTCTGTGGTGATAATGCTGCAATGATAGGGATAGTAGGCTTAGAAAAATTTAAATTAAATCAATTCAATGATCTAAATTACCCAGCAAAACCCCGATGGGCATTAGATGAAAAAGCAAATTTTTTAAAAGGAGCAGGTGTAAAATTATAATGCAATATTGGTTACTTAAATCCGAACCTGATGTTTGGTCAATTGATCAACAAAAAAAAGCTGGTGAAAAAGGAGCACCCTGGGATGGTGTAAGAAACTATCAAGCAGCAAAGAATTTAAAAACTATGAAAAAGGGTGATCAATGTTTTTTTTATCACTCAAATATTGGAAAAGAAATTGTTGGAATAGTAGAGGTTGTGAGAGAATATTACATTGATAAGACAGATAAATCAGGAAGATTTGTAGCGGTGACTGTTAAATTTTTGAAAAGACTGGATAATCCTGTCTCTTTAGAAGAAATTAAAAAAAACAAGGATTTAAGCCATTTATCTTTAATTAAACAAAGTAGATTATCTGTAATGCCTATTGACTCTAAAAGCTGGAAGATTTTAAATAAAATGAGTAAATATTAAGAGATATGCCAAAAAAAAAGAAATCAAAAAAGAAAAAAAACAAAAAGACAAAGAAAAAAAAATCTTCAAAAAAAAGAGGAAAAATAAAAAGAGCCTCAAAAACTAAAAGATCTACAACCAAAAGATCTAAAAAGAAAGATATTGATAAAACATTATCCAACGATCAAGTTATTAAAACTAAACCTGAGTGGGTAAAAAGAAGTTTAGCAAATAAAGCTCAATATCAAAAAAAATATTCTGAATCTATTAAAAATAATAATGCTTTTTGGAAAAAAGAGGGAAAAAGAATTACTTGGATTAAACCTTACAAAAAAATTAAAGATGTCAAATATAGTAAAGACGAAGTAAGAATTAAATGGTTTGAAGATGGTACCTTAAACGCCTCAGCTAATTGTATAGATCGTCATTTAAAAGATAAAAAAGATAAAACTGCAATTATATGGGTAGGGGATGACCCTAAAGATACTCAAAAAATTTCTTACAAACAATTACATCAAAAAGTTTCAAAAGCAGCTAATGGTCTAAAAAAACTGGGGATAAAAAAAGGTGATCGTGTAACTATTTATCTGACAATGATACCTGAATTAGCAATACTGATGTTAGCTTGTGCAAGGATAGGTGCCATCCACTCAATAATTTTTGGTGGGTTCTCAGCAGAGTCGATTTCTGGAAGAGTTAATGATTGTAAATCAGAATTTATAATTACTGCAGATGAAGGAGTGAGAGGAGGCAAGACTATTCCTTTGAAAGCTACGACTGATGAAGCTTTATCTAATTGCCCGGATGTAAAAAAATGTATTGTAGTCAGGAGAACTGGTAATTATGTTTATTGGGAACAAGGTCGAGATGTTTGGTATCACGATTTAATTAAAGATGTCCCAAGTCATTGTGAACCTGAAGAAATGAGTGCGGAAGATCCTCTATTTATTCTTTATACCTCTGGATCAACTGGAAAACCTAAAGGAGTATTACATACCACTGGTGGATATATGGTTTATGCTTCTATGACTCATCAATATATTTTCAATTATAAACCAAATGACATTTATTGGTGTACGGCAGATATTGGATGGGTAACTGGTCATAGTTATATAATTTATGGACCGTTAGCTAATGGTGCAACCACTATTATGTTTGAAGGTGTTCCAAATTACCCTGATAGTTCAAGGTGGTGGCAGATTGTAGATAAATACAAAGTAAATACTTTTTATACAGCGCCAACAGCTATAAGAGCCTTGATGAGAGAAGGTGATGGCCCAGTTAATAAAACTTCCAGAAAATCGTTAAAATTATTGGGAACTGTTGGAGAACCCATTAATCCAGAGGCATGGATGTGGTATTATAATGTTGTTGGAAATTCTAAATGTCCTATAGTCGATACCTGGTGGCAGACAGAGACGGGAGGAATTCTTATAGCACCACAAACTGGTGCGATCCCGCTTAAGCCTGGTTCAGCAACAAAACCTTTTTATGGAATCAAACCAGTTCTAGTAAATAAAGATGGAAAAGAAATAAAAGGTGAAGGTGAAGGTAGACTTTGCATAGCTCAGTCTTGGCCAGGTCAAATGAGAACAGTATATGGTGATCATCAAAGATTTATTGATACATATTTTTCACAGTTCGATGGAAAATATTTTACTGGAGACGGATGTAAAAGAGACAAAGATGGTTATTATTGGATAACCGGCAGAGTGGATGATGTAATTATTGTATCTGGTCACAATTTAGGTACTGCTGAAATTGAAAGTGCCTTTGTTGCCCACCCAAAAGTAGCTGAAGCTGCAGTAGTTGGATATCCTCATGATATTAAGGGTAATGGTTTGTACTGTTATGTCACCCTCAACGCAGGCGAAAGTGAGACGGGCGATTTAGATAGAGAACTTAAACTTTGGGTGAGAAAACAAATAGGACCTTTGGCGACACCTGATCTAATTCATTTTACACCTGGACTTCCAAAAACAAGATCTGGAAAAATTATGAGAAGAATTTTAAGAAAAATTGCAGCAAACGAACATGGACAACTAGGTGATACAACTACTCTTGCTGATCCTAGTGTAGTGGATAGTTTGGTAGAAAATAGAAAAAATAGTTAAAATTTTATTCTTTCATTAAACTCTTTTTTTACAACATCCCATTTTAGAATTACAGAGTTAAGAACTATTTTACGATCTAAACTTTTTAAATCTTCTGCGATTGGTGCCCACTCAAATAATGATAAAGCGCTGGGGTTAAAGGGTAGATCAATATGATGGTTACCCCAATCAATATTCTGTAACCTTTCATCAAAACTTTTTTTTGCTTTTTCTATAATGTCAATTGGCATTTTATTTGAAATTTCATCATCCAAAATTTTTAAAAAAATTTCTTTTGCTTTTTCAGTTTCTTGATAATTAAAATTTGCTTTCAATTTTGAAAACGTAAATAATGTGAGATCTTGAAGAGCAACTGCATAAATATTCCACTTAGCAAGGTTTACTGAATCCATAAATGTATCATTTTCGAAATGAAGAACATACCTGGTTCCCATCCTTGTTTTAAGGTAGCCATAAAGAGTAACCTGGCTTACCCAAGCAGATTTTGTTTGTATAAAAGTTTCAAGTTCATCTAGGTTGCTAATTTTCCCTTTAGGGATGAAAGCTTTAAACATGGCGAAAAGATAAGTCTTAAAATCATGCCAAGTTAGGTCTCTCCACGTTAATTTATATTTCCCCATAAAAAACCCTATTTTTGACACTTATAACTAGAAAACGCTAGCAAATTTACCAATTTTAACACTTTAATTCTATTTGATAATGGTTATGGTTTTGGCCAGTTATAACTAAAAAGAGAGAGGTATAAATGTCAAAACAAGAACAACATTGGGAAAAATCCAAGGGTTTGCTAATGATGACGTTAGCGATTTGGTTTGTTTTCTCGATTGGCATCTTCCTATTCGGGGCTGAAATGAACGAAGTTACGGGACCATTTGGTTATCCGTTAACTTATTGGTTCACATGTCAAGGTTCTCTTGGAATTTTCGTAATACTAATTTTCTGGTTTGCGAATAGACAAGAAAAAATTGATGAAGAGTTCGGCTTCAGTGAAAGAGGAGATGACTAATGATTAAAGGTAATTTTATAGACAATTTACCTAAGGTTTATGGAATCTATACAGGTGGTTTTTTAGCTTTCATAATCATTATGTCAATTGCCGAGCAGATGGGTATGACAGCGAAAACAATTGGTATTTGTTTCGTTGCCTTCACAGTAGCCATCTATGCTATAATTGGTTATCTATCGCGTACAGCTCAAGCTGATGCGTATTACGTAGCAGGAAGACAAGTACCAACCGTGTTCAACGGAATGGCGACAGCAGCAGACTGGATGTCTGGTGCATCATTCGTTGCAATGGCAGGTGGTATTTACTTTAAGGGTTACGGTTATATGGCATTACTTGTAGGTTGGACTGGTGGATATGTATTAGTTGCATCACTTTTAGCACCTTACCTAAGAAAATTTGGCTGTTACACAGTTCCAGATTTTATTGGTACAAGATACGGTGGTAATTTAAGTAGATTTATGGCGGTAGTAGTATTAACTGTTGCTTCATTTACTTACGTGACTGCACAAATTAACGCCACAGGTACAATTGCATCTGTTGCACTTGATATTCCATTCCAATACGCTGTATACGTTGGACTTATAAGTATCTTACTTTGTTCAATGCTTGGTGGTATGAGAGGAGTAACTTGGACACAGGTAGCACAATATATCGTACTTATCATAGCTTACTTATTACCAGTATTCTGGATCAGTAACAAAATGGGTGCGGGTTTCTTCCCTCACTTTATGTTAGCTGATGAAGTTTCTAGAATAGCTGAATTAGAGGCTCAGTTTGGTTTTGTTAAAAACTCTGCTGAAAATCTAAAAGAAGTGCCAAAAGGTTTGGCTGGAATAACTAAAGCTCACTCAGCGGTGAACGCAACACCTTGGGCATTTATTTCATTAGCGTTAGCGATGATGATGGGAACAGCTTCATTGCCTCACGTTATGATGAGATATTTTACTACTCCAAGTGTAAAAGCAGCTAGAAAATCAGTAGGTTGGTCATTATTCTTTATCTTCCTGCTTTATTCTTCTGCTCCGATGTTAGCGACACTATCTAAGTTGTCATTGATTGATCCGTCACTACCAACAGGTATTATCGGTAAATCAATAGCTGAAGTTCAAGCGATAGATTGGTATCAAAACTGGAACCAAGCAAACTTAATGTTTGTAAGCGACTTTAACGGAAATGGAACTCTTGAGTTAAATGAGTTTTTCATGGGTGGTAAAGCCGTAGTGTTAGCAACGCCAGAAATAGCTGGATTACCATATGTAATCTCAGGTCTGGTTGCTGCTGGAGGTATGGCCGCTGCCATGTCGACAGCTGATGGTTTGATTTTAGCAATTGCAAACGCAATCTCACACGATGTTTACTATAAGATCATCGATCCAAAAGCTGAGACTGCGAAGAGACTAGTTGTTGCAAGGGTATTACTTGTAGTAATTGGTTTTGCAGGAGCAACAATCGCAGCTCTTGAGATCCAAGGTATTTTAGGTTCAGTCATCTGGGCTTTTGACTTTGCGATGTCAGGATTATTCTTCCCACTTGTACTTGGTGTATGGTGGAAGAGAGCTAACAAAGAAGGTGCTATAGCTGGTATGTTCTTAGGATTAGTTTCTGGTGCTGCTTACCTAGTTTGGGTAAGAACAGGCGGAAGTGGATTCTTAGGTATTACTCAGTTAACATTTGGTATCTTTGGTTCAGCTGTCAGCTTAGTAGCTATGGTTGTAGTCAGTTTAATGACTCAAGCACCAAACGCTGCAACACAGAGAATGGTTGATGAGGTTCGTGTACCAGCAGGTAAATCGATCCTTGGCAAACAACACTAAATAATCTTTTAAGGGGCGATTAATTTCGCCCCTTTTAATTTCTAGTTTTTTCCAATATAAATTTCTTAATGTCGGCTAACTTCCATCCTTTAGTATATATAATTGACTATATTCTTGGAGTAATCATGTGGACTTTGATTGGAAGGGTTGCAATGAATATTTTTCAAAGAGAGGATTCTCAATTTTTTTTCATGAGAGTCTTTGTTAAATTTACTAATCCTTTGATCAACTTATTTAAACCTATAACTCCATCTTTTATCATACAACCAATTGTGCCTCTTTACGTTGCTTGGTTTTTTTTTATGATAAGATTTTACTTTATGCCATGGGTTTTAGGATACTCAGTAATGGGTATGCTATCATTTCCGTTAGAAAGTGAGATTTCAAGACAAATTTACCAATTTTTTAATTAAATTAGATTTTAAAATTTGGTACTAGTTAATTTAATAATTTATGAAAAAAATACAAATTTCTCCTTCAATATTATCTGCTGACTTCAGTCAATTAGGTAATGAGATTAAAAGGCTGGAAGATGGAGGGGCAGATATGATACATGTAGATGTAATGGATGGTCACTTCGTTCCAAATTTAACTATTGGGCCTCCAGTTATCAAGACTCTCAGAAAGTATTCAGAATTAACATTTGATGTACATTTGATGATTTCGCCTGTCCATAAATATATAAAGGATTTTGCAGATGCAGGAGCAGATATTATTACAATTCATCCTGAAGCCACTGAAGATTTAGCAGAGTCGATTAAACATATTAAAAGTTTAAAAAAAAAGGTTGGTGTTTCTTTGAATCCAAACACAGAGGTCAACATAATTGAAAATGAATTAAAAAATGTGGATTTGATTTTAGTCATGAGTGTTTACCCGGGTTTTGGAGGGCAAAAATTTATTCCTGAAGTTATTAAAAAAATTGAACTGTTAAAAAAACTTAAAGATGATAAAAATTATAAGTACTACATTGAAGTAGATGGCGGAATAAATTTTTCAAATTCAAAAAATGTGATAAACGCAGGCGCAGATATCCTTGTATCAGGAACTACAATATTTAAAGAAAACAACGGAAACATTAAAAAGAATATAGAAACACTTAAAGAAGTGTAGAATGCTAATAGATGGATTTTTTGAAACTTTAAATGAGTTTGCGGAAATAATAAAAAAAAAATTTAGAGGTATTTATCAGAATTCAAGTTTATACGAAAAAAAAATTTCTAAAACCTTTGATAATGAATTCATATACAAACCGAGCCCTCACTTACTTTCATCGATAATCAAATATCAAAATAAGAAATATAAAATTGAAGATTTTGAATTAGAGACAGTTTGGAATAGCCAAATTAAACCTAAAGATTTTGAAAAATTAAATAATTTTTTTTGGTTTTTTAGTCTTGATTTAAAATCTTCCAAAAAATCAGTTCAAGAAGTCATCTTAAATTGGATTAATAAAAACAATAAATTTGAAAAAGAAAGTTGGGAATTTAATATTACTGCAAAAAGAATAATTTCGTGGTTATCTAACCATCAACTTTCTTATAACGAAAGTGATAAAGAATATAGAAAAATGTTTGATCACATGATTCAAAAACAAACAAATCATTTATTAAACGAAATAAAAAACTCTAAAAATTTAGAAAATAAAATAATTGGTTGCTCTGCAATAATTTTGACAGGATTATGTTACAAAATTGAGAAAAATTATTTAGATATTGGTTTAAATTTTTTAAAAAAAATTACTAATTCCTCATTAGATAACAAAGGTTTTATAAACTCGCGGAACATAAAACAGTTAATATTTTTTTTAAAATATTTCATAATTATTAGAGAATGGTTTAAAGAATCTCAAATTGAGGTTCCAGAACACATAGAAGAAAATATTTATTATTTTGGACAAAGTTATGCTTTCTTGAGACAAAATACAAAAGTAGATCTTTTGTTTAATGGTAATAATAAGTCTAATACACAAGAATTCGATCATTACTTAAGAAGACTCGGTTATAAATTTAAAAATGAAAATAAAGACTATGGTGGTTACATAATTTTAAAAAATAAGAAAATTTGCCTAGCAATGGATGCAGGTTCTTCGCCAAATTCCAAGTATACTCAGGATTACCAGTCGGGTGCTCTTTCATTTGAAATAATTTCAAACGGAAGGAAACTTATAACCAATTGTGGTTATTACAAAAAAAATTATCAAAATCTTAATGAAATATCAAAATCTTCAGCTGCACACAGCACTTTAATAATTGATGATAATTCTTCATGCAAATTTACAAAAAAGAAAGATAAGTTAATTTTAAAAACAGGTTTAAAAATTACTCAAAAAAATTCCGTATGTGAGAAAAATTATTGGAAAATCAATGCTGCTCATGATGGATATTTTAAAAAATTTAAATCAATTCATGAGAGAAATATTGAATTTTTTCCTGAGCAAATGAAATTTGTTGGAAATGATAAGATAATTAGAAAAAAAAATAATTATAATTTCAAGTTTGATATTCGATTTCATTTAGAACCAAATATTAAATTAATGAAAACTCAAGATAATAAATCTATTTTAATAGAATTAGAGAATGAAGGTTGGAAATTTACTTGTGATAATTATGAAATTAATATTGATAATGGATTATACTTCGGTAATAAAAATTCATATATTGAGAACCAAAATATTTTTGTATCTGGAATATTAAACAATAATGAAGAGAACATTAAATGGGAAATTAAAAAGATATAATGAGAAAAATTAGATCAGCCTTAATATCATTATCTGACAAATCTAATCTTAAGCCTTTATTGCAAGAATTAAGGAGAAATAATATCAAAATAATTAGTTCTGGTGGAACATTTAAAGTAATTAAGAAACTTAAATTCAAATGTTTAGATGTTTCAGATTTTACAGGATTTAAGGAAATACTTAATGGAAGAGTCAAAACTTTACACCCAAAAATACATAGTGGAATTTTAAATAAAAGGAATAATAAATCTCACTTGAGTGATATTAAAAAAAATAATTTTGAGAATATTGATTTAGTAATAGTAAATTTCTATCCATTTGAAAAAACAATCGAACAAACAAAAAACCATTTAAAAATAATAGAAAATATTGATGTTGGTGGACCAACTATGGTCAGAGCTGCTGCCAAAAATTATAATGATGTAACTGTAATAACTTCTACCGACCAATATTCAGAACTTATAAATGAGTTAAAAAAAAATAAAGGTGGTACTTCTCTAAAATTTAGAGAAAAAATGTCTAGTTTAGCTTTTAGTGAGACCGCCTATTATGATGCTGTAATTTCAAATTATTTAAATAAATTTAACAATATCAAATTCCCTAAAAGAAAAATTCTTTACACTAATTTAATAGAAAATCTTAGGTATGGAGAAAATCCTCACCAATTGGGTGCTTTCTATTCTCAAAGTAAAAAAAATAAATTAGAGCAAATACATGGGAAAACTTTAAGTTATAATAATTACAATGATATTCTGGCTGCAATCACTATTTCAAAATCATTACCAAAAAACATCGGTACAGTTATTGTTAAACATGGAAATCCTTGTGGTGTCTCAGCTTTGAAAAATAATTTAGATAGTTATGAGTCTGCGTTACAGACCGATCCAATAAGTGCATTTGGTGGTATTGTTTCGTGTAATTATAAAGTTACTCAAAAACTTGCATTAATGCTAAATAAAATTTTTCTTGAAGTAGTTGTGGCTAATGGTTTTGATAAAAAAGCTCTGAAAATATTAAAATCAAAAAAAAATCTTAGACTGATAGACTCCTCAAAAATTTCATTTAGTGAATTATGGAAATTCAACTCTTTAGATAATTTTACACTTATGCAATCAGAAGATAAAAAGATTTTTTCAAAGAAAGATTTTAGAATTGTTTCGAAAAGACAACCAAGTAAATCACAGCTTGATAATTTAATATTTGCATTCAATGTTTGTCGATACACAAAATCAAATGCCATCGTTCTTGCTAGTAATAAATCCACTATTGGCATTGGTTCAGGACAACCTAGTAGATTAGACAGTTGTGAGATTGCAATAAATAAAATGAATAAGTTTTCAAAAATCAAAAATGAAATAGTAGCTGCATCAGATGCTTTTTTCCCATTTATTGACGGAATAGAAAAATTAGTTCAGTCAGGAGCTAGTGCAATAGTTCAGCCCGCTGGATCAATAAGAGATAAAGAAATAATAAAATTTGCAAACGAGACAAATACTGTTTTGGTTTTCTCAAAAACTCGCCATTTTAGGCATTAGTTATATTATCAATTTTAGCTGCTAATATAAAATCATTTTCGGATAAGCCCTCTATAGCATGAGTGGTGATATCAATCTTAGCATAACCCCATCCAAAAATAATATCTGGATGATGACCCTCTTCCTCTGAGACTTTTCCAACTTCATTGACAAATTTTTGACTTTCTAAAAAATTTTTAAATTCAAATTTTTTTTCTAAAAGATAAACTTTTTTATCGTTTTGAATAATCTCCCAGCCATCAACTTTTTTTTGATATTTATGAATTTCAGAAATATCAAAAGCTTTAACTCCTCCCTCACATGGTACACATTTTTTATTTAATAAATCACTCATATTTTAAAAATGGAGCGGGCAAAGGGGGTCGAACCCTCGACCTTCTCGTTGGCAACGAGACGCTCTACCACTGAGCTATGCCCGCAATACGAAATTAATATAAAGAATGTAAATTATTATTTCAAGAAATTTTAATTATCAATAATTCAATTCATTTAAATTTCTTTTAAAAATATCATTTAATTTTTCAATAAATGTATTATCAAAATTTTTCTGCCAATCATTTTTGGGACCCAAATGAAAAAAAGGTATACTTTTTTTGCTTGCACGAGCAGTAATAGATTCGCTAAAACCATTGTTGACCTCTATTTTTTTCAAATTTTCAAAAGATGTACTTTTTACTGAGTTCTTGGCCTTTTCCCTGCTAAATCCACTTTTATTATTAGTCAGCTTGTCTATAAATTCTACTATTTCTTTAAATACAAAAAAGGTCTCCTTTAAAAGATCTTCGTATCTGATAAATTTTACGGAAATTAGCTTGTTATTTTTCCAAGATTGGTAATTTTTTTCCCAAGAACTGATAAATTGATAATCACTAAAATCATTTTTTTTTTTAAAATCATAAATATAATTATTTTCATTTTGCATAACACTTAAAGCTTTATCATGATTTATTTGAAAATGCCTTGACATAGAGTCTATAACATTCCTAGGGTCTCTGACTATATATATCCCACCTAGTGTATTTTTACGATTTGTAAAATCATTTTTACCAATTTTTACTAGAGCATTGTGCGTTTTAAAAAATTTAATTTTTTTATCTAAATTAATTTTTTTTTGAGCCTCAACCCAGTATTTTATTGTATCTCCAGGTTTTTCTAAACTATAGTCAAAATTTTCTAAAAATTTTTTGGTAGGAAATTGCTGAATGTTTTGTAGATGTTTATCACCCAGAAAAAGTCCATCATTGGTATAATAATAAGCACTTATTAATGATCTTAACCACGTGTTTCCATTTTTGGGGTATGATGACAGCCAAATAATCATATATTTTACCTTTAAAAATTCTATTATTATTAATATATTATTTAAAATAAATGAATCTTCCAAAAATTATACCAATTTTCCCTTTAAGCAATTTCATTATTTTTCCAAAAACCGCAGTGCCTTTAAACATTTTCGAACCAAGATATTTGGAAATGGTAAATGATAGTATGAGTGCAGAAAAGTTTATTGGGATGGTACAGCCAAAAAATATAAAGAATTTTGATAACTCAAAATTACCTGTTCTTCATAAAATTGGCTGTTTAGGTAAAATAACCAGTTTTAAGGAGACTGATGATGGACGTTACCTTGTTGAGTTAAAGGGTTTAATCAGGTTTGAAATTTTAAATGAAATCAATAACAATAAAAATTATAGAGAAGTTGAAGCCAGTTTTAAAAATTATTTACACGATTTAGATGAAGAAAAAGAAGATCTTAAATTCACAGATCTGGAACTTATTTTTAAAGATTTTAAAACATTATTCGAGAGAAGAGGTTTCATTATTAATTGGAAGGCTTTAGAAAAACAAAGCTTAGATGAAACTATTAATGCATTAGCTATGACCTCACCTTTTAGTTTAGAAGAAAAACAAGTTTTACTAGAGGCAAAAAATTTAAATGTCAGAAAAACAAAGATTGCGGAGATATTGAATACTTACACTTACGATCAATTTGACAATAATACATTGCAATAAATCATATTTGCAAACCCTCATCGGCAATCTTTTTTAAATATTTATTCATTAATTTATTTTTTCCAATTAATTTTACAGATCTATCAATAAAATTGCCTTTAATTTTATTTTCAAAATTAAAACTTTCGTAAATAAAATTAATTCCCTCAGAAAAAATTAGATTGTTACTTTTAACTCTTTTTTGAAATTCACTACAAACACTCTGATCTAATGGTAAACCAAGATCAACCCTATTATTAACTATTTCTAATAAATTTTTAATATCTCTTAAAGTCATATTAAAACCTTGACCAGCCAGAGGATGTAATTTGTGAAGTATATCACCAAAAGCTAATACTTTATTTTTATAATATTTTCTTAAATTTAAAGAGCTTAAATTAAATTTTGAAACTTTATTAATTTTTTTTATTTGATAATTTAAATTAAATTTCATAATTGAATTTTTGACATCATCTGCATCATCAGATTTATTTGTCTTTACGGAGTAAACAACTGATGTTTTTTTTTTTGATATAGGTAAAAAGGCCAGTGGTCCTTTTTTTGTAAATATCTGCATTGCTATATCGTTTGGTGACAAAACTTTATGATCGATTACAGTTGAATATGCTGTGCTTTCATACTTTTTTTCAAATTTTTTTAAAAAAAATTTTTTTGTAATTTCGTGTTTTTGATCACAATTTATCAATAAATCACAATCTATATTATCTAAATCTTTATAGCGGATGGTATTTTTGTATTTAAAAAATTTATTATTTTTAAGTTCAGTATCCAATTGATCGAAAATTTTATAATTTTCTACAATTGAAAAAAGGTTTTCTCTTTGATTTTCAAATTTAATTATTTCTTTATTGTCAGAGTTTTCTGAATAAATCTTTATTTTTCTAATTGGCCATGAAATCTTTTTAATATTTGAAATGTTTTTATTAAAATAATCAATGTTTGATTTAGAAATACCTATTGTTCTAGTTTTATCTATATTAATTTTCTTGTCTTTATAAAAGATATCAACAAAAATCTCTTTATTAACCAAAGCTTTTGCTAAAGCTAAGCAGGTTAAGTTATTTCCAATTATACCAACTTTCATAATAAATTTAATTTTAACAAGAAAAATTAGATGATACAAAGTGATATATTTGATTCAATCAATATGAAAATAAAGAAAATTACTAATACAATATTGCTTTTTATCGCTAAAAGATTAACCGAAATATTTGGGGTTTTAATCTTATTCTCGGGTATTCTTTTGTTTATTTCCCTAATATCGTATTCTCCAGAGGATCCAAATTTTATATTTCCAGAAAATACAGATATAAAAAATATCCTTGGCTTTAAAGGCAGTTATATTTCTGATCTTTTTTTTCAATCAATTGGTTTAATTTCTTATCTATTATCTTTAACCTTAATATTTACTGGATTGAATATAATTTTATCAAAAGACCTTTTTTTAATAATTGAAAATATTTTTTATTCAATTTTATACATAATATTAGGATCATCTTTTTTTAATCATTTTTATGATAGTACTTTTATACTTTTTATAAATGGCAATGGAGGTTTCGTAGGAAGTTACTTTAATGAAAATTTATTTATAAAATTAATTACTCTTAATGAAACTATTTCCTTTTATTTTTTAATTATTTCAATCTTTGGACTATTTTTATTAAGTATAAATTTTAATTTAAAGAAAAATTTTTATTTTTTTAAAAAAATAATTTCATTATTTTCTAATCAAAAAAATAATTACACTGATAAAAGTGAGGTGATAAAAGAATATATACCACAAGAGGAAATTAAAAATCTTATTCAAGAAGATCTGCCTTTTATAAAAGCTGATGAAATAAGAAAAATGGAAAAATTAAAGTTTAAGTTGCCCAGTTTAGAATTGCTGAAAGTTCCATCGAAAAAAGAAAGAGAGGATTTTGGCAAAAATCAATCAAGTGATCCCGAATTTTTAGAAAAAATTTTATTAGACTTTGGAGTTAATGGAAAAATTAAAAAAGTAAGCCATGGTCCTGTTGTTACACTAAATGAATTTGAGCCTGCTGCTGGTGTAAAGGTTTCCAAAATAATAAATCTATCTGATGATATAGCGAGAAATACTAGTTCTGAGTCAGCTAGAATTTCGACTATTCCAGGAAGAAACACTATCGGGATTGAGCTACCTAATTCTTCAAGAGAAAATGTTTATTTAAGTGAGATTTTAAATAGCACCGACTTTAAGAAAAAAGAAATTAAATTACCTATTGCTTTAGGTAAAAGTATATCTGGAAATCCAATAGTTGGTGATTTATCCTCAATGCCTCATTTATTAATAGCTGGAACAACTGGCTCTGGAAAGTCAGTTTGCATCAACACAATAATACTGTCACTGCTTTACCGTCATACTCCTGATAA
This sequence comes from uncultured Pelagibacteraceae bacterium, assembly GCA_902625035.1. Taxonomy (GTDB): domain Bacteria; phylum Pseudomonadota; class Alphaproteobacteria; order Pelagibacterales; family Pelagibacteraceae; genus Pelagibacter. Next base: position 73,639 of record CACNZK010000002.1, read on the forward strand.
ATGTAAATTTATTTTGATTGATCCTAAAATGCTTGAACTATCAACATACGAAGGTGTACCACATCTTCTATGTCCAGTGATAACAGAAGCAAAAAAAGCAACCTCAGTTTTAGGCTGGGTGGTTAAAGAAATGGAAAGCAGATACAGACTGATGACAAAAGAAGGAGTTAGAAATATTGATGGATATAATGCAAAACATAAACTTCCAATGCCTTATATAGTCGTAGTTGTTGATGAAATGTCAGATTTAATGCTAGTAGCTGGAAAAGAAATTGAGAACTATATTCAAAAATTATCTCAAATGGCAAGAGCAGCTGGGATACACATTATCATGGCTACTCAAAGACCAAGTGTTGACGTTATTACTGGAACAATTAAAGCAAACTTTCCTACACGAATATCTTTCCAAGTTACATCCAAAATAGATAGTAGGACCATATTAGGAGAACAGGGTGCTGAACAATTATTAGGTAAAGGTGATATGTTGTATATGTCATCAGCTAATAGAGTTATAAGAATACATGCACCATTTGTATCTGACAATGAGATTGAGGATATTAACAATTCTTTAAGATCCCAAGCAGAACCAGATTATGTAGACGAAATTCTAAATTTTGCAGATGAAAAAGAAATTAGTGATGGATCTAAAAATATGGGTGATAAAGATGAGCTTTATCAAACGGCCGTGGAAATCATAAAATCTGAGGGGAAAGCGTCAACCTCTTTTTTACAAAGAAAACTACAAATTGGATATAATCGAGCAGCAAGAATAATTGATATGATGGAAGAAGATGGAATTGTGAGTAAGGCCAATCATGTGGGAAAACGTGATGTTCTTTGATGATTAATAGATTAATTTTTTTATTTCTTTTATTTTCAATTGTTGAGGCTTCAGCGAATGTTAAAGAAAAAATTATTAAAAATTTAGAAACCACTAATAACTTGACATTTAATTTTGAGCAAAACGTTAATGGTAAAACAGAAAATGGTCATTGTGCTATTTCGTACCCTCAAAAAATATTTTGCAAATATAATTTAAAAAATAACAAAATTTTAGTTTCCAATGGAAAATCAATAGTTATAAAAACTAACAGTAGCTATTACCTATATCCCCTTGAACGAACACCGTTAAATCTAATACTAAACAAAAAATTTTTAATTAATAAGATCAAAAATTTAAATGAAAGAAATCTTGATAATAAATTTGTAAATTTTAAATTTTTTGAAGAAGATTTTGAGGTAAATATTTTCTTTGATTATAACACTCTTAATTTGATTGGTTGGCAAACTACAGATATTTATCAAAATCTTAGTATCACTTTTTTAGATTCAGTAAAAAAAAATCAAAAATTAAATAATGATTTATTCATTTTACCTAGACAAAATTAAATAGAAACGGACTCCGTTTTATAAATTCTCATACCCCTTGAAATATAATTATTTAATGCATTTTTATGATCCAATGAGCAAGTATGTACCCAGACTCTTTTAGTATTTTCAGAAAAAGAATTTTTTATAGCTGATGTTAAAAGGAAAGAACCCAATTTTTTATTTTGATATTCTTTGAGCAAACCGAGATAAGCAATTTCTGTTTCTTTTTTTTCCTTATGGAAAATAAGTTCAAAATATCCAGCCATATCATCAGCCTTTTTAAGAATATAAGTTTTTACCTTTTGATCAGAGATATATTCCATCCACTGTTTATCTGTCCAAACTAATCGATCTGTCCATCGATGTTCTTTACCGATGTTTTTATAAAAAAACTTATTTATTTGAAAATCTGTTGGATCACTAAGATCAATTAAACAGTCATCTGGAGAAAATTTCGATTTTTTTAAGTCTTTAAGTGAATTGATTTCTAAGTAATTTCTTTCAACTTTAGTGCTCACTCCACCATCTTTCCAACTTTTTCACCTCCAAATAAATGAAAATGTAAATGAGGTACTTCTTGGCCGCCATGTTCAGAAATATTAGTTAAAGCTCGATAACCTTTGCCTGTGTCTACTGATATTTCTAATTTTTTGGCAACTAAATTTATACCTTTTAATAATCCAGTCATTTCCTCTGGAGAGGCATTTTGACTAAAATCATCAAGGTCAATATATTTTCCCTTGGGTATTATTAGTGCATGAATTTTTTTTTGAGGGTTAATATCGTGAAAAGACAAAACATAATCGTCCTCATAAATCTTTTTACAAGGAATTTCACCTCTTAAAATTTTAGCAAAAATATTATTATCATCGTAAATCATCTAAATTTTTTCTAGAACTGATTTAACGGTATCTCCCATGACAGAGGGGTTTTTTGATATAGTTACTCCACACTCTTTTAAAATCTCAACTTTTTCTATTGCACTTTCTCCATAAGCTGAAACTATAGCTCCTGCATGACCCATAACTCTACCTTTGGGTGCGGTTAATCCAGCAATATATCCAACTACTGGTTTTTTCATATTCTCTTTTGCAAATTCACCTGCCGCAACTTCTTGAGGACCACCAATTTCTCCAATCATTAAAATTACATCAGTTTCATCATCAGTTTCAAATTTTTCGATTATATCTCTAAATGAACTCCCATTAATAGGATCTCCACCAATACCAACACTTGTTGAAATTCCAATATTTAAATTCTTTAACTGTTGTGCTGCTTCATATCCTAAAGTTCCTGATCGACTTATTATTCCAACTCTTCCTTCCTTATAAATATGACCAGGCATTATTCCTAACATTGATTTACCTGGGCTTATAATTCCTGCACAATTTGGTCCAACCAATGTCATTTTTTCAGTTCGTGAATACCTTCTCATATATCTTTTAATTTTAATCATATCGTGTGATGGAATACCATCTACTATAGCTACACAAGTTTTTATTCCTGCATCCGCTGCCTCCATTGCTGAATCTGCTGCAAAAGCTGGTGGCACAAATAATATTGATGCTGTTGCTCCAGTATTTTTTACAGCATCTTTTACAGTATCAAACACTGGTCTATCTAAATGTTTTTGACCTCCTTTACCGGGTGTAACACCGCCAACCACATTTGATCCATATTTAATCATTTCCTCCGCATGGAAAGTTCCCATTTTTCCTGTAAAGCCTTGGATTATTATTTTTGTATCTTTATGAATTATCACAGACATTTTATTTTAATGCGGCTACAGCTTTGTTAGCAGCCTCCTCTAATGTACTTGCTTCTATGTAATTTAATTTACTTTCTTTTAAAATCTTATTGCCTTTTTCAACATTTGTCCCAGCAAGTCTAATTACTAAAGGAACTTTAATTTCTATTTTTTCTAATGCTTGAACTATTCCCTCGGCTACCCAATCACATCGATTTATACCAGCAAAAATATTTACGAGAATTACTTTTACTTTCTTATCCATTGTAATAAGTCTAAATGCTTTTACTATTTTTTCGGGTGTCGCTCCTCCACCAACATCAAGAAAATTAGCTGGTTCCCCTCCCGCTAATTTAATCATATCCATTGAAGCCATTGCTAATCCAGCACCATTAATTATGTTTCCTATGTTTCCATCTAAACTAACATAATTCAAACCTCTATCAGATGCGTAAACTTCTTTTTCATCCTCCTGTGTTTTATCTCTTAATTCAGATACTTTATCTCTTCTAAACATGGCATTATTATCAAAACTCATCTTGCAATCTAATGCCAGTATTTGTTTTTGTTTTGAGATTACTAATGGGTTTACCTCAACCATTGTTGCATCTAATTCGCTAAAAGCTTTTGCACAGCCTATTATAGTTTCTGAGACCCTTCTAACTAATTCTGGTTCTATTCCTAATCCAAAAGCTAGTTCTCTTGCTTGAAAATCTTGTATACCAACAGCTACTTCTATTTTAGATCTGATAATTGAGTCTGGTTTTTCTTTAGCAATTTCTTCTACACTCATTCCACCTTCTGTTGAAGCTACAATCATTATACTTTCAGAGCTTCTATCAAAAACTAATCCTAGGTATAATTCCTTTTCAATATCTGTTGCTTCTTCAATATAAATTCTATTTACAATTTTACCTTGGGGACCTGTTTGATTAGTTACTAATTTTTTTCCTAAAAGTTTGTCTGTTGCTTGAGCAACTTCTAGAGGCGAATTACAAACGATTACCCCTCCAGCTTTTCCTCTTGCACCAGAATGAATTTGTGCTTTAACAACCCATTTCGATCCACCAATTTCTCTAGCTTTGTTTTCTGCTGTCTCTGGACTATAAACTATTCCTCCTCTTGGAATTGTAACTCCAAAACTTGCTAAAATTTCTTTTGCTTGATATTCGTGGATATCCATATTTATTTATTATTTATTAATTTATCTATATTTACAATATTTTCTGCCATTCTTGCTGATGCAGCATCAATCATTCTTCCATCAAGTTGAGCTGCTCCCTTTCCCTCTTTAGCAGCCTTTTCAAGCTCTTCTAAAATTCTTTTCGCTTTATTCACTTCTGACTCTGGCGGAGAAAATACTTTATTTGCTAATTCAATTTGTGAAGGATGGATTGCCCATTTTCCCTCTATTCCGATGGCTGCTCCTCTTTTTGCAGCCGCAACATATGCATCAGGATCATTAAAATCCCCAAATGGTCCATCAATTGCTCTTAAACCGTAAGCCCTACAAGTCATAACTAATTCTGATAATCCGTGATGCCATTGATCTCCGGGGTAATCTGGATTAAGACCTCCTATTACAACAGTTCTTGCTCTTAAACTTGCTGCATAATCTGCAACACCAAAGTGTAAAGCCTCAAGTCTCTCACTTGATTTTGCTATTTCCTTAATGTTGGACATACCTAAAGCTGTTTCAATCAAGCATTCAATTCCAATTTTATTCTTAATTTTTTTATGCGTCTCAATTTGAGTAAGCATGCAATCAACCATGTAAACATCACTGTCGGTTCCTGCTTTGGGTACAAGAATTGTATCAACATTTTCTCCTGCTTGTTCAACTATTTCCACTAAATCACTATACATGTAATGAGTGTCTAAACTATTTATTCTCACTGAAATTGTTTTACCTTTTTCCCTCCAATTCATTTCATTTAAAGATTTTATTACATTTGCTCTAGCTGAAACTTTATCATTTGGAGAGACTGCATCTTCTAAATCTAAAAATATATAATCAGCATCTGAATTTAATGCCTTCTCAAACATTTTTGGGGATGAACCAGGAACTGCTAGTTCGCTTCTTTGAAGTCTTGATTTTGCTGGTCTATAAAATTTATGGCTCATTTTTTTCAGGCAGTATATATTTTCTACATTAAGAATATACTTATTCTTTTTATAAGTATTTTTGATAAAAAATTTTGAGCCTTGCTAGTTTTTTAAAACCCCATATTTACTGAACTTATACCAAGCTCTCTCATGGAAGTAATATAAGAACATTTTTGTTAAAACTTCTATCCCTGCAATAGTTCCAGCCCAATCAAATTTTCCTGTTATTAACCAAGCTATTAAGAATGTATCTAAACTAGCTATTATTCTCCAAGTTATAGTTTTTGCTAAATGTCTTTTTTTTTCGACGTGTTTCATAATTGCCTCTCTAATTTATTTTTTTCTTTTATTTAGTTCCGCAATTACATCTTCTATCTTAACATTATTTGCCTCTAAAAACATAATTAAATGGTAAAAAACATCAGCTGCCTCATGAATTTTATTAGAATTTTGCTCAATGGCTTCTATTAACTCTTGAACTTCCTCTAAAACTTTTTCTTTAGCTAAATTTTTATCTTTTAAAAGTTTATTAGTATAAGACCCCTCTAATGGATTTTTTTTTCTTTCTCTAGCGAGTAAAATAAGATCTTCTATAACTTTAAGCATGTTAGATTCTAACAGGTATATCTTTTGAAGCCAAATATTCCTTCACTTCATTAATGGAATAAGTTCCATAATGAAATATAGAAGCTGCAAGAACAGCACTAGCTCCGGAATTTATACCTTCAAATAAATGATCTAAAGTTCCCACACCCCCTGATGCTATAACTGGAATATTAACATTTGATGTAATTTTTTTCATTAACTCAATATCATATCCTGATTTAGTTCCATCTTTATCCATTGATGTGACTAGCAATTCTCCTGCTCCACTATCTTCCATTTGCTTTGCATATTTAAGTGCATCGATACTGCTATTATTTCTTCCACCATGGGTAAACACTTCCCACTTTTCGCCATTTTTTTTCGCATCGATCGCAACTACAATACATTGTGATCCAAATTTTTTTGAACTATCAATAACGACTTTTGGATTTTCAACTGCAGCAGTGTTTATTGAAACTTTATCGGCTCCACAATTAAGTAATTTGTTAATATCCTCAACACTTCTAACACCACCTCCAACAGTCAATGGAACAAAACATTTTTTTGATGTTTTTTTAACTACATCATAAATAGTGTCTCTATTTTCATTCGAAGCAGTAATATCTAAAAAACAAATTTCATCTGCACCACCATCACTATAAATTTTAGCTTGTTCTACAGGGTCACCTGCATCCTTTAGATCTACAAAGTTAATTCCCTTAACAATACGACCATTTTTGACATCTAGACAAGGTATTATTCTATTTTTAAGCATTTTCAAAAAAACATTCTATATAAAAAATTTACACTCACAAAACTCATTATGATAACTAAAAGATAGAGACTAATATAATCAATAGGCTTCATTTAATTTATTTCCATTGCTAAATCTTCTAATTTAATATCACCATCATATATTGCTTTTCCAACTATTATGCCTTCAATGTTTTTTAAACTTTTAGCTTTTTTAATGTCATTTATTGACGAAACTCCACCAGATATAATTACTGGACAATTTGATATCTCTGCAACTCTTGATGTTTCATCAAAATTTGGACTTTGCTTCATGCCATCTCGATTTATATCAGTATAAATCAATCTACTAACACCATAATTATTAACTTCTTTTAGATAATCTAAAGTTAACTGATTTGAATTTTCTTTCCATCCCGATACTGATAAATAACCATCTTTAGCATCTAAACCTAGGGCAATTTTATTTTGAAATTTTTCACACGACTCTTTCAAAAAATTTTTGTCTTTAATAGCTGCACTTCCTAAGATTACTTTCTCAACACCAGCATCTATATATTTTTGAATACTATTAGAATTTCTAATTCCACCTCCTACCTCGATCTTTAAATTAAATTTACTAACTATATCCTGAATAATATCTAAATTTACTGTTTTGCCAGTTAAAGCCCCATCTAAATCAACTATGTGTAAATTTTTAAATCCATGATCTTTATATTTGCCCGCTTGTTCAATTGGAGACATATCGTACTCAGTTTTATTATCAAAATCTCCCTTGATTAATCTTACACACTTTTTATCTTTAATATCTATTGCAGGAAATATTTTCATTTATAAACTTATAAAATTATCAATTATTTTAAGCCCCGACTTGTCACTCTTTTCGGGATGAAATTGGGTTCCAAAGATATTTTCTTTTTCAACAGAGCAGACAATATTTGATGAGTAATCTGTTGTTGCGGAGATCACTTTTTTATCATTTGGTACAAATTCATAACTATGAACAAAATACATATGAGAATTATTTTCTATATCTTTAAAAATTTTACTATCTTTGACGATATTGATTTCGTTCCAACCAATATGAGGAAGTTTAAATTTTCCGCCTTGATTATCTATTTTTGAAACTTTACCCGAGATCCATCCTAACCCCTTAGTCTCAGTTTCTTCATAGCCAATATCAGCAAACATTTGTAAGCCAACACAAATTCCAAGAAGAGGTTTTTTATTAATTATTGTAAATTCATTAAGTGTATCTGAAAGACCGTCAATATTGTTCAGTGCTTCAATGCAGCTTTTAAATGAGCCCTGCCCTGGTAAAACCACTTTATCACTTGATTTAATCTTATTTAAATCTGAGGTTACTCCGATATTTACCTTTTCTTTGGCAACTTCTTTAAAAGAGTTTATTACCGAGCTTATATTGCCCGAGTTGTAATCAACGATTGTAACTTTCATTAATTTTATAATGAGCCTTTAGTAGAAGGAATTGATTTACTATTCCTCGGATCTATCTCTAATGCAGCTCTTAATGATCTTGCAAGTCCTTTAAAACAAGACTCAATAATGTGGTGACTATTATCACCATAAATATTTTCAACGTGTAAAGTAATTCCTGCTGCTTGGGAAAAAGCTTGAAACCACTCTTTAAAAAGTTCTGTATCCATCTCGCCAAGCTTTTCAACTTTTAAATTTACTTTCCAAATTAAATAAGGACGATTAGAAATATCAATTGCTACACGTGATAAAGTTTCATCCATTGGGATCATTGCGTGAGCATACCTTCTAATTCCAACAGATTTTTTTAAGGCTTTTTTTAAAGCCTCCCCAATTGCAATACCTGTATCCTCAGTGGTGTGATGAAGATCAATGTGAGTATCTCCTTTTGCTTTTATGCTCATATCGATCGATGAATGCTTAGATAATTGTTCAAGCATGTGGTTTAAAAAACCTATTCCTGTGTCAATTTTGTATTTACCTTTACCATCAATATTTAAATCAACACTAATGCTTGTTTCTTTTGTTTTTCTGCTTATTTTGCCTTTACGCTTCATAATTAAAAACAGGTATACATATATTATTCAATTATGGCAATAATACTAAACCTAGGCTTGAACTATCAAATTTAATATCCATTTATAAGCTATGACAACGATTGTATTAGTAAGAAAAAACAATGAAGTGGTAGTAGCTGGTGACGGACAAGTAAGTATGGGAAATACTGTAGTAAAAAGCACTGCCTCAAAAGTCAGAAAAATTGAAAAGAGAGATGTAGTAGCAGGTTTCGCTGGATCAACAGCTGATGCTTTAACATTATTTGAAAGATTAGAGGGAAAATTAGAAAAACATGCAGGTAACTTATCTAGAGCTGCAGTAGAGTTAGCTAAAGATTGGAGAACTGATAAATATCTAAGAAGACTAGAAGCACTAATGGCGGTAGGTGACAAGAACAATAGTTATATAATTTCAGGCACTGGTGATGTTCTAGAACCTGAGGGTGATGTTATCGGTATTGGCTCTGGTGGAAATTATGCTTTAGCTGCTGGGAAAGTTTTAATGGAAAGCAATATATCAGCAGAAGAAGTTGCAAAAAAAGCTATAAAAGTTGCAGCTGATATTTGTGTATTTACAAATGAAAATGTTAAAGTTGAAAAAATATAATGGATAAATCAAACGTAACTCAATTACATCCTAAAGGGGATCAACAAAAAGAAGAAGCTTCATTAGTAAGCTCTTTATCACCAAGAGAAATTGTTTCGGAATTAGATAGATTTGTTGTTGGTCAAAATAAAGCTAAAAGAGCAGTTGCTGTTGCTTTAAGAAATAGATGGAGAAGACAAGCTTTAAAAGGTGAAATGAGAAATGAAGTTTTACCTAAAAATATTTTAATGATTGGACCAACAGGTGTAGGAAAAACAGAAATTTCAAGAAGACTTTCTAAATTAGCAGAAGCTCCTTTTGTAAAAGTTGAAGCAACTAGATTTACTGAAGTAGGTTATGTTGGAAGAGATGTAGAGCAAATTGTCAGAGATTTGATTGAAATAGCAATTGCGATGGAAAAAGTTAAAAAAAGAAAAGAGGTTTCAGCAAAAGCTCAGAAATTAGCTGAGGAGAAAGTATTGGATGCTCTAGTTGGAAAAAAAGCAAGTACTGCAACAAGAGAAAGCTTTAGAAAAAGACTTAGAGACGGAGATTTAGATAATAACGAGATAGAAATAGCTGTCAGCGAAAGTGGTGGTAATAGCACTTCTTTTGAAATTCCTGGAATGCCTGGTGCCAATGTAGGAATGATCAATATCGGGGAGATGCTTGGCAAATCAATGGGAAAGCAGGAAAAAAAGAAAAAAATGACAGTAAAAGAGTCCCACGAAATTTTGATAAATGATGAGTCAGATAAACTCATCGAGCAAGATAAAATAATTAAATCTGCAAAAATTTCCACAGAAAATAATGGAATAGTTTTCTTAGATGAAATCGACAAAATTTCTGGAAGGACTGACAGAGTTGGAGGAGACGTTTCTAGAGAAGGTGTGCAGAGGGATTTATTACCATTAATTGAAGGAACAACAGTTAATACAAAATACGGACCTATAAAAACTGATCACATTTTATTTATTGCATCTGGTGCTTTTCAATTAGCCAAGCCTTCTGATTTGCTTCCAGAGTTACAGGGAAGACTACCAATTAGAGTTGAGTTGGAGGCTTTATCAAGTGATGATTTTAAAAGAATTCTTAAAGAGCCTGATTTTAGTTTAATTAAACAATATGTAGCGTTATTGAAAACTGAGAATGTGGAACTTGAATTTACTGAAGATGGCATTGATGCAATCGCTAAAATTGCTTCTGAGGTAAATGCATCTGTTGAAAATATAGGTGCTAGAAGATTACACACAATAATAGAAAAAATCCTTGATGAAATTAGTTTTACTGCAACCGATAGATCTGGTGAAAAAATTTCAATTAATAAAGAATATATAAATAAAAATCTTGATAATCTTATTAAAGATACAGATCTATCAAAATTTATTTTATAATTTTTTTTTTAAAAAAACATATAAAGCCCCACTGCCACCATCTGTAATTTCAGCATCAGTGATGCTTTTTATTTTTTTCATTAAATTTGAATTATTTTTGATAAAATCAGGAATAGAATTTTTTAAAATGCCAAATTCCTTTGAAACATATGGGTCTTTGTCATTTTGGGAATGCAGACCTTTACCGGTTACTATTATAATTTTGGAGACTTTTTGATCAAAACAGTCAATTATAAAACTTTCAACCTTTTGGTTTGCTTCATCAAGTGTGTAACCATGAAGATCTAATGATTTAGTGATACGAAATTTATTTTCTTTTTTTTCAAAATCCTTATTGGGTAACTTTTCATTTTTTTTTAAAAAGTCTTTCCAATCTTTTTGATCTTTATCTGAAATATTACTTGTCAATTACGTAAGAGTGTCAACTAATTGCCAGTTTGGATTATTAGTGCTTGTATCTCTTGAAAATACCCAAGTATCATAAATCTTCTTAATCTTTTCTGGATCTCCAGAAACTATCTTTTTATCTTTATCTCTTATACAAGTTATTACTTCACCTACGAATTCTACAGTGACCTGTAAAATTTTTCCTAAATACTTGTGCTCTTTTATATTTGCTGAATTTACTCCAATAAAAGTAATTTCGGCAAGATGACCTCTTTTACCCCTCTCTTTTAGTGCGGTGTTAAATTGATCATAAATTTTATTGCTTAATAGAGGCTTGCTTGTGGTTAGCTTATTGTCACTGTCACCAAAGTCTGTAATAATAGTCTCGTATGCTATCTTGGCGCCCTTTAAGAAATCTTTTTTTGCACTTTCATCGAAGTCCTTTTTTTTGTTAATCTTAGTTTCAGGATTTATATTTTTTAAAATTTCCTCAAATTGAGGTGAGGCTTTTCCCTCAAACCCAGTTCTTTTACCGAGAATACCTCTAAGTCTTAAAAAAATGAAACCAGCAATCATTGCCAATAAAATGATGTCAATATATTCAAAACTATAATTCATAATTTAAATCTAATTACTATGTTGATTAATTTCAACTAACAATTACATTAAAGACAAATGAACACAGTACTTTTAGCTGTTATTTTAATCCCAATTGTAGAGATTTACCTTTTTATAAAGATAGGATCTCAATTAGGTGCATTTAGCACGATATTTCTAGTATTTTTTACTGCGGTTGTAGGTGTGTACTATGCCAGATACGAGGGTATCAACACTATCAGATCTGGTATGACGCAAATAATTAAAAATCAAATTCCAGCCCGCGAGTTAATTTCTGGTGCTGCAATAGCATTCGCAGCTGTACTGTTAATCATACCAGGATTTGCAACTGATTTGATTGGCTTCCTATTAATCATCCCAGTAACACGAAAATTGATATTGGGGAAATTAAACAAAAAATTTGAAAATAAAGAGATGAAAAATAAAGATTTTATCGAGGGAGAGTTTGAGGATATAGAGGATGATAATGACAGAAAAATTTAAAATTTTAGCAAAATATATTAAAGATATGTCTAGTGAGACACCTGATGTTGAAACTTATATTTCTGCAGGAAATAATATGGATAAATATCAATTAGATATTGATATCAAATCAATAGCTCTTAAAAATAAAATGATTGAAGTAATTATAACACTAAAATTTCAACACAAAGACGCTCAAGTCAAAAAATCTCATTTTGAAATTATTTATGCGGTTGCAGTAAAAATTGATGAATCTATTAAAGAAAAAAAAGATTTAGAAAAAATTGTATTATGCGATGTACCTAATTCAGTTGTATCAGATATAGAAAAGTCATTTACAGATATGATGAACAATTCTGGATTTCCTAACATTAAATTAGAAAAAAAAATTGACTTTACAAAACTTTATTTGGAAAGATTTAATTAAAAATAGTTTTTTTTTAGAGAAGTCTTTAGATAAATTTGATGATTCTTAAGCTCTTCAGGAGATGGTTTAATAATTTTTGTGGAATAAATAAGTTTTCCAGTGCCTATTCTTGAAACCTCTTCCTCTATATTTTTAAAATCTAAAGTTGGTTCTTTTTGATCGATTAAATTTATATAAACTTTAGCTAGCAAATCACAATCAATGAGTGCAGTATGTTGGACCCTTTTGGAATTGTCTATCCTATATCTTTTACACAAAGCATCCAAACTAATTTGGGAGCCTGGAAATTTATTTCTAGCTAATAATAAGGTGTCTACTATTTCATTATCAATTTTGTTTTTTCCAATAATTTTGAGCTCATTATTTAAATGAGATAAATCAAATTCTGCGTTGTGAATTATTAGCCTTTTATCTTTTATAAATTTAAGAAAATCATCAGCTATTTCTCCAAATTTCATTTTGTCTGATAAAAAACTATCTGAATATCCATGCACCTCAAAAGCTTTCTCGGATACTTTTCTTTCAGGATTTAGATAATAATGAAATTTTTTTTTTGTTGGTATCAAATTATCTAATTCAATACACCCAATTTCAACAATTCTATGTCCCTCTTTGACTGAAATACCAGTTGTTTCGGTGTCTAGAACTATTTCTTTCATATTAAATTTTCTATAATTTCCTTTACTCTTATTTTAACAGAATTTTTTTTAAAATTATTCCTTATTATGAATTGAGATTTTTTCTTTTTTAAATCGAGCGACAGTTGAATCTTTTTAAAATTATTCAGTATTCTCACGTTAAAGTTTTTTCTTTTCTTTAGTCTCTTTAAAATTTCTGATTTCTTAGACTCTACAAAAATTAATATATCTTTTTTTTTATTAATTCTATTCTCCAAAAGAAGAGGAATATCTAAAACTACAATTTTCTTATGTTTATTTTTTTTTAAAAAATTATACATTTTTTTTCTTACTTCAAAATGTACAATTTTGATAATTTTTTTTAGATTTTTCTTGTTAGATAAAATTGCATCAATAATTTCTTTTTTTTTAATAGGAAAAGATTCAAAATGTGAAGGAAGTTCTTTTTTCAATTTTTGAAAAACTCTTTTGTTATTTTTATAAATTTTTGCAACTTCTAAATCAGCATTAAATATAGGAAAACCAAAACATTTAGCTACATAAGTTTTACCAGACCCTATATCACCTAAAATACCTATTCTTTTCATGAATCTAAAAAATTTTTTAAGTCTTCATTAATTTCTGGTTGAACCTTGTGCCATAATTTAAATGCTTCAAATGCTTGATAAATAAACATCATTTTACCATTAGAAACTTTACAGCCTAAGCTTTTTCCAGTTCTTAAAAAATTGGTTTCTTTTGGATTGTAAATAACATCGTAAAAAAGTTTTTCTTTATCTATATTATCAAAATTCAAATTTATATTGTCCTCTCTGTTTAAACCCAAACTAGTGGCGTTAATAATCACATCAAATTCTGGTTGATCTCCCCAATCAACTACATAGATCTTTGAAAAAATTTTCTTTAAATTTTCTGCCTTTTGCTTTGTTCTATTGCTTATTATTATTTTCGAAACTCCTAATTTTTCCAAAGCACAAATTATAGAAGGCACTACACCTCCAGCTCCTAATATAAAAATTGATTTATTTTTTAAATCAAATTGGGTTTCCCTTAAGCTTAACTCAAAACCTACTATGTCAGTGTTATGACCTATCAGTTTTTTATCGTGCATATATATGGTGTTAACAGACTGCGTAATCTTCGACTCTTCACTCAGTATATCCAAAAAAGGAATTACATCGTTTTTAAAAGGAACAGTAACATTTAATCCATCTAATTTATTTTTCTTAATTTCAGAAACGATGTCTTGGATTTCACTTTTATCTATCTTTTTTTTATCATAATTTGCATCAATATTATTTTGTTCAAACCAATAATTATGTAATTTTGGTGAAAGTGAATGTTCAATAGGATTTCCAATTACAATATATTTTTTCATTTATAATTATCTAAATATTTTTTAATTTTTTCAACAGGGAGTCCCATTATTGTATTCTCATTTCCATCGATAATTGAAAATAAATTTCTTCCCTCACCCTCTATTTGATAAACATTGTAGGCATACAATGCTTCATCAGAAATTTTTGCTAAATAGCTTTTAAGCTCATCCTCTTTCATTTTTTTCATTGTCAAAGCCGCTTTGTCTGTATGATTCCATACCATAGATCCGTTTTTAGAGATACATACTGAACTAATTAAATGATGTTTTTTACCATTAAGTTTTTTTAAAATTTCTAAAGCTTTCTCTCTATTTTCTGGTTTTGATATTAGTTCTCCATCTAAATCAATAACGCTATCAGCACCCAAGACTAAATTATCGGTAAATTTTCCACTTATCTTATTAGCTTTTAATTCAGCTAAATTTTTAGATATTAATTCTGGTGATGCTTTTTCTTTTAGTAAGCTCGATTTAACAACATCTTCATCAACATTAGATGGTTTGACTTCATTTAAAATATTGTGTTCATCGAGGATCTTCTTTCTAACTTTACTTTGGGAAGCTAGAATAATTTTAAGCATTTTCTTTATAAATTTCGTATATTTTTATTACAGAAGCAGCTGTTTCTTCTACGGATTTTCTTGTTACATCAATTGATGGCCACTTATATTTTTTAAAAGTATTTCTTGCCATGTCCACTTCCTTCTTTATCTGATCTAAATCGGTGTATAATTTATTAGTATTTTCTTTAATAGAATTCATTCTATTTTTTCTTATTTCTACTAGCCGTTCTGGTTCAGTATTTAATCCAACAACACAAGATGCTTTTGGATTTTGTTTTAAAGTCTCTGGAATAGAATCTTCAGTGATAAGGGGTATGTTGGATGTTTTAAGGCCCTTGTTTGCTAAAAAGATTGCTGTGGGTGTTTTGCTTGTTCTGCTTACTCCTAATAAAATTATATCAGACTCTTTTATTTCTTTTACAAGATTGCCATCATCATGATTCATTGTAAATTGAATTGCCTCAATTCTTTTATAATAATTATCATCAAGAGTATATTGGCCGCTTGGTTGGTGCGATGCTTTTTGATTTAAAAGCTTTGAAAAACTTAATATTAAATCTCCCAAAACTCCAAAACATGGAATTTTTTTCATATCACTATTTTTAGCAAGATATTTTGCTAAATTACTATCGACAATTGAGTATAATATTATTGAATTTTTTTCTTTTTCTGCAATTTCTAAAATTTTTAAAATCTGGTTTTCTGTTCTCGTAAAAGAATAAGTGTGTATCTTATAGTTTATATTTCTAAATTGAGCTTTAATAGCCGTGAAAATACGATCTAAAGTTTCACCTGTTGCGTCCGATATAAGATAAATTTGATATAAATTACTCATGTATAATATGTGTATAAAATTGTATTACCTTTATCATATTGAAAATCTTTCATACTTTTAAATTTATGTTGTAAAACAATGTTTTTATTAACAATATCAAACATGTTGAAATCTTAATTGATCATTTAATGTATTTGTTAATAAGCTTCAATTTTACATATATATTTATTAGAATTAAAATCCTAAATGTTAATAAACTGTTTATAAAATGTTCAATAAATTTAATCACCATTATTCACAAAGTATACTAACATTACTACTAAATATATTTAATTATTTATATGTCTCCAATTGAGGAAGTAATAATAAATAAAAAAAACAATATTAATCCTGTATGGATAATGAGACAAGCTGGGAGATATTTACCAGAATTTAGAAAAATAAGACAAGAAAACCCCGATTTTGTTAAGTTATGTCTTAATGAAAAATTATCAAGCGAAATCACTTTACAACCTTTAAAGAGATTTGATATGGATGCAGCAATAATTTTTTCTGATATTTTAATGTTACCATATGGTTTAAATCAAAATGTTGAATTTAAAAAAAATGTAGGTCCGTTACTTGGTAGTTTAGATGTAGAAAAAATTTCAAATGTTCAAGAAGATGACTTTGTACAAAAATTATCTCCTATTTATGAATTAATTAAACAAGTAAGCACCTCACAATTAACCAAAAATAAAACCACAATAGGTTTTGTTGGGGCACCTTGGACCTTATTAGTTTATATGATAAATAAGAAGTCACCTAAATTAAACCTAAGTAAAAATTTTTTTGAAGATAAAAATTTAATTGATAGAATTTTTAAAACTTTAGATAAATTTTTGAAAGTACACATTAAAAATCAAATTGAAAGTGGTGCTCAAGTAATTCAAATTTTTGATAGCTGGGCTGGGTTGTTAAAAGAAAAAGATTTACCCTATTATATTTATAATCCTACTCTAAGTTTAGTGAGTTATGTTAAGTCGCTTGATGTGCCAGTAATATGCTTCCCCAGGGGTATTAAAAATTACAAAAATTTTTGTGAAATAATTGAACCAAGTGCTATTTGTATTGATTATGAAGTTGACCCCAAAAGGATAGAAAAAGAAATTAAAATTCCTGTACAAGGCGGTTTAGACCCTAAAATTTTACTCACAGATAAAGAAAATTTAAAAAAAGAGGCAAAAAGATACCTAGATATATTTAAAGATCATCCTTATATTTTCAATCTAGGCCATGGTGTTTTACCTGAGACAGATCCTCAAATGATGGATTATCTGGTAAAAACAGTGAAAGATTTTTAGTATGGATTATGCACACCCAAAAAGAAAAACTAAGGTTGTATTTGTACAACTCGGCTCGCCGTCTGAACCAACAACTAAAGCCTTAAGAAAATATCTTAGAAAATTTTTAGGGGATCCAAGGGTTATCGATATAAATCCTTGGCTATGGAAAATAATATTGAATTGTTTCGTACTGCCTTTTAGACCACAAAAGTCTGCTAAGCTTTATGCGAGAATTTGGGATGGTAAAAGTTTCCCACTAATTACTAACACAAGAGACTTTACTAAAAACGTAAGCGAGGAGTTAAAAAAAATTGACCCAGAAGGCTATGTTGAAGTTAATCATGCTTTCCTTTTGTCTCCCCCGTATGTAAATGAAGTTTATGATAGTTGGGAAGAGGATTTAAAAAAAGGAGTTGGAGCAACAAAGCTCCTTGTAATACCAATGTTTCCTCAATATTCTGAAAGCACAATAGCTTCTGGTATAGATGCGCTAGCTAAAGAACTATCTAAAAGAGTAAAAATACCAACTTTTGAAGTAATAACAAATTTTCATAGAACTCATGCGTTTATTGATAACTCAGTAAAACAAGTTGATTCAAAATTAGAAGAATTAATTAATCAAGGAAAGAAAATTGATAACTTAATAATTACTTTTCACGGAATGCAAAAAAGAAGAATTGTAAACAAAGGAGATGATTATTATCGACATTGCTATGAAACTTTTTGTCTTATTACTAAAAATCTTAAACATATCAAACCCGATCAATGTTTAATGAGTTTTCAAAGTCGTTTCGGATCTGAAGAGTGGATAACTCCTTATACTGAGGATGTGGTAAAAAAATTGATATCAGAGGGAAAAAAGGAGATAGCAATATACTCACCAAGCTTCGTCGCGGATTGCTTAGAGACCACAGATGAGCTAGGTCATGAGTTAGTAAATGAAGCAAAGGAAATGGGAGGCAATATTTATCCTGTCGAATGTCTAAATACTAATAGCAATTGGTGTAAAGATTTTGCAAAATATACTTTTATACAAGCAGAAGGCTCAGCTCAAGATAAAGAAGACATAGAATATCAACTAGATAAAAAATATTATCAGGTAATGCCACAACAAGTGATGAACAAAAATTAGCATTTTAAATGCCTGATACTATTATAATTTATTCAAGCACTGATGGACACACAAAAACAATTTGTAGACGATTAACAAATTTTTTAAAAGACGGAGATGAGATTAAAATTGTATCGTTAGATGATGTAAATGAGTTAGAATTATCTAGTTTTAATAAGATTATAATTGGAGCCAGCATAAGATATGGCAAACATTCTAACAAACTTTATAAATTTGTTGATTTAAACAAAGACATATTAAACCAAAGGCAAAGTGTATTTTTTTCAGTTAATGTAGTTGCTAGAAAATTAGAAAAAAGCACTCCTGATACCAACCCTTATATTAAAAAATTTTTGAAAATTTCTAATTGGAAGCCAAAAAAAATAGGAGTTTTTGCAGGTAAGTTAGATTATCCAAATTATGGTTTTTTTGACAAGTATGCTATTAAACTCATAATGTTTCTTACCAACGGCCCCACTGATACTTCTCAATCCTACGAATTTACAGATTGGTCAAAAGTAGATGAATTTGCAATTCAATTAGGTCAAAATTAGCAAAAAACCTTAGATTTTAGGATTTTTTAAAATTTACCAATACTCTTGTAAAAGTTGTAATAGTATATATATTATATCTATTATTAAGTCCTTAATAATAAAAAATCATGAACATTCAAGAATTAAAACTCAAATCGTCTGAACAACTCATTACTCAAGCTGAAGAGCTAGGTATTGAAAATGCAAGCACATTAAGAAAGCAAGAAATCCTTTTTGCTATTTTAAAAAAAGTTGCCGAAAAAGAAGAAATTACTGGAGCTGGCGTTTTGCAATTACTTCAAGATGGATTTGGTTTTTTAAGAGCAATGGAGTCGAATTATCTCCCAGGACCTGATGATATTTATGTAAGTCCTAGTCAGATTAGAAAGTTTGGTTTGAGAACTGGAGATACAGTTGAAGGCCCTGTAAGAGCACCAAAAGAAGGTGAGAGATATTTTGCTCTTTTGCAAGTAAGTAAAATTAATTTTGAGGAGCCAGATAAATCTAGACATAAAATAGCATTTGATAACTTAACCCCTTTATATCCAGATAAACAACTGGTTATGGAAGTTGAGATGACAAAACCTGATAAAAAACAGGATTTAACACCAAGATTAATAGACTTAGTAAGTCCAATTGGTAAAGGACAAAGATCAATAATTATTTCACCTCCTAAGGCTGGAAAAACTATGATTTTACAAAGTATAGCCAACTCAATAGCTAAAAATTATCCAGAATGTTATCTAATAGTTCTACTTATCGATGAACGGCCGGAAGAGGTTACAGATATGCAAAGAACCGTAAAAGGTGAAGTAATAAGTTCTACATTTGATGAACCTGCACAGAGGCATGTAGCGGTAGCTGAGATGGTTATAGAGAAAGCTAAAAGACTAACAGAACACAAAAAAGATGTAGTAATTCTTTTAGATTCAATCACTAGATTAGGCAGGGCTTATAACGCTGTAATTCCTAGTTCTGGAAAAGTTTTAACCGGTGGTGTTGATGCAAATGCATTACAAAGACCAAAAAGATTTTTTGGTGCAGCAAGGAATATAGAGGAAGGTGGATCATTAACAATTATATCTACTGCATTAATTGATACTGGTAGTAGAATGGATGAGGTAATTTTTGAAGAATTCAAGGGAACTGGAAATAGTGAAACAGTTTTAGATAGAAAAATAGCTGATAAAAGAATTTACCCAGCTATTGATATAACTAAATCTGGCACGAGAAGAGAGGAATTACTCTTTGACAAAAATGATTTACAAAAAATGAATGTTCTAAGACGTATAATTGCTCCGATGGGCACTATGGATGCTATCGAATTTATTAGTTCAAAATTAAAAGATACCAAAAATAACGCAGAGTTTTTTAACTCTATGAATAGACCATCATAATTTCATTTTTCTTTCTAACTAAATTAAAGTTATAATAAATTTATGACTATTTATGCTTTATCGTCTGGCCCTGGTGTGTCTGGGGTTGCAGTAATCAGAATTTCAGGCTCAGAGACTTCTAAGATACTAAAAAAACTTACAAATAAAGAAATCCCTCAGCCAAGAATGGCAACTCTTCGAAAAATAAACAATATCAACACTTCTGAGCTAATTGATGAAGGTATTATCATATGGTTTCCTGGCCCTGAGAGTTACACAGGAGAAGATATGGCGGAAATCCATGTACATGGTGGAAAAGCAGTAGTTATCTCTGTTCAAAATGAAATTTCAAAAATTGAAAATTGTAGATTAGCAGAGGCAGGGGAATTTACAAAGCTGGCTTTTCAAAATGGTAAAATAAATTTACTAAAAGCAGAAAGTATAGCTGATTTAATCTCAGCAGAAACAGAAATACAGAGATTGCAAGCAGTAAAAATGATGAATGGAAAATCTTCAGATAAATTTAATGAGTTGAGAGAAAATTTATTAAAAATTTTGTCATTCGTTGAAGCAAAAATAGATTTTCCCGAGGAAGATTTGCCAGAGAAAACTTTAACAAAGATAAAAGAAGATTCTTCTTATGTTTTAAACGAGATTAAGAAAATTTTGAATGATCAAAAAGTTGGGGAGATAATACGTGAAGGTTTTAAAATTGCAATCGTAGGTCCAACCAATGCCGGAAAGTCTAGTCTGTTAAATAATTTATCAAAAAGAGAAGTTGCTATAGTCTCTGAAATTGCTGGTACCACAAGAGATGTTGTAGAGACACATTTAAACATAGATGGTTATCCGGTTATAATTTCAGACACAGCAGGCATAAGAGACTCAAAGGACGAAATTGAAAAAAAAGGGATAAAATTATCATTAAAAAAGGCAGAAAACGCAGATTTAAGGTTGGTGGTGGTGGATGCTAAAAGTATTGATTTAAGCGGATTTTTGAATGATTTATTAAAAAAAGACGCGATTTTAGTTATTAACAAATCTGATCTGTTAAAAGAAAAATTAGATCCTGATATTTCTAAACTTAATCATGTTTTAATTTCACTCAAAGACAATCTAAATATAGATAAATTAATTTTAAAAATAAAAAGTAATTTAGAAAATAAATTTATTTCTGAAGAAGATATATTAATTACTAGAGAAAGACACAGACAACATTTGCTACAGTGTGTTGATCATTTGAAAAATTTCTCAAATAAAAATGATAAAAAGGATTTCGACAAAGGAGCTGAGGATCTAAGGTTAGCTACAAGACAATTAGGTATGATTGTTGGTAAAGTCGATGTAGAAGAGATATTAGGCAGTATTTTCAATGATTTTTGTATCGGAAAGTAATAGCTGTTTTATGGGGTTTTTTTGAAGTTTTTTACTAATTTTCTTTGATAAATAACACTTTTTTCAGAAATAAAATAGAAATCTTGTAAATATTCTAATCGAATATAAATTTAGCCCATGAAAAAAGATTTGCAATTTGATGTGGTTGTCATCGGCGGCGGTCATGCCGGTTGTGAAGCTGCAGCAGCTTCAGCAAGGCTTGGTGTAACTACCGCTTTGTTTACACACAACAAAAATACAATTGGGGAAATGTCATGCAATCCAGCTATAGGTGGTCTAGGTAAAGGTCACCTAGTTAGAGAAATTGACGCTTTAGACGGTGTTATGGGAGAGGTAGCAGACAAGTCTGGAATACAATTTAGATTATTAAATAGAAGCAGAGGACCTGCAGTTAGAGGACCCCGAACTCAATCTGATAGATCACTATATCGTAAATTTATGCAAGAAAAACTTGTAAACTATTGTAATTTAAGCGTTTTTTCTGATCCTGTAATTGAATTTATTTTTGAAAATAATCAAATAAGTGGATTTATAACACTTAAAGGTAACAAAGTAAGTTGTAGTAAGTTAATCCTAACAACAGGCACTTTTTTGAATGGTTTGATACATATAGGTGATGAAAGAACTCCTGCTGGACGTTTTAATGAAAAACCGAGTACAGGCTTAAGTGAACAGTTAGAAAAATATAATTTCAAAATTGGAAGGTTAAAAACAGGTACACCTCCTAGATTAGATTCTAGAACAATTAATTTTGAAAACTTGGAAAAACAGTTCGCCGATGAAGTTCCATATTTTTTTTCTTTTCTGACCAAAAAAAATTTAAACAAGCAAGTCTCTTGTTCGATGACTTATACTAACGAGATAGTTCATAAAATAATCGAAAAGAATTTATCTAAAAGTGCAATGTATTCTGGAAGCATACAAGGTGTTGGTCCTAGATATTGCCCCTCTATTGAGGATAAAGTAGTAAAATTCGCTGACAAGACTAGACATCAGATATTTCTAGAACCTGAGGGTCTAAATGATCATACTATTTACCCCAATGGCATATCTACATCTCTACCTGAGGTTGTGCAGCATGAAATACTCAACAATATCAATGGTTTAGAGAATGTAAAAGTAATTAGACCAGGATATGCTATTGAATATGATTATATTGACCCAAGAGAGCTTTTTCTAACACTGGAGACAAAAAAAATAAAAAATCTTTATCTCGCTGGTCAAATAAATGGAACTACGGGTTATGAGGAAGCAGCTGCTCAAGGTCTTATAGCGGGAATTAATGCTGCTCTATCTTTTAAGAACATGGAACCTTTTATTTTAGACAGATCAGACGCATACATTGGCGTTATGATAGATGACTTAGTCACAAAAGGTGTTGCTGAGCCTTATAGAATGTTTACATCTCGAGCAGAATATAGACTTAGTCTTAGGTCAGATAATGCAGACTTAAGGCTTACTCATAAGGGAATTAAAATCGGTTTAATTGCAGAAAATAGAAAACAACTATTTGAGGACAAATTTAATAAATTAAGTAAAATATCTCTTCAAATGTCCAATTTAAACATTTCACCCTCTAAGGCAGATAAATTTGGTATAAAAATAGCGAAAGACGGTGTTTTTAGATCAGCAGAGGAAATTCTTACCCAAAAAAGTGTTGATATGACTAAAATAAGAAATATTTGGCCTGAAATCGCAGATTATGGCAATGAAATTGATGAGCAAATTGAGATTAACTCTCACTACAGAGGATATTTAAAGAAACAAAAGGCCGATATTTTAGCTTTTAAAAGAGATGAGAATTTATCAATACCAGATAATATTGATTATGATCAATTTTCGGGTCTTTCTAACGAAGTAAAAGCTAAATTTAAAGAAATAAAGCCTAAAACCATGGGTCAGGCCTTAAGAATCGATGGAATAACTCCTGCTGCAGTATATATTTTGTTGTCACACGTCAAAAGAAAGTCTATTAAGCATATAGCTTAATGGATAACTTAATTTTAAATTCTTATTCCAAAATTTCCAATTTGAATGTTTCACGTGAAACTTGTAATGAGCTTGAGAGCTTAATTTCGATGATACAGGAAAAAAATCAAAAAATTAACATTATAAGTAAAAAAATGTACGAAAAAGAGGTTATAAGAGAGCGTCATATTATAGATTCAGCGCAAATTATTGATTTTGTTGATTTAAATTGCAATACAACCTCTGATTTAGGTACAGGTGGTGGAATGCCAGGATTAATAGTGGCTATAGTGATGAAAAAAATTAAAAATGACATGAAAGTTAACCTTTATGAAAAAAGTTACCACAAATGTGTTTTCCTGAGAGAAGTTTCAAAAAAATTAAATTTAAACACAGAAATAATTCAGAAAGATATTTTTTCACTTAAAAATATTGAAACTGGAACAATTATGTCCAGGGCATTTAAGCCAATGCCAGTCATTTTAAACTTGGTTAATGAAAATTTTATAAAATATAGAAATATTATTTTTTTTATGGGAAGTAGTGGAAGAAAAATTCTTAACGAAACACTTCAAGAATGGGATTTGGATTATGAAGAAAAAAAAAGTTTAACAAGTGACGACTCATTTATATTAAATATCAAAAAGATTAAAAAAAAAATTTCATGAAAATTATTTCAATTATAAATCAAAAGGGCGGGGTTGGAAAAACAACAACTGTAATTAATTTAGCATCGGCGTTATCTCAACTTGGAAAAAAAATTTTAGTAATTGATCTAGATCCTCAAGGGAATGCTACTACAGGACTGGGATTATCTAATACGTCTCAATCTGATCAGACAATTTATGGAATTCTTAACGGCACAATGTCAATCTCAAACGTAATTAAAAAAACAAACTTTCAAAATCTTGATTTGATATCCTCCAATGTAGATTTGTCTGGATTAGAGGTTGAGACAGCTGGTGACAGTGATAGAGCCTTTATACTTAAGGCTAAATTAACCGCGTATTTAAACGATTCTAGAGGATTATATGATTATATACTTATAGACTGTCCTCCCTCTTTAAGCCTATTAACAGTAATGGCCTTAGTATCATCTAATTCATTGCTTGTCCCACTTCAAACGGAATTTTTTGCATTAGAGGGACTTACACAGCTAATGAAGACGATTGAGAGAATTAAAGCTAATTTAAATCCCGAATTAGAAATTCAGGGCATACTTTTAACTATGTATGATCGAAGAAACAAACTTTCATCTCAGGTTGAACAAGAAGCGAGAGAATATTTTAAAGACAAAGTTTACCAAACGGTAATACCACGAAACGTAAGATTATCCGAAGCACCATCACACGGAATCCCAGTTTTGATTTATGATAAAAATTGTCCAGGTAGCAAATCCTATTATAATTTTACTGATGAGTTTATGACACAGGAAAATAAAATTGGGAGTGCAGCATAATGAACAAAATAAAAAAAGGGCTTGGTAGAGGATTATCTTCTTTAATCGGTGAAACCAAGGTTGAGAATAAAACAAATAATTTAAGTTTAGCCGAGATTGTCCCTAACAAATATCAACCAAGAAAAAATTTTGATGAAGAAAACTTAAATGATTTAGTCAACTCAATAAAAGAGCGTGGTGTTATCCAGCCAATTATAGTTAGAAAATCTGAAACAAATAATTCTAAATATGAGATTATAGCTGGTGAAAGAAGGTGGTTGGCGGCACAAAAAGCAGGTCTTCATGAAATTCCTGTAGTTGTTACAGATGCCGATGATCTAAAATCTTTGGAATTTGCAATTGTAGAAAATGTTCAGAGACACGATCTAAATCCTTTAGAGGAAGCACAAGGCTATAAAAGATTGATAGATGAGTTTGCATATGATCAAGATAAAGTATCAAAATTTATAGGTAAGAGTAGAAGCTATATTTCTAACTCATTAAGGTTACTTAATTTACCAAAAGAAGTTCTTGATTTTGTAGAGCAAAAAAAAATAACCGCTGGTCATGCAAAGATATTAGTAGGGCTAGATAATGCTGTTTTTCTAGCAAATAAATTTATTGAAAAAAAATTATCTGTAAGACAAGCAGAAAATTTAGTTAAAATATTCAGAAAAACTAAAAGAAATACCACTGGGAAGGTGGACTCGAATATCCGGGATTTAGAAAACTCTATATCTGAAAAAATTGGACTTAGTGTTTCTATTAAAAATAATAAAAACAATAAAGGCACAATATCCTTTTATTACAAAGAGCTTGATCAATTAAACAAGATTATCGATATAATTAAGTCTGGATATTAGTCTCTTTAAATTTATCCAAAATCATATTGTTAATGATTTGATTAGAAATTTGAGGATTTTTTTTAATTAAACTCTCAGTATTGTTTAGATCTACAATAAAACTCTCAATATCATTTAATTCCCATATTTTGATCTGTTGCTTAATTATATTTTTATCCTTCCAGAATATTGGAGGTTTAAATGAGTTAATTACCTGATCAATGTTACTATTTTGGTCTAAATTCAATCTTAGTTTCCTTAGTCTTTTCAACTTATTTAAAAAAGTTCTTAAAATTAAAATATTGTCTTCGCTTGATGGAATATTTTCATTAAGAATATTTAGAGTTCTTTTCTTATTTTTGCTAAGACAATTATCAACTAATTCTCCGGCACTATAATTTTCACTTAAGTTTGTTAATTTAGATATGTCACTCAAGTCAACTTTCTTGTTTTGAGACAATAATACTATTTTTTGTAATTCATTTTTAAGAGAAATTCTGTTGCCTTGAGACCTTTCAATTATTAAATTCAAATGTTCTTGTGATAAACTTATTTTATTTTCATTTAAAATCTTTTTTGCTATTGTGATTAGTGTTTGGGTTGTATCTTCATAAAAGGGCACAATTATTACTTTTTTTTCTTTTTCAAAAAAATTTCTAATTTTTGATTTTTTATCTAATCGTTTTGCTATCAAAATAATTTTAACATCACTTACATTATCAGAGATTATTTGCTCAATCAGATCAAAAATTTTATCAGTAACTTCTGATATTAAAATAAGTTTTTCACTTTCAAAGAATGACTTAGAATAAATACTCTCAAACAAAAGTTGTTTATTTTCGATTACCTCTTTTTCATAATATTTAAAAGTATTTTCTTTGGTAAATTCATTAAAGTTGGATTGAATAACATCAATCTTTTGACCCTCGTTTTCACCATAAAATAGATAAAAATTTATTTTTTCCTTATATTTACCTATCTCATAAAACTTACATATCATTTTGAATTACACTAAAAAAGATGCCTATATCTTGTACAATTTTAAATACCATATTTTCTTTAAGTTTATTTTTGTACTGATTTAACTCAAATTTATTTTCCATGGAGTCATAAGTAATTTCTTCAATAAATTTTCTTTTAATTACTTTTGTATTTGTTTGATTGATTAGATCTAAATTTACCTCAATTGTAGTTTTGAAACTTGAAGGATCGCCCTTTTTATCTTTTGTTACTATTGTCTCCTTCTTGCTAATATCTAAATTTGCATTAAAAATATTTAAATTCTCTCCATCCTTAAATTTTTCTAAGCCTTTTATAATTTCTCTACCAATTTCTTTATCACCTGAGTAATTAATAATATCTAATTTAAAATTAATTTTTTGATTAGTTTGATAAATTGGCGAATACCCACAAGACAATAGAAATAAAAAAATGAGAGAATATTTTATGTTTTTGATCATTAATTTATAATAAAGTTAATTAATTTATTTTCTATATATATTGTTTTAATAATTTTTTTATTATCAATATATTTCTTTATTTGATCATCATTTTTAATTTTTTCAATTAAAGATTCTTTATCTATTGATTTATCAATTGTGAAAACCTTCCTTTTTTTACCATTTATTTGAGTCACAATATTAATTATTTCTTCCTCTAAATATTTTTTTTCGACCAAGGGCCATTGTATATTTTTGACTGGTTGGTCTAGTTTTTCAAGACACTCGTTCGAATAGTGTGGAATTATAGGATTTATAATTTTGAGAATTTTTATGTAATTTTCATAAAAATTACTTCCCCACTCTGGTTTATTTGTATGTTTATTAAAAAAAGTGTAGATCTTATAAATAGATGCGATCACTACATTAAAACCAAATCTGTTCAAATCATCTTCTATTTTTTTTATAATTTGATTAGTAAATTTCTCTAAATCTTCATCAAATTTTGAAAATTGTTTTTTGTTAGAAACGATTTTTTCATTAAGAGACCATAATTTTTGCAAAAATTTAAATGATGCGGAAATTCCACTATCTGACCATTGAATATCTTTTTCTGGTGGACTATCAGATAATATAAATAATCTGACCGAATCTGCCCCATATAGATTTATAATTGTTTCCGGATCAATTGTATTTTTTTTGGATTTTGACATAGATTCTGAGGGACCAACTATAACTTTTTTTGATGGATCTTTATTTTGAAAAAAATTTTTACCGTCATCACTAAAAACATCCTCAGGATAAATCCAATTATTTTTCTCATCTTTATAAGTTTGGTGGCAAACCATACCTTGAGTAAACAAGCCCTCAAAAGGTTCCTTAAGTTTTGTATCTTTATTATCTAGACTTATCGCCCTCATAAAAAAACGTGAATATAATAGGTGTAATATTGCATGTTCAACACCACCAATATACTGGTCTACTGGCATCCAATAATCTATTTCATTATTATCGAATGCTTTTTCTTTATTTTTAGCCGAACAGAATCTAAGAAAATACCAAGAAGAGTCTACAAAAGTATCTAAAGTATCCGTTTCTCTTGTACATAATTTACCATTAATCTTAACTTTTTTCCATGTTGTTTGGGAGTCTAATGGATTACCATTTGTGTTCAGATCAATTGAGTCCGGAAGCTCAACTGGTAAATTTTCTCTCGGTATTTTTACAACATTATCATCATCATCATAAGCTATTGGAATAGGACATCCCCAATATCTTTGTCTAGAAATTCCCCAATCTTTTAACCTATAATTAGTTTTTTTCTTACCTAAATTTTTATCTTCTAAAATCTTAATTGTTTCTGTTATTGATTTTTCAGGCACTGAAAGACCATTTAAGAATTTAGAATTTATGATCACACCTGCTCCAGTATAAGCTTCATTGTGAACTTCATAATTATCTGTTTCATCTACAGGTTTAACCACAGTTTTAATTTTAAGATCATACTTTTTTGCAAAGTCGAAATCTCTTTGATCATGAGCAGGGCATCCAAAAACTGCTCCAAAACCATAATCCATTAAAACAAAGTTAGCAAAATAAACAGGGACTTTTGACTCATTATCCAAAGGATTAATGGCCTCTAACTCAGTTTTAAAACCTATTTTCGTAGCTTGTGCTATCGACTCTTCTGTTGTTCCTGTTTTTGAACATTCTTTCTTAAATTCAATAAAATCCTTATTATTTTCATAATATTTTGATATTGGGTGGTCTACAGATAATGCTAAAAAAGAAAATCCAAACAATGTGTCTGGCCTTGTTGTATAGCATCTAATTGATTTAATCTCTTTTGAGCCGGTAATTTGAAAATCTATTTCGCAACCAAATGATTTCCCTATCCAATTTTTTTGCATTGTTTTTACTTTTTCGGGCCATAAATTTAATTTATTGAGCTCATTTAGAAGGTCTTCAGAAAAATGGGAAATTTTAAAAAACCATTGGTTTAGTTTTTTTCTTTCAACAACTACCCCGGATCTCCAACCTTTTCCATCAATTACTTGTTCGTTAGCAAGAACTGTTTTATCTACAGGATCCCAGTTTACATAACTTTCTTTTCTATAGACAAGACCCTTATCATAAAGATCTAAAAAAATTTTTTGTTGATGTTTATAATAATCTGGTGAACATGTTGAAATTTCTCTATCCCAATCTATTGAAAGACCAAGCATTTTTAATTGAGATTTCATTACATCGATATTGTTTTCAGTCCAATCTTTTGGGTTTAAGTTGTTTTGTCTAGCAGCATTTTCCGCTGGCATACCAAAAGAGTCCCATCCCATTGGATGCAGCACATTAAATCCTTTAAGAGTTTTAAATCGTGAAAGAACGTCCCCTATGGTATAATTTCTAACGTGACCCATGTGAATCTTCCCTGATGGATAGGGAAACATTTCTAAACAATAAAATTTTTTTTTATTTTTATTTATTTCAGACTTAAAGATCTTTTCTTTTTCCCAGTAATTTTGCCATTTTCTTTCAGCTAACTTAAAATTATATCTTTCCACAATTTTTTGGATTAATTTTTTGGTCTTCTATTTTTGCTAGCGTCACCTATTTCGTAAGGATTTTCTTTTTTATATTTTTCAATAATATCTTTTTCATATTTTGTTGCTCTTCTAAGTATATTCAAATTAAGATCAGCAACAATGTCAGTATTATTTTTACTAATTGAGCAATTTGTTAAACCTTCAGAGCATTTTTTTAAAAATACATTTATATCTAATGCATCAGATCTAATTTCATTAGTTAGAAATCTTACAGAAATTTTAACAGACTCGTTTGGTGTATTGTTTTCACTGTACCAATCTGTAACAACAATACCCCCACTATAGTTAGCTGAAACTAATGGCATAAAGTCTAGGGTGTCTAATGTAGCTCTCCATAAAGGGTTTGAACTTGCAAAATCATAATTATTATCTTTCTTTAATTGGTTCATAAGTCTGAAACCTTTTCCTTCTTCCATATTTTTTTTCACTCTTTCTCTAACATTAATTGGAACATCTTTTTCTGCATTTACTTTTTTGTATTTAAATGGCCCGCAAGCACTTTGAGGTAACAAGACTATAATTGATAGAAAAGTAATTATTAAGCGTTTTGAAATCATGATTTTTACTAAAATATAAGTACTTAGCACAATATATTACCTTTAAAATTAGAATATGTTCATTTTAAAATAACCAGGGAATTATGCGCTTAATAGTGATGTAAAAATGCAACACTATGATAAATTATAACTATTTTTATGAAAATTTGCTAAGAAATCCACTATTTTTTGCTAAAACAGCGATGTTTATAATTAATTATAAAAAAGGAGTAAATTTATGAACAAAGTAACAAAAGTAGGTTTAACTGCTTTAGCTACTTCACTAGTTGCAACAGCATCTTATGCTGGTGAGCTAAGTGTTTCAGGTGGCGCGTCGTTAACTTATACTGGTCTAGACTCAAGATCTGATGCAAATCCTTGGGGAATGGGTGACAGTGTTAAGTTTAACGGAAGTGGTGACCTAGATAATGGTATGACTGTATCAGTCTACTATGAATTAGATGGTGGTACATATGATGACTACAATCTAAAACTAGGAATGGGTGATATGGGTACATTGTCATTCTCAGGTGCTTCATCAAGTGGAAGCGGAGTAGACTCTGTAAAAGATATCGTTCCAAAAGCTTATACGCCAGTATACGAAGCTGCTGACGAAGTTGGTGGTGCTGCTGACAATGGTTTACTTGATACTTCAGGTAACAATCAAACTGGTCAGTGGGGATATGACGTAACTGCTGCAGGTTTTGATTTATCTGTATCTTACAACCCGAAACCAGCTGCTGCAGCTGCTGCTGAAACAGGTTATTCTGTTTCTTACAGTGGTTTAATGGATGGTTTAACACTAGTTTACGGTGTGTTTGATGATGGTGATATAGCTGAAAATGATACTATGGGTGTGAAATACACTATGGGTAACATGACAGCTGCTATCCAAGCAACTAACGTAGATTATGAAGCAACTACTTCAACAGACCAAGACGCTACTCACATGGGTATCTCTTTAGCGATCAACGATGATCTAACTGTTTCTGCAGGTAGACAAGAAGTTGAGTTCGATGGTGTTGGAGAAGATGAAGTTAACACAGGTATACAAGCATCGTACACTATGGGTTCAATTTCATTAACAGCTGCTATCAACAGTGTTGAAAGTGCTGGTGGAACTGCAAACAAAGACGCGGAAGCATCAATTTTCGTGGCTTCATTCGCATTCTAATCATAATTTTTGATTTTAAAAGAGGCCCCTTTTTAGGGGCCTTTTTTTTTATGTAAAGTAAGAAATTCCTGCAAAACCAAACGGTTTAATCAAGTATAGTTTTTTAATATTTTTATTATTAATCCCACCTAACGCTATATCTTCCATAGATGATAATTTTCTTAGACTTAAATATCTAAATATACCTAATTGATTATTTCTTTTTTTCTTAAAAATAGGAGATAAAAAAATCTTTTCTACACCTTGATGTTCTTTAATTTTGATTTCTTTTAAATTATGTGCAGACCCTATAATTTCAAAGTTTTTTTTATTAATAAATGATTTTATAATTAATTCTTTATTCCCAGAGGAAATATATAGACCATCAGCATTAATTTTGTGTGCTAATTTAATGTTATTCCTCACATAAAGTTTTTTTTGATATTTTTTACAGAAATTACGTAATTTTTCTAAGTCTTTTAGCTTAGTTTCTTTATTTTTATTTCTCCAAATTAAAGATATATTTTTATCTAAATTAATTAGATGAGAATAATCAATCTTATCTATAAAATAATATTGTTTTAGATTTTTAAGATGCATCATACACAGATTAACTTAATTGAAATAAACAAAAAAATTAAGAATAAAATTAATGATCTCTCCTTATCTGAATATAATCCTAAAGTTATTGCAGTATCAAAAACCTTTTCAGAGGAAGATATAATACCATTAATTGAATATGGTCATTGTGATTTTGGGGAAAACAAAGTTCAGGAAGCACAAAAAAAATGGCCAAAACTTAAGGAATTAAATAAAAATTTGAGGCTACATATGCTTGGTAGGCTACAAACTAACAAAGTCAAAAATGCAGTTGAAATCTTTGATTACATCCATTCTTTGGATAGTTTAAAACTCGCTAATAAGATTTCAAATGAAATACATAAAAAACGCAAGAAAATAAAAATTTTTATTCAGATTAATTTAGGTGGTGAAAAACAAAAATCTGGAATTGAACCATCAGATTTAGAAGAATTTTATAATAATTGTAAAACATTAAAATTAGATATTATAGGAACTATGTGTATTCCCCCAGATAGTCATGACCCAAGACACTTTTTTAAAGATCTAATGCAACTGAATAAAAAAATTAATCTTACCGAAATTAGCATGGGTATGACCAATGATTATCTTGATGCTTTGGAATATAATTCGACTTATCTAAGAATTGGTACAGGGATTTTTGGGAAAAGAACTAAGTAATTTTTATTTTTGTTTTTTTGTTAATCAATTTATTTAAAATTAAAAAATCTTTTTTTTTGATTGCGACACATCCTTTGGTAGCGGAATAATTTTTTGTTAAATGCAAAAAAATAGCACTCCCTTTATTTTTTTTAACTTTTTTGTAATTGTATTTTATTAAAATTAACAAATCATATTTATTGTCTTTTCTATAGAGTTTTTCATAGCCTGATTTAAGGTTTTTTTTAATTTTTATTAACTTGTTATAATTTTTGCTATTAGGATCGTCACACCATCCCATATTTTTTTTAATTTTATATATTTTAATTTTAGATATAGGTTTTTCTATGCGGTCTGATCTATAGTAAATATCACCTAGATCAAAAATGCCAATAGGCGTTTTATAATCACCTTCAGTCTTATTCTTGCTAAACCCTTTTTTTCCTACTGAGCATTTAAACTTAAATTCATCAATCAAAAGAGTTTCTTTATTTTTGATAATAATTGTCATATTTTAAAAAAATGCATTCAAAAATTTTAATAATTTATGAATACAAAAATTTATTCGAAATATTAAACGAAATTGCTGAAAGTTTAAATTTCAAAATCTTATATTGTGATAAAAAAGAATATGATCAAATAAAATTTGATCCAAATAACAATTATTTAACAATATCTCAAAAAAAAATTGATGGCATTAGTAACCTTTTAATATTGAGTAATTTACCTTTAAAATTAGAAAAAATTATAGAAATCATAAACATTAATTTTTTAAGAAATAAATTTGTTAATCAATCGAGTATAAAAATTGGAAAATATAATTTGGATCTAAATTCAAGAAAAATATCTTTTAAAGATAAAAATTTAGATTTGACAGAAAGAGAAACAAATCTAATTATTTTTATAAATGACAGAAAAAATGTTTCAGTAAAAGATTTACAAAAAAGTGTTTGGGATTATTCGCCAAACTTAGAAACTCATACCGTTGAAACACATATTTACAGGTTGAGAAAGAAGATGAAAGAAATTTTTGGTGATGAAAATTTTATTTTTAATAATGATAATGGTTATTCGATCAATTGATATTATTAAATCCTTGCTCCAATTTTTTGAATAATTTTAGAGGATAACTCCGTTCCTTTAATCAAACAATCTTTTGCCTCAAAATTATTAATCACACCGTGCAAGTATCCTGCAGCAAACAAATCTCCAGCACCTGTTAAATCTCTTATCCTTAAATTAGACTGAGCTTTTATTTCTGATATTTCATTCTGATTAATTGAAATAGCACCTTTTTCACCTCTTGTGATTACGATATTTTTTTTTGTTTCTTTTGAAAACGAAATAGCTTCATCAAACGTTTTAGCATTTATTAATGATAAAATTTCTTGTTCATTTGCAAAGATAATATCCAATTTATTTTTTACTAATTCTAAAAAATTTGATTTATGTCTTTCTACACAAAATAAGTCTGATAAAGACATGGCAACCTTTTTTGAGTGTGTGATCGCTTTGTCAAAAGCTTTTCTAGGATCACCTTCATCCCACAGATAACCTTCCAAAAAAATCATTTCTGCATTTTTAATATCCTCTTCTTTAATATCTTTATCATTGATTTTTCCTGCTGTGCCAAGGAATGTGCACATTGTTCTTTCAGAATCTGGTGTAATTAAAATTAAGCAAGATCCAGTTGGAATTTGCTCCTCTTTTTTTTCATATAAATATTTTACTTTCTCTTTATATAAACCTTCTTCATATTTTTGGCCTAGCTCGTCATTGCTTACCTTTCCAATAAACCCAACATCATTTTTTAATTGAGAAAGACCAACAATTGAATTTGCAACAGAGCCACCTGAGATAGTTTCTTCAATTTTTAAAGATGAAAGTAACTTTTTAAATTCTACTTCATCAACTAACTTCATAGTACTTTTTGTGAGTGAATGATTTATTAGAAAATCGTCTGATACTTTACAAAGTACATCAACAATAGCATTTCCAATTCCTAAAATTTTCATTAAGGTTTTTTTGCAATAAATGGTTTTTTTCGATTAGGATAACAAGAAGTACAAATTTTACAACTTAATCCATAACAACTCCTAGCTTTGCAATATTCCCTTCCATAATAAATTATTTGTAAATGTAATTTGTTCCAATATTTTTTAGGAAACAATCTTTTCAGATCATTTTCTGTTTGAACAACATTTTTTCCATTTGTTAATCCCCATCTTTGGGCCAACCTATGAATGTGAGTATCTATAGCAAAAGCCGAATGACCAAAACCTTGAGACATTACCACGCTAGCAGTTTTATGTCCCACACCTGGTAATTTTTCAAGTTCTTCAAAAGTTCTGGGTACTTTACCATCATAATCTTTAATAAGTATTCTTGATAAATTATAAATACTTTTTGCCTTAATCCTGAAAATACCAATTTTTTTAATTAATGTTTCTATTTTTTTTCTTCCTAATTTAACAAAGTGTTCTGGTTTGTAATATTTGGGGTAAATGTTCTTAGTTACATTATTTACATTAACATCTGTACATTGAGCAGAAAGAAGAACAGATATTAAAAGAGTAAATACATTTCGACTTTTGAGAGGGACTTTTATACTTGGATATGTTTTATTCAGTATTTTAAGTATTACTTTTGCTCTTTGAATTTCATTCATTATTTGAAATTCATTAAGTCTCTCATGGAATACAAACCAGCTTTTTTCCTCATTAACCAACTAGCAGCTGTAAGCGCACCTTCAGAATAAAGTGCTCTATCAAATGCTTCATGATTAAGTCTTATTATTTCTTTTCCACTGGAAAATAAAACCTCATGCTCACCAATAATTTTACCTTTTCTTAATGAATTAAAATTTATTTTCTTTCCATAAGGAAATCTTTTTTTATTTAAATATTTTTTACCCACAATTCCATAAAAGTTTTTGTTTTTCCCTATTGCAATTCCTTGACCTAACATTAATGCTGTACCAGATGGGTAATCTTTTTTAAACTTATGGTGAGTTTCTAGAATTTTACTTAGAAAATTATTACCTAAAGATTTTGATGCTATTTCAGTTAAATACATCAAAAGATTAATTCCAAGACTCATATTTCCAGCTTTGAGAATTGGAATTTTTTTTGAAATTTTTTTTATTATATTTTCTTCTTTTAAAGTGAAACCTGTAGTTCCAATTATTACCCTTTTTTTCTGTTTTGCAGCAATATTAAGAACATCAAGCGTACATTCTGGAATCGTAAAATCTATTATGACGTCACTTTTCTTAAAAGCTTCTGCGCTATTTAATTTTGGTAAAATACCAATGATTTTTTTTCTTTGTAATTTATTTTCTGTGAGACTACTGATCTTAAATCTTTTGTCTTTGTTTGCAGATTTGATAAGTTGCTGCCCCATTCTACCAAGACATCCGGTAATTGTTAAATTTATTTTTCTAGTTTTCATAGTCAAAAAATTTTAAATCTTTTTTATAATATTCGTTCATCTTCTTTATCATGCTTTCATCAAGATTTTTTTTCCAGTTATTTTCTGGTCCTTGATAAAAGAATTTTATTTTTCTGTTGTCTTTCAAAGAATATACATTTTCTCCAAACTTGCCCTCATTTTCTATGTTTTGGAGACTTTTAAAGTTAGTTGTATCGATAGCATTTTTTAGCTTATTTTTATCAATTTTATTATCAAATCTCATTAAGGTATTAACAAAAGTTACTAACTTTTCAAAAGTTTGAGTTGGATTTTTAACCATATCTTCATATCTAATTATTATTTTTCTTAAAGATTTGTTGCTTAACCATGATTGATAATTAATCCTCCAAGAGTTAACAATATTTGTTTTTGCGTAGTTTTTTAAATGAGGATAATCATCTAATACTTTATTTTCGTCTTGCATGAATTTTAATGCTTTCTCGTAATTTTCTAAATCATTGTGATTTTTAACTGATGTGATTACATTTCTTGGATCTCTGATGATATAAATAACTCCTAAGGTATATTCAGGTTTTGTAAAGTCGTTTCCAAATGCAGTTATTAGAGAGTTATGAGTTTTTAAAAACTTTACTTTTTTTTGATCACGAATATCCTTTTGTGAACTTTCCCAATGTTTATGAATTTCACCCTGTTTAACTTTTTCTTTAAAGAACTGCTTATTTGGATAGTCTTCTATTAAGTTCAACTTGTTAATATCAAAAATCCCATTATCACAAAAATAATAAGCAGTGAGAAAAGATCTTACCCAAGTATTTCCACTTTTTGGATATGAAGCAATCCAGATAATCATATTTATTTATTAAACTAGGTATTAATTATTTCAACTTAAATATTATTTTTGATGAACTAAAGTTGAATATCTTAACTTTTCCAAAAATCTTTTGCTTTTTGAAAAAATTTTTTGATACTTGGATTAGATTTATCGTTTTCTATTTCCCTAAATTTTTCTAAAAGACTTCTTTGTTCTTTATTTAAATACACTGGAACTTCGGTTTTAATTTGCACATACAAATCTCCAAAATCTCCTCTCCGCATAAAAGGCATACCTTTGCCCTTCAACCTAAATTGTTTACCATCTTGAGTTCCATCAGGTATTTTTATTTTTGCTTTTTTACCATCTATTGTTGGAATTTCTATTGTTGTACCAAGCGCAGCATCTGCTATTGAAATTGGAAACTCAAAGAATAAATTTACATCTGATCTTTTAAATAATTCATGAGACTTTACATTAATGAATAAATATAAATCACCACTTGCTCCACCCCTCGTTCCCGCCTCACCTTTTCCAGCAAGTCTAATTCTTGTACCATCATCAACCCCTTTTGGTATTGTGACAGATACTTTTTTTGAGGTTTGAGTATTTCCTTGTCCATTACAGTCTGAGCAAGGATTGGTTATTTCTTCTCCACTCCCAGCACACTGAGGACATGTTTGTTGAACTGTAAAAAACCCCTGATTAGATCTTACTCTTCCGTTTCCTCCACAGTAAGTACATCTGTCAGGACTTGACCCAGGTTTAGATCCATTTCCTTTACACGTGTTACATTTTTCTGATGTCGAAAATTGTATATTTTGCTTCTTCCCTGTGAAAGCTTCTTCTAATGTAATTGATAAATCATATCTAAGATCTGAGCCTCTATTATTTGAATTTCTTCCTCTTGAGCTCCTTCTTCCACCTCCAAAATCGCCAAAAAAATCTTCAAATATGTCTGAAAAATCTGCACCGCTGAATCCACCAAAACCTCCAAATCCACCTTGCCCGCCACCACCATTTTCAAAGGCAGCGTGACCAAAGTTATCGTAATTCTCTTTTTTTGATTTATCGGAAAGAATACCGTAAGCCTCACTAGCTTCCTTAAATTTTTCTTCGGCTCCTTTATCGCCTGGATTTTTATCTGGATGATATTTTACAGCTAACTTTCTATATGCAGATTTTAATTCTTCGGGGGATGCGCTTTTGTTTACACCGAGGACGTCATAATAATCTCTTTTTGCCATTTGATACCCCGGACAGATAAATGTATGTTAAGCGCTCTTTTCTTTATTCTCGTCTTTTACTTCCTCAAAATCAGCATCAACAACATTATCCTCTTTTTTTCCTTTATCATCTTTACCATCATCTTTATCAGAATCTGGTTTTGTATTTTGTTGTGATTTATATATTGCTTCTCCAAGTTTCATTGAAGCCTGAACTAATGTCTCAGTTTTTTTCTTAATATCATCTGTGTTTTCACCTTTAAGAGCCTCTTTTAGTTGACTTGAAGCATCCTCAATAGCTTTTTTGTCAGCTTCAGACACTTTAGAACCATGCTCTTTAAGATTTTTATCTGTTGAGTGAATTAAGGTATCTGCTTGATTCCTTACATCTACAGACTCTCTTTTCTTTTTATCAGCTTCTTTATTAGCCTCAGCATCTTTTACCATTTTTTCAATTTCTTCATCGCTTAGTCCGCCTGAAGCTTGAATTTGAATTTTTTGTTCTTTTCCAGTACCCTTATCTTTCGCTGAAACATTAACAATACCATTCGCATCAATATCAAATGTAACTTCAATTTGAGGAACACCTCTAGGCGCAGGTGCAATTCCAACAAGCTCGAAGTTTCCTAAAATTTTATTATCAGCTGCCATCTCTCTTTCACCTTGCAACACTCTAATAGAGACAGCAGGTTGATTATCTTCAGCAGTTGAGAATACTTGACTTTTTTTAGTAGGAATTGTTGTGTTTTTCTCAATTAATTTTGTAGAAACTCCACCTAAAGTCTCAATACCTAAAGAAAGAGGCGTTACATCTAATAATAATACATCCTTCACATCACCTTGAAGAACACCTGCTTGAATTGCAGCACCCATTGCTACAACTTCATCAGGATTAACACTTTTATTAGGCTCTTTTCCAAAGAAATTTTTAACTTCTTCTATTACTTTAGGCATTCTGGTCATACCACCAACCATTACAACTTCATCAATTTCATTAGCAGTGATACCAGCATCTTTTAATGCAGTTTTACACGGTGGCATTGTTCTAGCTATAAGATCTTCAACTAACGCCTCAAGTTTAGCTCTTGTAAGTTTTAAATTAATATGTTTTGGACCAGTTTTGTCAGCTGTAATAAATGGCAAATTAATATCAGTTTGCTCAGCTGAGGATAGTTCAATCTTAGCTTTTTCTGCTGCTTCTTTTAATCTCTGAAGAGCAAGTTTATCTGATTTCAAATCTATTCCATTATCTTTTTTAAACTCTGCAATTAAATATTCAACTACAGAATTATCAAAATCTTCACCACCTAAGAATGTATCTCCATTAGTTGATTTAACTTCAAAAACTCCATCACCAAGTTCAAGTATTGAAACATCAAATGTTCCACCACCTAAGTCATAAACTGCAATTTTCTTATTTTGTTTTTTATCTAAACCATAAGCTAATGATGCAGCAGTAGGTTCATTTATAATTCTTAAAACTTCTAGACCTGCAATTTTTCCAGCGTCCTTTGTTGCTTGTCTTTGAGCATCATTAAAGTATGCAGGAACAGTAATTACAGCTTTTGTAACAGCTTGGCCTAAATATTTTTCTGCCGTTTCTTTCATTTTTTGTAAAATAAAAGCTGAGATCTGAGAAGGAGAGTATTTTTCCCCTTTAGATTCTATCCACGCATCACCTTTTTCTGA
>CACNZK010000003.1 GCA_902625035.1 uncultured Pelagibacteraceae bacterium
GCTCTGAAAATAAAATGTTTAGGCTACTTCAAGGAGATGTAGGTAGTGGAAAAACTATTGTATCTTTACTATCTGCATTTAATACAATTAATTCAGGTTTTCAGGTTGCTGTAATGGCACCAACCGAAATATTAGCTAGACAACATTTTCTTTTAGCTAAAAAATTATTTCCTCAAAATATTAAGATTGAATTACTTTCTGGAAAATCTTCTTACAAAGATAAGAAAATAATTCTCAAAAAGATATCCAATAAACAAATTGATATAATTTTTGGAACACATGCACTTTTTCAAAAAAAAGTGGAATTTAAAAAACTTGGATTAATAATAATAGATGAACAACATAAATTTGGAGTAAATCAAAGAAAAAAATTATCTGATAAAGCTGGAAAAGATTGTGATGTCCTTTTAATGACCGCCACACCAATTCCACGTACTTTAACAATGACAATTTATGGTGATATGGATCTTTCGATTATTCGTGAAAAACCAAATATTCGTAAACCTGTTAAAACCTATAGTAAACCTGAAAATAAGATTGGGGATATAATAAAGTTTGTGAAAAAAGAAATCAAACAAGGTAATCAAATATTTTGGGTGTGCCCTTTAATTGAAGAATCTAAAAAAATTGATCATTCCTCTGCAGTCAAAAAATCTGAATACTTAAATAAATTATTTCCAAAACAAGTTTTTCTACTTCATGGCAAAACTACAACAGATGAAAAAGAAATAATTTTAAACAAATTCTTGAATAATGAATTTAAGATTTTAGTTTCGACTACTATAATTGAGGTAGGTATAGATTTCCCAAATGCAAATGTAATAATTATTGAAAATGCAAATAAATTTGGTTTATCTCAATTACATCAGCTTAGGGGTAGAGTTGGAAGAGGTAGTAAAGAGTCAACGTGCATTTTAATGTTTAAATCTAATTTGAGCGATAATGCAAAAAAAAGAATTAATATCCTTAAAGACTCTAATGATGGCTTTAGAATATCTGAAGAAGATATGAAATTGAGAGGTTTTGGAGATATTTTAGGTTTCAAGCAAAGTGGAATAAAAAACTTTAAGTTAGCTGATCCAATTCATAATCATAATCTTTTTATTCTGGCTGAAAAAGAAATAAGACGAATTGAAAGTAATAATGAAGATATTAGTAAGTTCAAACCATTAATTAAATTATACGATAGAGCTGATATAATTAATGATATTGCTTAACTCTTACCCGTAGAAGTTCCGGCAGATACAATAAATTTAGAGGCTTCTTCAAAAGTCATATTAAGATATATAACTTCATCGATCGGAAACATAAGTAAGAAACCACTCGTAGGGTTCGGTGTTGTCGGGACAAAAACGTTAATTAATTTCTTATTTGTTTTTTCTGCCATCTCACCTTTGTTTTCTTTTGTTGCAAAACCAACTGCCCAAACTCCTTTTCTAGGATACTCAACCAAAACAACACTCTTTTTGTCATTCTGGTCTTTGTTAGAAAATGTTTCTGTCATTTGGAGTATTGCAGAGTAAATAGTTCTTAGAACTGGAATTCTTTTAAATAGATCATCGATAAGTTTAAGAATTCGTTTGCCCAAAAAGGATAGAGACAAACCTCCAACGATAGTAATAAAAATTACTGAAAGTATTATTTCTAATCCAGGAACTTCAAATGGTAGATAACTATTTGGGTTTATATTTTCTGGAATTACTTTAGATGAAATCCCAATTAATATTTTACTTAAATATAAAGTAAAACCAATGGGTATTAAAACTACTACACCTGTAATAAAATAATTTCTGAGAATTAAACTAATTGATTTTTTTTTTTTCTGTTTTGCCATTATTTAAAACTCGAAAATATCACAAAAGCTATTGCTATTATGAATAATATTAATAATATTTTATTATTTAGATTCATTATTATATATAATACCAATGTCTTACAAAATGAATAGAAGAAAATTTTTAACTTTTGTGGGTTGTGGTTGTTGTGGTATTGTAATTAACTCTTGTACTACCGCTCCAATTACAGATAGAAAACAATTAAAGCTGATCCCAGAGGCGAAATTAAATGCTCAGGCTGCCCAAATTTATGAAAAAGTAAAAGAAAAAGAAAAATTAATTAAAGATACAAAATCCATTAATGATATAAAAGAAATTGGAAAAAAAATGGAGGATGCAATATCAATTTATTTTGATAAATCAAATCTCCCAGATCCTACTGCAAATTTTAAGTGGGAATATATCCTAATTGATAATGATAAAGTCAAAAATGCTTGGTGTATGCCAGGAGGTAAAATTGCTGTTTATAGTGGTATGCTTAAAATTACAAAAAATACAAATGGATTAGCGGCTGTTATGGGTCATGAGATTGCCCATGCTGTTG
Source organism: uncultured Pelagibacteraceae bacterium (assembly GCA_902625035.1). Lineage (GTDB taxonomy): Bacteria > Pseudomonadota > Alphaproteobacteria > Pelagibacterales > Pelagibacteraceae > Pelagibacter. The sequence goes on from CACNZK010000003.1 coordinate 2,380, forward strand.
CGAAACATTCTGTTGAAAGAGCAAGTCGTGGAGTTCTAGTACAAACAGGCACTACACTTATAGATATTTTTAGTGGTGGAGCTCTAAGTCAAATTAATAGATCAACAGGTATGGACACAGTTGGTCTTATTTCTTCGATTGGTATAATGAATCCTTTCAATAGAAAACAGGAAAGTGAAGCTGATTATCTAGGCATGATTTTTTCTTCTTTATCTGGTTATGATATTAGAGAAACTGAAAAAATATGGGAGAGAATGAAAGAAGAGAATAAAGGTAAAGAACCTCCTCAATTTATGAGTACTCATCCTTCATCTGATAGTAGAATAAGAAATATACAAACTTGGTTAAACGAAATTATTATTAAATATCCACCAATTGCTTAAAATATGGTGAGCCGTGATGGACTCGAACCATCGACCCATTCCTTAAAAGGGAATTGCTCTACCAACTGAGCTAACGGCCCATATTCTCTTAAAGGTAAAATCTATATATAGATTAATCTAAATTTTTCAAACATGAATTTAAAAAAATAACTAAACTATTTACAACTTATCTATGTATTTATCGTGAAAAGTATCGAATGTGTCATTTTGTATATTCTCTCTTATAGCTATCATTAATTCTTGATAGAAATTAATATTATGCAAAGTCAACAACATAGATCCTAGAATCTCGTTAGTATTGAATAAATGGTTAAGATAGTTTTTTGAATATTTATTCAAATTTAGATTTTTACACTCTGGATCAAGAGGGGTATTGTCGTCCTGATATTTGTTATTTTTAATATTTACTCTTCCCTGCCAAGTAAAAGCAAGTCCAGTTCTACCTGATCTGGTTGGAAGAACACAATCGAACATATCAATACCTCTTTTAACAGCACCTAAGATATCATTTGGAGTACCAACACCCATTAAATAGTGAGGTTTACCAACTGGTAAATGTTCCTTAATGTCATCTAAAACCGTAAACATTTCATCTTGAGTTTCTCCTACAGCTAGTCCACCTAATGCATATCCATCAAATCCAATTTCCAAAAGGCCTTTTAAGGATTTTTGTCTCAAATCCTTAAATAAACCACCTTGCACTATACCAAATAAAGCTTTGTGAGGATTATCCCCAAAAGCCTTTTTAGATCTCTCGGCCCAATATAAAGACAAATTCATAGACTTATCTATAATTTGATAATCATTAGTTTTTTTAGGACACTCATCCATTACCATTACAATATCTGAATTTAGTCCTAATTGAATTTTTATACTTTCCTCAGGACTAAGATAAAATTTTTTTCCATCAATATGCGAATTAAAAATTGCACCTTTTTCTTTATCTATTTTATTCAATTTTGATAAGGACATCACTTGAAAGCCACCTGAGTCTGTAAGTATTGGAAGATCACAATTCATAAATTTATGAAGACCACCAGCATGTTCAATTCTTTTTACACCTGGGCGTATCATTAGATGATAAGTATTAGATAAAATAATTTGTGATCCTGTTTTTTTTATATCATCAATTGTACAAGCTTTTACTGTAGCTTGGGTCCCAACAGGCATAAAAGCTGGTGTTTCAATGTTGCCCCTATGAGTTTGAATTAAACCGAGTCTTGCAAATTTATTTCTTTTTAAAACTTTAAATTCAAATTTTTTCAATTGAAATCAGAACTTTATAAAGATTTGAAACTAATAATTTTATCAGGATCTGTTACTGCACCATTATTATTTTCATCACCTCTTTTTATCTTGTCAACAAATTCCATTCCTTCGATAACTTTTCCAAAAACAGTATATTGATTATCTAGAAATGGGGCTGGTTTAAAACATATAAAAAATTGACTATTAGCACTATTAGGATCTGATGATCTAGCCATAGACAATGTACCTCGGTCATGAGGAAGATTACTGAATTCTTGTTTAAGATCAGGCAAATCTGATCCACCCATTCCAGCTCTCCTTAAATCAAAATCATCTGAATTCGAATTGCCAAATTTAACATCACCTGTTTGTGCCATAAAGCCATCAATAACTCTATGAAACACCACATTGTCATACTTACCAGCATCAGCCAATTCTTTTATTCTTTTGACATGATTGGGTGCTGTATCAGAAAATAATTCTATCTTCACATCGCCATCTTTTAATTTTAAAATCATTATATTCTCCTCTGTTAACGATTGATTAATTGTAAATAAAAAAATAATTAATATCTTTATAAAAAGTTTATTCATATTTATCTTTCAAAGCTTTAATAGTGCTCTTAGTTGTAAATTTTTTTATATCTCCATTAAGTTTAATAATTTCTTTAACAAATTTTGAAGAAATAATTTGATTTTCAACGTCAGACATTAAAAATAAAGTTTCAATATTATTATTCAATTTTCTATTCATACCAGCTAGTTGAAACTCGTATTCAAAATCTGATACTGCTCTCAAACCTCTCAATATAATATTTGATTTGTATTTTTTACAAAGGCTAGTTGTTAATGATTTAAATGAAATCAAAGTTATTTTTTTTTTATTCATTTTTAGATCTTTAAAAAGAGCATTTCTTACAATTTCTAATCTTTCATTAGCATCAAAAAGATAATCTTTATTTTCACCATCTGATACAGCTACAACAATTTTATCAAATAATTTTAATGCCTTTTTTATTACATCTATATGACCAAAAGTAATTGGATCAAAAGTACCTGGATAGATAGCTGTCTTAGACATTATATTAAATTATCATCAATTTTAATTGCTGAAACAACTTTTTCATCACCAGATAACTTAATTATCCTTACTCCTTGTGTGTTTCTTCCAGCCGTTCTGATTTCTTTAACAGCTAACCTTATCACTCTACCCTTGTTTGTAGAAATCATAATTTCGTCTCCCTCATATACAGGGAACGATGATGCAATATTCCCATTTCTCGGTGAATTAATTATTCCGATAATTCCTTTACCACCTCTATTTGTTGTTCTGTAGTCATAATGAGAGGTTTTTTTGCCAAAACCATTTTCACTAATAGATAAAATAAATTTTTGTTTTGCTGCTAATTCAGACTTATCATCTTTTGTATTTTTTCCATTTTTCTTTAACTTATTATTATCAATAATTGACAAGGAGACTATTTCATCGTTAGATGTTAATTCTATTCCCTTTATGCCTTTTGATGATCTTCCCTTAAATATTCTTAACTTTTTAGACTCAAATCTAATACACTTTCCAAATTTTGTACTTAAAATTATATCTTGATCATCTTTACAAATCTTAACTCCAATTATTTTATCATTAGTATCAAGCTTCATTGCTATTTTTCCTGATGTATTAATTGAAGCAAAATCTTCTAAACTATTTTTTCTAACTTTGCCATGTGAAGTTGCAAAAACTATATGATATTTACTTGAATCTTCATCATTTTCAGGAAATGGCATAATTGAACTTATCGATTGATGATTTTTGAGTGGTAAAATATTGAATAAAGATTTACCTTTTGATGTTGCTGAACCCTCAGGGATTTTCCATGCTTTTATTTTATAAACAAGACCTTCGGTAGAAAAAAATAGAACAGAAGTATGAGTATTAACTGATAAAGTTTGAACAACAGAGTCCTCATTTCTAGTTGTGATACCAGTTTTACCTTTACCACCTCTTTTTTGAATCTTTACAGTTTTAAGTGATCCTCTTTTTATATATCCTTGTAAAGTAACAGTTATAAGAACAGTTTCTTTTTGTATTGTTTCCTCAATGTCATAATTTAATACTGCATCAATAATTTTTGTTCTTCTTGGTATTGCATATCTTTCTTTTATTTCTTTAAGTTCATTGCTGATTACTTTTAATAATTCTTTTTTTGAAGATATGATTTTTTTTAATGAAGAAATTAATTCAGATAGTTTTTTTATTTCAACTTCTATTTCATTAATACCAAGTGCTGTTAATTTTTGTAATCTTAATTCTAGTATAGCTTCAACTTGCAAAACTGATAAATTATATAAACCTTTTGAATTTTTGCTCTCTATCAATGAAACCATTTTTTTTGATTTATTAATTTTCCATTTAGTATTTAATAAAGATTTTTTTGCATCATCTGGAGTTTTTGAACCTCTAATAATTTTTATTACTTTATCTAAATTTTCAACAGATACGGATAGACCAATTAAGATATGTGCCCTATCTTCTGCTTTATTAAGATCAAATTTTGTTTTCTTAAGTACAACATCTTCTCTAAATTTTAAAAAATTCTCTAAAAATTCTTTAAGATTACAAGTCTTTGGCTTACCATCTACTATTGCAAGAGTATTAAACCCAAATGAACTTTCTATTTGAGTGTTCTTGTATAATTGTCTTTTAATAGTTTCGGGTTCAACGCCTGTCCTTAAATCTATTGAAACTCTGATACCTTCTCTGTTAGACTCATCTCGTATATCTCTAATACCTTCTATTTTCTTTTCTCTAACCAATTGTGCTATTCTCTCGTTTAACACAGATTTATTAACTTGATAAGGAATAGAATTTATAACTAATCTATCTCTACCATTTTTAAGAGTTTCATTTGATATTTCACCTCTAATTTTAAAAGAACCTCTACCTTTGTTATAACCCTGTTTAATAATATCTTTACCAATAATCACACCACCTGTAGGAAAATCTGGTCCAGGTATGTGTTTCATTAAATCTTTAATTTTAATATCTTTGTTATCAATTAAAGCTAATGTACCATTAATAATCTCTCCTAAATTATGAGGTGGAATGCTTGTCGCCATACCAACAGCGATGCCCCCTGCTCCATTAACTAATAAATTTGGAAATTGCGCAGGTAATACAGATGGCTCTTTTTCTGTTTCATCATAATTACTCTTAAAATCAATTGTATTTTTTTCAATATCATCGATTAAAAATTGTGATACTTTTGATAATCTAGTTTCTGTGTATCTCATAGCAGCTGCTGGATCACCATCTATAGATCCAAAATTTCCTTGACCATCCACTAGAGGTAAGCTCATTGAAAAATCTTGGACCATACGAACTAGAGCGTCATAAACTGATTGATCACCATGCGGATGATATTTACCAATTACATCTCCAACTATTCTTGCAGATTTTCTAAATTGTTTCGACCAATCATAACCACCCTTATACATTGCATATAATATTCTTCTATGTACAGGTTTTAAACCATCTCTAACATCTGGTAGAGCTCTACTAACAATAACGCTCATTGCATACGATAGATAAGATGAACTCATCTCATCATGCATTGAAATTAGTTTTATATTTTTATCTTTAGAAACTTCGTTTTTTTCCATAATGATTAGAATGGAATATCGTCGTCCATATCATTTTGTACTTGAGATAAATCCTCAGTATTATTTGATGCTTGTGAATTGTCATTAGCTATACCACCACTTGAATTTGCACCTCCAAGCATAGTTAAAGATGAATTATAACCTTGTATAACTACTTCAGTTGAATATTTGTCTTGTCCTGATTGTTCATCCTTCCATTTTCTTGTTGAAATTTGACCCTCAATATAAACTTGAGCACCTTTTTTAAGATATTGTTGAACAACGTTTACTAAACCCTCATTAAATACAACTATACGGTGCCATTCAGTTTTTTCTTTTTTTTCACCTGTATTTTTATCTTTCCATGATTGGCTTGTTGCAAGACTTAATCTTGCAACGCTTTTTCCATTCACCATTTGCTTGATTTCAGGATCTGCGCCTAAACGACCAATTAAAAGTACTTTATTTAAACTTCCAGCCATAATATTTTAATATTTATTTTATTAGTTAATTAATTTATATCACAATTTTACTCTGAATATTAATTTTATTAGGCCAAAGCAACAAAAATTATGATTAAAAAGATAGTTATAAAGGGTGCAAAAGAACATAATTTAAAAAATATATCTTTAGAAATTCCAAAGGATAAATTTATTGTAATTACCGGACTATCTGGGTCAGGAAAATCTTCATTAGCGTTTGATACAATTTATGCAGAAGGTCAAAGAAGATATGTCGAAAGTTTATCCGCGTATGCGAGACAATTTTTAGATAAAATGAAAAAACCAAATGTAGATCTTATAGAGGGATTAAGTCCCGCAATATCAATAGAGCAAAAAAATACATCAAAAAATCCTAGATCTACAGTTGCGACTGTTACCGAAATTTATGATTATATGAGGGTGTTATATGCTAGAGCTGGTATTCCATATTCACCATTCACTGGTAAACCAATCGAGTCACAAACAGTTAGTCAAATTGTAGATAAGATTAAAAAATTACCAAAAAAATCAACTATTTATCTTTATGCTCCTGTAGTTAGAGGAAGAAAAGGCGAATATAGAAAAGAGATTCTAAATTATAAAAAAAGAGGTTTTAGAAAAATCAAAATTGATGATGTTTTACACGATATTGAAAAAGCACCAGAACTTAACAAGAAAGTTAAACATGATATATCAATACTTGTTGATAGAATAGTTCTTAACTCATCTTTAGGAAATCGACTCGCTGAAGGTATAGAAACTGCAATACAGCTTACAAATGGTCTATTATTTGTTGAATATGAGGATGAAACTTTGCCAAAAAAATTTAGAAAGATAGAAAAATTGATTTTTTCAACAAAATTTGCATGTCCTGAAAGTGGATTTACTATAGAAGAAATAGAACCTAGATTATTTTCTTTTAATAGTCCATTTGGTGCTTGTGAAGAATGTGAGGGTATTGGGATAAAATTAAATGTTGATCCAAATTTAGTTGTACCAAATGAGAAAAAAAGTATAGCAGATGGTGCTATTGAACCATGGGCAAAAACAACAACATTATATTATGCTCAAACATTAAGTTCTCTTGCTAAACATTATGGATTTTCTCTCGAGGAAAAATGGTCAAAATTACCGAAAAAGATGAAAGATATTATTCTTTATGGATCTGATGATGAAGAAATAAAGTTTTCATATGATGATGGTTATGAGAAATATTCACATAAAAAAACTTTTGAAGGTGTAATAAATAACTTAGAAAGAAGGTATCTAGAGACAGATAGTGATTGGAAAAGAGAGGAAATAGCTCAATATCAATCTGATACTAAATGTGAAAGATGTAATGGACATAGATTAAAAGATGAAGCTTTATGTGTGAAAATAGATGGTCTTCATATAAGTGAGGTCACTGAAAAATCGATCTCAGATGCTGCCATGTGGTTTGAAAATTTAAAAAATAATTTAGATAAAAGACAAGTAAAAATTGCAGAACATATCTTAAAAGAAATTAATGAAAGATTGAATTTTTTACTCAATGTTGGTCTTGATTATCTGACCCTCTCTAGGGAGTCTGGAACTTTATCTGGTGGTGAATCTCAAAGAATAAGGTTAGCATCACAAATTGGTTCTGGTCTTACAGGTGTTTTATATGTTTTAGATGAACCATCAATAGGTCTTCATCAAAAAGATAACGTAAAGCTTATAAATGCTTTAAAAAGATTAAGAGATTTAGGTAATACAGTTATTGTAGTCGAACACGATACAGAAACAATGGAAAACGCTGATCATATAATTGATCTTGGACCGGAAGCTGGTAATAAAGGTGGTGAGGTTGTTGCTCAGGGATCAATAAAAGAAATAAGTCAAAATCAAAATAGTATTACTGGAAAATATCTATCTAACAAATTTAAAATAAATATACCTTCAAAGAGAAGATTGGCCAAAAATGGAAGGTTTTTAGAAATAACAGGTGCAACTGGTAATAATCTTAACAATGTAAACTTAAAAATTCCATTGGGTAGTTTAACTTGTGTGACTGGAGTATCAGGTAGTGGAAAATCTACACTTATACTACAAACTTTATATAATGCTTTAAATCTTACATTAAATAATAATAAATCTAGAAAAATTCCAAAACCATTTAAAGGTTTTAAAGGAACAGAATTGGTTGATAAGATCATCGACATCGATCAGTCACCAATAGGAAGAACTCCAAGATCTAATCCAGCAACCTATACAGGTGCCTTTGGTCCTATTAGAGACTGGTTTACTGGTTTACCTGAGTCAAAGTCTCGAGGTTATAAACCTGGAAGATTTTCATTTAATGTTAGAGGTGGTAGATGTGAAGCTTGTGAAGGAGATGGAGTCATTACTTATGAAATGCACTTTCTACCAGATGTTTATATTCAATGTGATGAATGTAAAGGCACCAGATACAATAGAGAAACTTTAGAAATCAAATTTAAAGATAAAAGTATTGCAGATGTCTTGAATATGACTGTTGATGAAGGTTGTGAATATTTTGAAAATATATCTAATATTAAAACTAAATTACTCACACTAAAAAAAGTTGGACTGGGTTATATAAAAATTGGACAACAAGCAACTACTCTCTCAGGTGGTGAAGCACAACGAATAAAATTAGCTAAAGAATTGTCCAAAAGATCTACTGGTAGAACAATGTATATTTTAGATGAACCAACAACAGGTTTGCATCAACATGACATAAAAAAATTATTGGAAATTCTTCACACTTTTGTGGCTTTAGGAAATACTGTGGTCGTAATTGAGCATAATTTAGATGTGATTAAAACAGCGGATTACATAGTAGATATGGGACCTGATGGAGGTGTTAAAGGTGGAAAAATTATCGCAGAAGGGAAACCAGAGGAAATTTGTAAAATTAATGAGAGCTACACTGGAAAATTTTTAAAACCTCTCTTAAGTTAAAAAAACATTGTTATATCTAATCTTGATTAGTATATTTAGATTATGGGGAAATTACTTTCATCTCTACCAAGAACAATTCATGCATCCTTAGCTCTTGCAGTAATTGTTTTTTTGGGGTTATTTTATCAAAATGAAGGTTTTAGCTTTGATAGATTGTTTTGGGCATGGTTAACAAGATTTTTTCATGTTTTATTTGCTATAATGTGGATTGGACTACTTTGGTATTTTAATTTTGTACAGATTCCAAATATGAGTAAAATACCAGACGAGCAAAAACCTGCTATTGGTAAAGTTATTGCTCCAGCAGCTTTATTTTATTTTAGATGGGCAGCGGCACTTACGATTCTTTCGGGAGTTATACTTGCTTGGTTGAACGGATATCTTCACGACGCTATGACTTTAAGTATAAACTCAGGAGTACCAAAGCATACTGCTATTGGGATTGGAATGTGGTTAGGCCTTATTATGGCATTTAATGTTTGGTTTGTGATTTGGCCAAACCAAAAAAGAGCTTTAGGTATAGTTGAATGTGAACCTGAAGTAAAAGCAAAATCAGCTACAACAGCAATGCTGTTTTCAAGGACTAATACTTTATTGTCGTTGCCAATGCTACTTTCGATGGTGGCTGCTCAAAACTTATATTAATTTTTGTCCTCTTTAAGAACTGTCTTTTGAGATACATTAAGTCTGACTAACACTGTGTTTGCAATGTAAATCGATGAATAAGTACCAAAAATCACTCCAAATATCATAGCTAAAGAAAAACCTTTCAACACTTCGCCGCCAAAAAAGAAAATGGAAAGTAAAGCTAATAAAGTTGTTATGGAAGTTATTAAAGTTCTAGATAAAGTTTCATTAATAGAAATATTAGTTAACTCAAAAATTTTAATATCTGAATATTTTCTTAGATTCTCTCTTACTCTATCGAAAATAACAACTGTATCATTCATTGAATATCCAACTATAGTTAATACAGCAGCAATTATTGAAAGATTGATCTCTAGACCCAATAAAGAAAAGACACCAAGTGTAACAATTACATCATGAAATAAAGCTGCAATAGCACCCAAACTGAATTGCCACTCAAATCTTATCCAAATATAAACAAGCATTAAAAACAAAGCTACAGATATTGCAATTACACCTGATCTTAATAATTCAGCACTTACTTTAGGACCAACATTTTCTACTCTTCTGAAATTAAAATTATTTCCGAGTGATTTATCTAAATTCTTTTTAATCTCTTCAATTACATTTTTATTTTCGTTATTTTCAAATTTGATTAAAAAATCAGTTTCATTACCAAAATTTTTAACTGATACATCACCTAAATTCATTTGACTTAAATTATCTCTAATTGAAGAAACATTAATTTTTGTATCTGTAGATCTTAATTCAATAAGAGTTCCACCCTTAAAATCTATTCCAAAATTTAATCCTTTAAATGTAAGTAACAACAAGGAAATAATTATTAAGGATAGTGAAAGAATATTAAATTTATTGTAAAATTTGTTAAAAGCGATCATCTAAATTAGTCCCTCTTTTTCTTTATTTTTTGATACATACAAAACAGTTAATAATCTTGCGATAAAATAAACTGTAAATAGAGTTGTGAATATCCCAACACCTAATGTTAATGAGAAACCTTTAATCGGACCCGATCCCATAAAAAATAAAATAATTGCTGCTAATAAAGTGGTTATATTAGCATCTAAAATAGCAGTTCTTGATTTTGTATAACCACTGTCAAATGCAATTAAATTATTTTTTTCATTCTTAAGTTCTTCTTTGATCCTCTCAAAAATTAGAACATTTGCATCAACGGCCATACCTACAGTAAGAATTATTCCTGCTATGCCTGGTAAAGTTAGAGTTGCTTCGAATAAAGTTAATATTCCAACCAATATAAAAAGATTTAATATTAAAGCAATATTTGTAATGATCCCAAAAATTTTATATTTAACAAATATAAAAAGTATGACCAATATAAAACCAATTAACAAAGCAATCATACCTGCATTTATAGAGTCTTGACCTAAATCTGGACCGACAGTTCTTTCTTCAATTATATTAAGAGGTGCTGGCAATGCTCCTGATCTTAAAAGTAAAGCAAGATCTGTTGCTGATTGAAATGTAAATCCACCAGTAATTTGACCAGATCCAGTTGCAATTGTATCTCTAATCACTGGTGCGCTAATTATTTTACCATCCAAAACAATAGCTAATCTTTTACCTATACCAGTAGATGTAGCTTTTCCAAATCTTTTTGCTCCTACTCTATCCAAAGAAAAGGTCACAACAGTCTCATTATTTCCAGTATCCATTCTTGGTTGAGCATCTAACAAATTATCACCACTGAGTATAATTCTCTTACTAACTATTGCTTCTTCAGAACCGTCCTCGAATGTTAATTTTTCTGCTCCAAATGAGTCTTCATTATTATTCGTAACAAATCTGAATGTTAAATTGGCAGTCTTTCCTAATAAAGACTTTATTCTCATTGGATCATCTAAACCTGGTAATTCAACTAAAATTCTATCATTGCCTCTTTTAAGAATATTTGGTTCATTTGTTCCAATTTCGTCAATTCTTCTTCTGACTATTTCTAATGCTTGATCCTGAGAAGAAGTTTTTAAATTAATGATACCTTGCTTAGAGTAAGAAACTTTAAAAAAATCATTTTCTTCAATTATATCTAATTGATGAGATTTAAATCTTTGATAATAAGGATTTAATTTACTTTCCTCTGAAACAAATTCATCCAAAATAGCCTGCCGAGAATTTTCATCAGAAGTAAATAATAAGGTTTGATTTAAAAGTTTGAAATTTGTAGTTTTAATATTTTTCTCTTTAAAATAATTTCTTATCGTAACTGTTAAATTTTGAAGTTTTTGTTCAATTACTGGATCGTTATCAATTTCAAGCAAAAGATAAGATCCACCTTGTAGATCTAAACCTAAATTAATTTTTTTATTTAATATTTCATTATCAAATTTAAAAAGATTTGATGAGGCAATTAATATAAAAAATAAAGAAATTAATGTAATGAAAATAATTCTTATTTTTGAAAAATATAACACTTTATATTAACAAAAATTATTTTTTAACTTCTTGGGAATTCATTAGACTTTGAACACCGGTACCTCTAATTACTTCAACTGTTACATTATCAGCAATTTCCACTTCAATCTTATCATTGTCGATAACTCTTGAAATTGTACCAGTGATACCACCAGAAGTTACAATCTTGTCACCTTTTTTCAAACTCTCAACCATAGCTTTATGTTCTTTAACTTTCTTTTGCTGAGGTCTTATTAAGAAAAAATAAAAAATAACAAAAATTAAAATTAACGGTATAAATTGACCTATTCCTGCACTATCCATAAAACTCCTTAATTAAAATTGACTATTTATACTATCTAAAAGATTAAAACAACTTTATTTGACAGAAATTTTTTCCAAATTGTCCATATACGGTCTTAAAACTTTTGGAATTATTATCGTACCATCTTTTTTTTGATAATTTTCTAAAATTGCTATCAAAGTTCTACCCACTGCTAGACCACTTCCATTTAAAGTACCAACATAAAGAGTCTCTTTTTTCTGATTCTTATATCTTGCTTTCATTCTCACAGCTTGAAAAGTTGAACAAGATGAACAAGAAGAAATTTCTCTATATTTTTTTTCTGAAGGAAGCCAAACTTCAATGTCATAAGTTTTTTCAGCACTAAATCCCATATCACCACTACATAGGATCATTTTTCTGTATGGTAACTCTAATAGATCTAAAATTGATGTTGCACATTTCGTCATTCTCTCAAGCTCTTCTAGGCATTTTTCTTGTTCAACAATACTTACCATTTCGACTTTATAAAACTGGTGTTGTCTAATCATTCCTTTTGTATCTTTTCCATAACTACCCGCCTCTTTTCTAAAGCATGGTGTAGATGCAACAAATCTCATTGGAAGATCTTTTTGATTAATAATCTGATCTTTAACAATATTAGTTAAAATCACTTCTGCAGTAGGTATCAAAAACTTTCTTTCCCCATTATCATCCAGTTTGATTTCAAATTGATCATTTTCAAATTTAGGAAGTTGACCTGTACCAAACATTGTGCTTTCAGAAGCAAATAAAGGTGGTGAAATTTCTTCATAACCATATTTCAATATGTGCGTATCTAACATAAAATTTGAGATAGCCCTTTCTAATAATGCCAGTTTATTTTTGACAAATACAAACCGTGAGCCTGTAGTTTTTGTGGCTAGGTCAAAATCAAGCATTCCAAGTTTTTCACCTAATTCATAATGTGACAAAGGTTTAAAATCAAAATTTGGTATTTGACCTGATTTCATTATTTCTACGTTATCATTTTCGTCTTTACCATTTGGAACATCTTTATGAGGAATATTCGGGATAAATGATAAAATTTTATCTAGTTGGTCTTTTATTATTTTTTGCTGTTTTGATATTTCGTCTATTTCATTTGAAATTTCTTTTGATTTTTTAAATAATTTTTCATCTTTAGATTTTGAAATTTCTTTCTTTTCATTTTCTAAAGACTCTTTTTTTTGAATAAAATTTCTATTTTTGATATCTAAATCTTTAAGTTCCTTAAAATCTATCTTCAGAAATCTACCTTTCAAAGCATCTTTAAAACCATCAAAATTTTTTCTTATTTCCTCTAAGTTATGCATTAGAATCTTTAAATTTCTTGTCCTCTATAAACTTTACAGAAAAAATTGATAATTCATATAAAATTAATAATGGAATCGCTAAACCAATTTGGGTTATAGGGTCAGGTGGTGTTAATAATGCTGCTGCTGCAAAAATTATAACTACAACATATTTTCTTCTTTTTTTTAAAAATTCAGAATCAACAATACCAATTCTTGCTAGTAAACTTAAGACCACAGGTAATTGAAAACTTATACCAAAAGCGAAAATAAGTTTCATGACTAGTGATAAATATTCATTTACCTTAGCTTCTAACTGAATCGGTAAATTTGTAGATAAACCTGTACTTTCAAATGATAAAAAAAACTTTATCGCTAATGGCATTATCAAATAATAAACTAACATTCCTCCAAGAAAAAAAAGAACAGGAGTTAATATTAGATAAGGTAATATTGCATGCTTTTCATGTTTGTATAAACCAGGCGCTATAAATTTCCAAATTTGCATTAATATAAACGGGCAAGTGACAAAGAATGCTGTGAAGAAAGAAATTTTTAGATATGTTAAAAAGGTTTCTTGAAGAGCGGTAAATATTAATCGTCTTTCAGTTCCATCGTCTTTAACGGCTTGAGCGAAAGGATCTACTAAAAAACCATACAAATGTTCTGCAAAAAAATAACATCCAATAAAAAAAACAATTAGAAAAATAAAACTATGTATAAGTCTTTTTCTTAGTTCAGCTAAATGGCTTACAAAACCATCTTCTTTATCATTCTGACTCATGTTTTTTTTCTTCTTTTTTTTCTAATTTATCATTTTCAATATCAATATTTGAAACTTCATTTTGGACATTATTAATATAGTTCTTAATTGTACCAATCCATGAGCCAACTTTTTTTAACATTATTGGGAAATCTTTTGGTCCAAGAACAACTATAGCTATTGCTACGATAATTAAAATCTCAAACCAACCAATAGTAGGCATGTGATTTAATCTTTTTTGTTATTATCTTGATTATCTTCGGAAATATTTTTAGGTTCGTTGTCATCAGTAACATCTGATGCCATACCTTTTTTGAAGCTCTTAATTCCTTTAGCAACATCTCCCATCAGACTTGAAATCTTACCTCTTCCAAAAAGTAACACTACAAGTATAACAACAATTGCTATCTGCCAAATTCCTATGCTCATAGAAAAGTTATATATCTTTTACTCTCAATTTTAAAGTGACTTTTTTTAACCTAAGTTATGAATTCTTATTTTTCTCCTCAGAGTCCAAAGTGCTGCTTAGCATTTCATCAATATTCGAATAAATATCCTCTTTTTTACCATCTTGTTTCTCTCTATAAAATTTACCAGTTCCAAAAATTGCATTATCAATATTTGTACTATCGATAAGACCAACAGCACCCAATTCATCAACGGTCGGTAAATCGGATAACTTTTGAAGATTAAAATGACTTAAAAAATCATCAGTCGTAACATATTGAATTGGTTTTCCGGGTACATCTTTTCTACCACTTGGTTTTACCCAGTTTAACTCCATCAAAATTTCAAGAGTATTTGTGCCAAATGCAACACCTCTAATTTCCTCAATTTCAGCACGCGTCACTGGTTGATGATAAACAATGATTGCAAGTGTTTCAATTGCAGCTCTTGATAATTTTTTTTCAACAGTTTTTTCTTGTTTCATAATTTCAGAAAGATTTGGGGATGTTCTAAATGACCATTTTTTTGAGATACACACTAAATTAATACCTCGATTAGAGTATTCTTTTTGTAATTTTAATAAAATTTTTTCAACATTAGATTTTTTTGAAATCTTGTTTTCTATAGTTTCAATATCAAGTGGCTCAGCTGCTGCAAAAACTATTGCTTCAATTTCTTTTTCAATTGTGGATAATTTATTAGGAAAATCAATAACATTATCTTTTTTTGTAATCTTTTTATTCATTATTTTTCCTTAATAAAAATATCATCAAATAAATTTTCTTGTTTAATCTTTAAATTACCTTCTTTAACAAGTTCAAGTGATCCTGCAAATATACCTGCTGTACCAGTTTTTTTGTACTTTGTAACGCTCTTAAAATTTTTAGGTATCAAGTCCTCTAATTTTTTCCAATCAGTTAGTTTTCCAAAAAAATCTCTAATTGTCTTAATCCCCTCCTCAGTCGTAAAAACAGGGAGTTTTGGGATATTTATTTTTTGAAAATCTTTGGTCATTATAATTGTCGAATATGTTTTTAGTAATTCAAATAAATTTACTTTAATTTCACTATTATAGATTGGTCTAAAACCTGCCCTTACCCCTCTTGTTCTAATTTCACGCCCTAATCTTTTACGTTTTAACATTTGTTCTGATAATAATCTTATTAATTCTAATTTTTTAAGTTGGAGTTTTAGTTTTTCTGCTACTTCTTGGACTTTAAACTCTTCTTCAGGTGTTCCTGGTAAAAGAAGTTTAGATTTCAAATAAGCAAGCCATGTAGCCATAAGTAAATACTCAGATGCGGACTCTAGATTTAGATTCTTTTGATTTGTTATAAAATCATGGAATTGATCTGCTAATTTTGTAATGGAAATATTCTCTAAATTTACTTTTTGAGATTTCGCAAGGTCAAGTAATATGTCTAATGGACCGTTATAATTTTCAATATCAACACTAAAAAGTGAGGAATCATTTTTTGTCATAAACCAATATTAACTTATTATTTTATAAAATTGCGATGTTTTTTTTATTACAAATTTGCTGATGAAAGGTGAATTTTGAGCAACAATTTTCATCTCATTTTCTTTAGCATTACAATGTAAAACAAGATCACAACCAGCATTAAACGCATTGATTGTATTTTCTTTGATTTTACCTTTTAAACTTTTCATTGATATATCGTCAGAAATCAAAATATTCTTAAAACCTATTTTATTTCTTATTAATTTTATCATTTTTTTAGAATGCGTTACTGTATTTTTTGAGTCGATCTTTTTGAATATGATGTGGGCTGTCATTGCAAAAAAAGAATTTTTTCTTTTGAAAGGAAAAAAATCATTTTTTAATAAGTAATCTAAATCTTTACTAATTACCGGTGTAAAATGGTGGCTATCAACTTTTGCTAAACCATGTCCTGGTATATGTTTAATAACTGTTCCTACGCCATTATTATGGAGATAGTTGATACAATAATCACCAATTTTAGAAACAATTTTGGGATTACTTGAGAAAGATCTGTCTCCAATAATTGATGATGAACCTTTCTTTCTAAGGTCTAAAACAGGACAGGTATTAATATTAACTCCTATCAATTTTAATAAATATGAAGTTTTATCAATAAAAAGTTTATAAAAAAAATTAAATTCCTTGGGTTTTTTTATAAATTTTTTGCCAAAAAATTCAGATGTCAAATTTTCAAAAGATATAATATTTTTAAGTCGGTTAACTCTTCCACCCTCCTGATCAATCAAAATGGGATATTTTTTATCGTTAAAGGTTTTACGAATAGAGGTGGTTAATTTCTTCGCTTGTTTAATATCTTTTATGTTTCTAGTAAATAAAATTACTCCCCATGGCTTATATTTCCTAAGAAAGTTTTTTTCTTTAAAACTAAGTTTTGTTGATTTAATACCAATGATAAAGGATCGTCTATTATTCATTAATCTAAAAGTTTCCAAAAATTAAATTTTTTCTTTTTATCTTTATTAGACTTCTCTACGTACTGGATGATATCTTTAGTATCATTTTCTAAAACTGGCAATTTTTCAGAATAGATATTAATTTTTTGGCCAATATTACTCAAAGATCTAAAAGAATTTTTTTTATTATCATCTGAAAAATAATACTTACCTGTAAAAAATATAAAAAAACTGATAAATAATAAAAATATTAAATATTTAATCTCTTTTAGCATCACATTTTATCTGGCGTAGACACTCCAACTATATTCATTCCGGATTTTACTACATTGGAAATAGCTTTAAGAAAAATCAATTTATCATCGGTTATTTTTTTTTGATCATTAATAAATCGTTTGTCTGGATTTTCCTTGCCTAAATTCCAATACGAGTGAAATAAAGAAGCTAATTCATATAAATAAGTCGGTATTCTATGTGGCTCAAGCTTATTACAAGATATATCAATACATTTGGGCCATTCAGATAATTTTTTTAAGATTTTAATTTCATCTTTGGAATATTCAAAATCATACTCAGTAATATCTAGATCTGATTTTAAATCTTTATCAAGATGTCTATATACTGAACATATTCTTGCATAACAGTATTGAACATAATATAGGGGGTTATCTTTTGATTTTTCTATAACGTTATCAAAATCAAAATCGAGTTCAACATCGCTACTTCGATTTAGCATTATAAATCTTGTTGCATCTTTTCCTACCTCATTAATTAAATCTTCTATAGTTATATAGTCCCCTTTTCTTTTAGACATTTTGAAGGGTTTCTTATCTTTAATAAGTTTGACAAGTTGGCTAACTTTACAAATTAACCTGTCTTTAGAGTTTGATAAAGCTTCGACAGATGATGAAATTCTTTTTATATAACCAGCGTGATCTGCACCTAAAATATTAATAAGCCTATCAAATTTTCTGTCTAATTTATTTTTGTGGTATGCAACATCACTTGCAAAATAAGTCCAAGCACCATCAGATTTTTGTAATGCTCTATCTTTGTCATCTCCAAAATCGGTCGATCGGAAAAGTAACTGCTCGCGCTCAACCCAATTACTCTCATCTTCACCCGCGGGTGCCTTTATTTTTCCTTTATAAACAAATTTGTTTTTTTGAAGAAACTCAACAACTTTTTCCACTTCTTGATTTTCAACTAATTTTTTTTCACTGACAAAATTATCATGATTAATACCAAGACTTTTAAGATTACTTTTAATTAATTTTAATGCCTCGTTAATAGCTAAAGAGGTCAATTCTTGAGATATTTTGTCAAAATTTTTAAAATCAATGTTTTTATTTGAGTTTAAAATATTTTGAGCAAAGTCAATTAAATAGTCTCCAGGATATAAATCTTCATTATCTATTGGAAAAGGTTCATTAAAAGAAATCTCTCTTATTCTATAATAAACAGACTTTGTAAAATTTATAATCTGATTTCCATAATCGTTTATATAATACTCTTTTGTAACTTTATTATTATTAAATAATAAGAGATTGGCCATCACATCGCCTAATATTGCTCCTCTGCAATGTCCTACATGTAAAGGACCTGTTGGATTAGCAGATACAAATTCTATTAAGTAATTTCTTTTAATATTTTTATTTGTTCCAAAAGATTTAGAATTTTTAATCACCTCTTTAATAAAATTTGTCCAAAAAATAGGTTTAAATTTAATGTTGATAAAACCAGGTTTTACAACTGATATGTCTTCTATAAACTTATCCTCATTTTTGATTTTTTCTGCCAAAATTGAAGCCAGATCTGATGGAGATTTATTATTAATCTTAGAAAGGACCATGGCTACGTTAGTAGAAATATCACTATCAAATTTTGAAGGTGGAATTTCTGCAGTTATACCATTAAGTGTGTCTGGAAGAACTAAATCTCCGGTAGAAGAGAGTGTTGAAAGGATTTCTTTTATTCTATCTAAATATTGCTCGAAAATATTCATTTAAAATTTTTGTGAAGGTTAATTGCATATCTATCTGTCATTCCTGATATAAAATCTGAAATTGCTCTGTATTTATTCATTGAGAGATGATTTTTTGAAATAAATTTATTAGGTTTTTTTTGTATTTTGTTAAATAGTTTTTTAATTATTAATTTGCCGTTATCGTTTTTTTTCAGAACTGTTTTATTATTATACATCTTTGTTTTTAAAAAAAATCTTATTTCATTTACAGAATCTTTGACTTTTTCAGAAAAATCTACCATTGTTAAATTTGCTTTAGCAATATCTTTATAATTTTTTATTTTGTTAATCTTCAAATTACTTTTGGTATTTTTAATTAAATCTCTTATCATTTGATCAATTGAGTCTCTTATAATCTGATATGTTGCAATTTTATAGTTTTGTTTGCTTATCTTTTTTTTGTATCTTTTATAAATATCTTTAAAAAAGTTAATTTCAATTAACTCCTCTAGTTTAAATAAGTTTGCATTTATACCATCTTGAATATCATGATTGTTATAAGCTATATCATCTGAAATAGCTGAGACTTGAGCCTCTAATGATGGATAAGTCTGAAAATTAATCTTATGATTGAATTTTTTTACTCCAATTAAACTTTCAACTAAATCTAATTCATAAACTGGACCATTATGCTTAAGCAATCCCTCTAACGTTTCAATTGAAAGATTTAACCCATTATACTTAAGATATTTATTCTCTAAAAACATAACTACACGAAGCGTTTGTAAATTATGATCAAAGCCTCCGTAATCCTCCATACATTCATTAAGAGAGTCCTCACCAGCATGACCAAAAGGTGGGTGACCCAAATCATGTGCCAGACTTAAGGTTTCAGCTAGATCTTCATTCAATTCAAGATATCTTGCAATAGATCGTGAAATTTGAGCAACCTCCATAGAATGGGTTAATCTTGTTCTGTAATGATCACCTTCTGTGTTAACAAATACTTGTGTCTTGTGTTTAAGCCTTCGAAATGAGGCGCTGTGAACTATTCGATCTCTATCTCTTTGAAATGGCGATCTATATTTTGATACAGATTCTTTGAATATTCTACCTTTGCTTTTGGTAACAGCAATCTTTGAGTATTTTTTCATCCTTTAAAATTAAAATTTAAGTATTATATTAGTAATACCAGTGATCAATAATGATTAAAGAAATTAAATTTACTGATAAGGCTCTAAAACAGATCAATGTTTTGCTATCTAAAAAAGACAAAGGGTCTTTTTTTAGAATCGCTATCAAAGGTGGTGGTTGCTCAGGCTTCCAATATGAATTTACTTTTGACAAAGAAAAAGCAGCCGATGATTTAAATTATGAAAATATATTGATAGACAAAACATCTGCAGATTTATTAAAAGGATCAGAAATAGACTATGTTTCAGAATTAATTGGTGAACAATTCAAAATAACTAATCCACAAACCAAATCTTCTTGTGGTTGTGGTGTTTCGTTTTCTCTTTAATGATTATTTCCTCGTGGAATGTAAATTCTGTTCGAGCACGTATTGAAAATATCAAAAGTTATCTACTAAAGTACAAACCTGATGTTGTGATGATGCAAGAAATTAAAACGGAGGATGTAAACTTTCCCTATGATGATTTTTCCTCAATGGACTATGAAAGTCATGTATTTGGTCAAAAAAGTTACAACGGTGTTGCTATTATCTCAAAAGGAAAATTAAAAAATGTTAAAACAGATTTAATCAAAGATAGGCTAAAACAATCAAGAATAATCTCAGCTGAACTTGAACACAAAAAGAAAAATATTCAACTAATCAATATCTATACGCCAAATGGTAACCCTGTAGATACTGAAAAATATGATTACAAAAAAAAATGGCTAGATAATTTAATTAAACAATTAAAAGCTTTAACCAAAAAAAATCAAAATATAATTCTTGGTGGTGATTTTAACATTATTCCTGCAGCCGAGGATGTCTATAATCCAAAAAGCTTTGAAGACGATGCTCTATTTAGATTGGAAATAAGAAAAAAATTAAGAGAAATGATTAATCTAGGTTTTAATGATGTTTATAGACATTTTAATGAAACTAAAGAGGGATATACCTTTTGGGATTACATGAGAGGTGCTTGGCAAAAAAATAATGGTATGAGAATTGATCACTTTTTAGTTTCAAATTCTTTAATAGATCAAGTTAAAGGTATTAATATTAATAAAGACCCAAGGGGTCGAGAAAAACCATCAGACCATACACCAATAGAAATTACTTTAGCTTAAAGATTTTATTTTATTAACCAACTCTTCATTAATATAACGAGGACCTTTATCAAGTCTATTTTTATGTCTTCTCTCTCCTGGAAGTCTTACTCCCTCAAATGATTTCATCTTATTAAAAAAATCATCGGCGTGTTTTTGCCAACTAGCTCCAGAAGTTTTATCAGGTGAAATTGCAATAATAAATTCTCCACCGCTAGGAGGTCCGCCGTCATTATTATCTTTTGCTGCAGTCTCAAAGCTAAAATTATCGCCAACTAATGCACCAGCCATCAATTCTACCATCATTGCTATTGCAGAACCTTTATAACCACCAAAAGGAAGTAGCACACCACCATCAGCTATTGCTCCTGGATCAGTTGTTTCTTTACCATCCTTAGTTAAACCAGTTCCAAGTGGAACTTTATGCCCTTCTCTTTTAGCAACTTGAACTTCACCCATGGCCATTGATGCTGTCGCCATATCATAAACTACTGGGTTTTTTCCTGGTCTTGGCCAAGCAAAAGAAATTGGATTTGTTCCAAACAAAGGTTTGATAGCTCCAGCGGGTGCTACAGCAGGCTTATAAGATGTGCAAGCAAATGCAACTAAACCCTCCTCTGCCAATTTTTCTGTCTCTGGCCACATCGCTGCCATGTGATGTGAATTATTAATTGCAAGTACGGCCACACCATTTTCTTTTGCAGCTTTTGCTAATTCAGGTAAACCTTTGTTTAGAACAACAGGTGCCAAACAATTATTACCTTGAACTTTTATAACTGAAGAAGAAATCTTTTTTACTTCTGGTTTTCCTTTACCATTAATTTTTCCACTTTTTAAACCACTTACATATGCTGGTAATCTAAATAGACCATGAGATAACGAACCATCACGTTCAGCATTTCTTATCAAGTCTGAAAGAATTGATGCTGTTTCATCATTACAGCCATTAGCTAATAAGGTCTTTTTAGCTAAATCGAAAATTTCATCTAATGTAAGGGAAACTGTACTCATCCCATTATTAGATATTATTAATGGTTAAAGATCAATTTTTATTTAACAACCTTTAAAAGATTTAGACATATTGCCAATTAAATCAAAGTATAAATCTTTACCAGGATTAAGTGTTGCTCCTAATGGATCTATTACCCCTGTTGCAATATTAGTATCTTTTGCCACAGCTTTAATGATATCAGGATTAAATTGAGGCTCTGAGAAAATACAACTTACTTTGTCATGCTCAATTACTTCTCTAATTTCAGCTAACTGCTCAGCGCCAGGCATAACATCTGTATTTACTGTAAATGCACCTAAAATATTAATTCCAAATCTTTTTTCAAAATATTGATACGCATCATGAAAAACTATTGATTTAAAATCTTTATCTAATTCTGATTTTACTTTCTTAGTAAGTTTATCTAAATCTTTATGTGCCTTTTTTAAATTTTCTTTATATTTAGCCTCATTTTTTGAGTCATTCTCAATTAAATGCTCTGCCATTTCACTTAAAATTACTTTTGCATTCATTGGATCTAGCCAAATATGAGGGTCATGTTCACCATGAGCGTGGCCTTCATGTCCATGATCATCATGACCATCTTCTTTATGCTCATCGTCATGTCCGTGTTCATCATGACCATGTTCTTTTTCCTTTTTATCATGATCGTGATCATCCTCTTTTTTTGCATGATCATCGTGATCATCTTCTTTGTGACCATGATCGTGTTCCTCAAAAATATTTCTCTCTCTAAATTTAAGTTTGGTTATCCCTTTAATTTCCATCAATTCAATTTTTTCAGCTTTTTTTGCTATTGATTTTAATGGTTTTTCTAAAAAATTTTCCAAGTCCTCACCAACCCAAAAAACCAAATCAGCTTCTTGCAACATTTTTGCATGAGTTGGCTTTAATGCAAATCCATGAGGAGATGCATAACCATCCACTATTAAGTCTGGTTTTGCCACTCCCTCCATTAAATAACTTGCTAGTGAATGTATTGGCTTAATTGAAGTAACTACTTTAATTTCTGCATTCACAGGTACAAAAATAGTTAAGAATGATAATATTGATAAGATAAATGGTAATTTTTTTATGTTTTTCATATGTTGTATAATTAAATTGTTATAATATAACACTATGTAATAATATAACATTTATAAGTCAAGGAATAATATGAGCTCAAATCAGAATATACTTGTAAAGCTAAATGAAGCTGGTTTTAGTTTAAATAATAAATGGCTTGTCAAAGGAGTATCACTACAAGTTGAAAAAGGTAAAATAGTTACTCTAATTGGTCCCAATGGATCTGGTAAAAGCACAACAGCTAAAATTGCACTAGGTATTTATAAAAATATTGATGGTTCTGTAGAAAAATACACCAATAAAGTTGGATACGTTCCACAAAAAATTTCAATTGATTGGACTCTACCATTAAGAGTAAATGATTTCATGGTATTAACTGAAAGTATTAATAATGATTTAATTGATGAGGCTTTGTCTTTAACTGGTGTTACTCATCTAAAAGATAAAAATTTGGGTGATTTATCTGGAGGAGAATTCCAAAGAGTATTACTTGCAAGAGCTATTTCAAAGAAACCTGAGTTATTAGTACTCGATGAACCAGTTCAAGGTGTAGATTTTACCGGCGAAATTGCTTTGTATGAACTAATTAAGAAAATTTCTGATGAACTAAATTGTGGAATATTATTAATTTCTCACGACTTACACACTGTAATGAGTGCTACAGACCATGTTGTTTGTTTAAATGGTCATGTCTGTTGTTCTGGGTCTCCAATGGATGTAGCAAAAAATAACGAATACAAAGCTTTGTTCGGCGAACAGGCTTCTCAAATTTTATCAAGATATGAACATAGACACGATCATATTCATACAAGTGAAGGTGAAATAAAAAAAAATTAGATGTTAGATGATTTTTTTATAAGAGCTTTAATAGCAGGTATTGGGGTTGCAATTGTTACTGGCCCTCTTGGATGTTTTGTTGTTTGGAGGAGATTATCTTATTTTGGAGATACTTTGGCCCACTCTGCATTACTTGGAGTTACACTTGCATACTCAATGGAATTTAATATAGCATTTTCAGTATTTATTATTTCATCTTTAATAGCATTGACTTTAATACAACTTCAAAAAAAAACTAATCTTCCAGGTGATGCTTTGCTTGGTCTTTTAGCTCACTCATCACTGGCAATAGGTCTTGTGGTCATTGGTTTTTTATCATTTATTAGATTTGATATTATGGGATTATTGTTCGGAGATATATTAGCAGTTACTGTTGATGATCTTTTAATAATATGGATTGGAGGAGCCTTAATCCTGTTAATTCTAAGATTAATTTGGAAACCTTTATTTGCATCAACTGTTAATTATGAATTGGCTGAGGCAGAGGGTTTAAATCCTGATAGAGCAAAAGCTATATTTACAATTTTAATGGCAGCAATCATTGCAATATCAATTAAGATGGTTGGCTTATTATTAATTACAGGAATGTTAATTATACCTGCTGCAATGGCTAGAAATATTTCATCAAGTCCTCAGAAAATGGTAATGTATTCAATTATAGGTGGATTGTTGTCTGTGATTTTAGGATTATTTTCTTCACTAGAATTTAATACTGCTTCTGGGCCATCAATTATTGCAGCTTCTTTATTCTTATTTATCTTGTCATTATTAAACATAAAGCAATCGATTAAATTGAAAAATTAATGAGGAATCGTTAAAATGAATAAAATGCAAAATCTCTCAAAAAATCAGCAAATTATTTTTGATTTAATTGATAAATCTCCTGAACCGATGAAAGCTTATTCAATACTGCACAATGTTCAAAAAAAAGGTATTAAAGCTCCGTTACAAGTTTATAGAGCACTGGATAAGTTAGTTGAAATAGGTAAAATTCATAAAATTGAAAGTCGAAATGCCTTTATTGCATGTCATAATTCAAGTTGCCAGGTATCAAAAGCTACTGCATTTTCAATCTGCGAGATCTGCGAAAAAGTAACAGAAATAAGCAGTGCAAGTCTCTCTAAATACTTAACTAATTTCAAAGACAAAGATGGTATGAAATATAGTAAATACAATCTTGAGTTTTTTGGATTATGTAAAAAATGTAGATAAGTTATTATCTAAAATCTAAATAAAACAAGCTGAAAGGAAAAAGTATGTTTATTAAGAAATATCTTAAATGGATAAGCACATTTCTAGTTTTAGTTGGTATTCTATTAACAAATCTAAATATATATCCTTTAAATATTTATTTTCATGGATTAGGAGTTGTTGGATGGACTATAGCTGGATTTATTAGTAAAGATAAAGCAATACTAACTAACTTTGGATTACAAATACCATTATTTTTAATAGGAATTTATAAAATTATTATCTAGTGAAAAATACTAACAAAATATTTCTAGGTGAATTTATCGGAAGTAGCTTTTTAGTAATGGTTATTGTTGGATCTGGAATAATGGCTGAAAACCTTACAAATGATAATGCTTTAAGATTAACAGCTAATACACTTGCAACTGGAGCTGGTCTATTCGTTTTAATAACTGCTTTTGCAAATATTTCAGGTGCACATTTCAATCCTTTTGTAAGTTTAGCGATGTTTTTAAGAAAAAAAATCACTGGAAAACTTCTGATTATATATATCCCTGCCCAAATACTTGGTTGTTTGCTTGGTGTTATGTTGGCTAATGTTTTTTTTGAACACAATATTCTTGAGTTATCAACAAAAAATAGGGATGGCTTTCATATTTTCTTGTCTGAAATAATTGCTACTTTTGGTTTAATTTTTATTATTTTTGCTACTCTAAAAGATGGCAAAATAACAATAGCTGCAAGTGTAGCAACATATATCATGGCTGGTTATTGGTTCACATCATCAACATCTTTTGCAAATCCAGCTGTTGCTATAGCTAGAACTTTTACTGATTCTTTTACAGGAATTAATTATTTGAATACGCCTACATATATTTTAGCTGAATTTTTGGGAGCTCTAATAGCTGTATATTTTATTAAGAAATTAATTAAATAAATACAACTTTATTGAGAAAAAAAAATATTTAAAAGTAGACATCAATATTTAATAGTTTATTAATTGACGAATCCCCCCCCTAATTCTTATATTATTTTATTTTTTTATAGAATAATTTTTACTCTCACATTACATACATCTTAAGTCATGAATCGATAGGAACCGAAAACAATAATATTAAGGAGATAGAAATGGATATGACTTTAATTTACACGGTTATAGGGTTTGCCCTTGCCGGTTATAGCGTAATCGCTAACGACTCAATTCAAACACTAGGTACATTTATAGCTTCAAAAAAGAAGTGGTTTAAATGGTATACTCTTGCAGGATCTGCATCAGCTGTTATGATTATTGCGTTAGCATGGGGATGGTATACGTATGATGGTGATATTTCTTATGGAAGATTAACTAGAATACCTTATCAAGAAATTCAATGGTATCACGCAGTAGCGCCTGCAATACTGTTATTATTAACAAGAATTGGAATACCAGTTTCAACTACCTTTTTAGTTCTTTCAGCATTTGCCTCAACGGTTGTGCTTGAAAAAATGCTCATGAAAAGCGTCGTTGGTTATGGTTTAGCAGCAATGGTTGCTTATATTGCCTGGATAGCTGTCTCTAAATTCATCAATGAAAAATTTGATGAAGTAGATGAAAAATGGGTAGGCTTCTGGAGAAATAGTGTTTGGATTTCCTCTGGTTGGTTATGGTGGGTGTGGTTGTCTCACGACGTGGCTAATATTGCTGTGTATCTACCTAGACAATTAGATTTAACATTGCTTTTAATAGTAATGGGTTACTTTACAGCACTGTTATTCTATATTTTCTACATTCAAGGTGGACCAATTCAAAAAGTTGTTCTTGAAAAAACAGGAACAAGGTACGCAAGATCAGCGACAATTATTAATGTAATTTATGCTGGTGTCTTATTTTACTTTAAAGAACTAAACGATTTACCTATGTCTACTACATGGGTTTTTGTTGGTTTATTATGTGGAAGAGAACTTGCTATAGCTACCATGAACAAAGAATATAAGTTAGGTTATGTCTTTCCATTAATTGGAAAAGATTTCCTAAAAATGGTATTCGGATTAACTGTCTCAGTGGGTATAGTGCTTGCGATACATTACATAATAATACCGAACAACTGGTTTTAAATCTATTTATTTGGTCGTGTATAGTTATACACGGCCAAATAATTTTTAATTTGACTTTTATTGATATAAATAGGTATAAAAAACTATATGGCTTTTGAATTACCAAAATTAGACTATGCTAATAGTGCTTTATCTCCAATAATGTCTGAGGAAACGCTTGATTTACATCATGGAAAACACCATCAAACATATATAACAAATCTTAACAATTTTATAAAAGATACCGATATGGCTAATAAATCTTTAGAAGAAATAATTGTTGATAGCTCAAAGGATAAAGCAAAAGCAGGAATTTTCAATAATGCTAGTCAACATTGGAATCATAATCTTTTTTGGAAATGCATGAAGCCTAGTGGTGGTGGAAAAATACCTCCTAAATTAGAAAAAAGAATTGTTGATGATTTGGGTAGTGTTGAACAATTTAAAAAAGATTTTATTCAAGCTGGAACAACGCAATTTGGTTCAGGGTGGTGTTGGTTATCAGTTAGTAATGGCAAATTGGTTGTTACTAAAACTGCCAATGCAGCAAATCCCTTAATAGAAAATATGAAGCCAATTTTAGGTTGTGATGTTTGGGAACACTCATATTATATTGATTACAAGAATAGAAGACCCGAGTATTTAAATAACTTTGTAGAAAAATTAATTAACTGGGAATACGTAGAATCTCTTTTAGATTAATTTTTAACTCTCCCATATACATCCTCAAATCTTACAATATCTGTCTCTTTAAGTATTGAGCCTATCTGCGCTTCAATTATCTTTACTGGTTTTTTATAAGGGTTAGCTATTCTGTGAACAGCTCCTAAAGGTATAAAAATAGTTTCATCAGGTTTCTTCACAAAAGATTTTTTATTTAAAGTAATCATTGGTTTACCGTGAGTAACTACCCAGTGTTCAGCTCTATGGTGGTGTTTCTGGAGACTTAAAATACCTTTAGGTTTAACGTATAACTCTTTTATTAAAAAATCTTTTCCATTAAATAAGTTTACATATCTTCCCCACGGACGATGAAATACATTTTTCTTTTTAAAGTATTTTTGTTTATTTCTACCATACATTTTGCAAATTTCTTTCCAGGATCCAAGGTCAGACCAGGGTATATCTAATTTGATAGAGTTAATATCTTTGGTTTTTTCTAGTATTGCATAATCAAATGATTTTGCTGTAGCTTTAGTAAATGCTTGTTTGTTTAAATAATAAACATTATTTTTGTATTTTGCCTTTGTTACAGCTTTGCTACAGTTTTTATAAATATTTGGTTGATATTTCTTAAAATTGTTAATTATTGAATCTTTTCTCAAATAAAACATTCCTGAATTCCAATAACCCTTTTTACTTATTATTTGTTTAGCTCTAGCCTCTTGAGGTTTTTCTATAAATCTAGTCACTTTATCTTTTATTGTTAAAAAATAACCAAACTCACTGGAGGGCATTTTAGGTTTGATACCAAAAATAAAGATATTATTTTGAGTGAGTTTATTCTGGTTTTTTTTGATAGCTTTATTAAACAAGCTTACCTTCTCTATCAAATGATCAGCTGGTAAAAACATTAAAGGTTGTTCATTTGGAATATCTTTTATTAATGCCGTACTTAAGATAGCTGGTGCAGTATTTCTTTTAGATGGCTCTAAAACTATCTTAAATTTTCTTATTTTATATTTTTTTAAATGTTGTTTTACTTGATTTAAGTATTTTGAATTTGTGCTTATAATTGGTGTATCAAATATTGATGCTTTAACCCTCTCTAAAGTTTTACCTAGTAAAGTCCAATTACCAAAATCTATAAACTGTTTAGCTTGATGTTTTTTTGAATTTGGCCAAAGTCGTGTTCCAGCTCCACCACATAAAATGACTGGGCGAATTTTCATCAAATTTTCGAGTAATCCTTAACTTCGTTTTTCTTACCTGGATGTGTTGGTGCACCTAAATAGGCAGGACCGACTGTTTGCGCGTATTTCCAAAGAGTTCCTGATCCAAAATCAGATTTTCTTGCCTTCCATTTTCTTTTTCTTGAAGCTAATTGTGCCCTTGTTAATCGAACATTAATTGTTCCCTTTTTGGCATCAATATCAATAATATCTCCATTACGTAAAAGTGCGATTGGTCCACCTAGTGCAGCTTCTGGTCCTACATGACCTACACAAAATCCACGAGTTGCTCCTGAGAAACGTCCATCAGTTATTAAGGCAACTTTTTCTCCTTTGCCCTGTCCATAAATTGCACCCGTTGTTGAAAGCATTTCTCTCATACCTGGTCCACCAACTGGTCCTTCGTATCTAATAATAATTACATCACCATCTTTATATTTTCTACTTTGAACAGCTTTCATTGCACTTTCTTCGTTATCAAAACATCTTGCTCTTCCAGTAAATTGTAACTTCTTTAATCCTGCAATTTTAACAATTCCACCTTCAGGAGCTAAATTACCTTTTAAACCAACTACACCACCTGTTGGAGATAATGGATTTTTAAAAGATCTCATTACTTTTTGTTTTGGATTAAATTTAATTCCCTTTAAATTTTCTTTCATTGTTTTGCCTGTAACGGTCATACAATCTCCATGAATATATCCACCTTCATAAAGAGTTTTCAAAAGCATTGGTACTCCACCTGCTAACCACATATCTTTAGCAACATACTTTCCACCTGGTTTTAAGTCGGCAAGATATGGCGTTCTTTTAAATATTTTTGCTACATCCATTAAATCAAATTTAATACCAGCTTCATTTGCTATTGCTGGTAAATGTAATCCTGCATTGGTTGATCCACCTGTTGCAGCAACTATTGTTGCAGCATTTTCTAAAGCCTTTCTTGTAACGATATCTCTTGGTTTAATTTTTTTAGCTAATAATTCCATAACCATTCGCCCACTTGCTTTTGCATACTTATCTCGTTCTTCGTATGGTGCAGGTGTTCCAGCTGAATAAGGTAGTGCTAGACCAATCGCTTCAGAAACACAGGCCATAGTGTTTGCAGTAAATTGTCCCCCACAAGCACCTGCTGTTGGACATGCAACTAATTCTAATTTTTTCAGTTCTTTTGCAGACATTTGTCCCGATGAATGTTTTCCAACCGCTTCAAAAACATCTACGACAGTCACATCTTTGCCTTTGTATTTACCTGGCAGTATTGAGCCACCATATATAAATACACTTGGAACGTTTAATCTAACCATCGACATCATCAAACCTGGCAAAGACTTATCACAACCTGCAATACCTACTAATGCATCATAACAATGACCTCTTACAGTCAATTCAGCACTGTCAGCAATAACTTCTCTTGATATTAATGAAGATTTCATTCCTTCATGACCCATAGCTATACCGTCTGTTACGGTAATTGTACAAAACTCTCTTGGTGTTCCACCTGATGCTCTTACACCTTTTTTGACAGACTGAGCCTGTCTCATTAAGGCTATATTACAAGGAGCAGCCTCATTCCACGTTGATACAACCCCAACAAAAGGTTTAGCAACATCCTTTTCTGTTTCTCCCATTGCATAATAAAAGGATCTATGAGGAGCTCTATCGGCTCCTAAAGATGTATGTCTACTTGGTAATTTTTTCTTATCAAATTTCCGCATTATAAACTTTCAATAGTTAAAGATATTTTTTTGATATCATTTTTTAAGTTACTATAGTTAGTTTTTTCTTGTTCAACAATATTTTTTGGTGCCCTATCGACAAATCCTTTATTTGATAATCGCTGTGAAATCTTATCCAATTCATCTTGGTATTTTTTTTGTCTTTTTTGTAAATTTTCTTTGATTAAGCTTAAATCAACATTTTCATCAAAATAAATCTTAAAAATATCGCCTGAAATTACCAAAGTTGCAGAAGGTCTATCTTGATCCTTTTCAAAAAAATTATTAATACGACCAAGTTTTTTTAGAATTATTTCATTATTATCCATTAAAGATCTATTTTTTTTAGCTATCTTGTTCATAGAGAGATCTACAAAAGAACCAGGGCTAACATTTAGCTCATTTTTAAACGATCTAAGTTCTGAGATAATATTGATGATCTTTTCTACCTCTTTTTGAGATTTATCTTTTTTAATTTTACCTACAGGCCAATTTTTATACATAAGAAAATTCTTATTAGATTTATCAAATTTATTTTTCAACCATATTTCCTCGGTAACAAATGGGATAAATGGATGAAGCATAACAAGTATCTGTTTAAAAACATATGCTGATACCTCTTTTACCTCTTTTTTTGATTTTTCATTATCTGAATAAAGGATTGTTTTAGATAGTTCGATATACCAATCACAATATGAATGCCAAGCAAATTGATATGCATTTTTGGCCGCTTCATCAAATCGATAGTCTTTTATATTCTTTTGAATTTTATCTTTTATTTCTAGCAATTCAGAATAAATCCATTTATTAATATTTAAGGTAGTTTTAGGAACTTTATCAGTTTTATTAAAATCACAATTGTTTGTGATTAAAAAATTATTTGCATTCCACAATTTATTTAAAAAGTTTCTATAACCTTTCACTCTATCCTCGGAAAGCTTTACATCAGTCCCAGGTGAAGCCATTGAAAGCAAAGTAAATCGTAAAGCATCTGCACTATATTTTTCGATTAAGTCTAAAGGATCAATTACATTACCTTTAGATTTGGACATTTTTTGTCCTTTTTCATCTCTTACCAAAGCGTGGACATAAATATCTTTGAAAGGTTCTTTATTAAGAAATTCCA
Source organism: uncultured Pelagibacteraceae bacterium (assembly GCA_902625035.1). Lineage (GTDB taxonomy): Bacteria > Pseudomonadota > Alphaproteobacteria > Pelagibacterales > Pelagibacteraceae > Pelagibacter. The sequence goes on from CACNZK010000003.1 coordinate 34,539, forward strand.
TTCCAAACATAATCATTCTTGCAACCCAGAAAAAAATTATATCAAAACCGGTTACTAAAACTGTTGTTGGATAAAATTTCTTTACAAAATCTTTTTTATCTGGCCAACCTAATGTTGCAAAAGGCCATAATCCAGAGGAAAACCAAGTATCTAATACATCAGGATCTCTAATTAATTTTACATCTTTTTTATAATGTTTCTTAGCTTGCTTACTTGCTTCTTTATCATTTAAAGCAACAAATATCTTTTTGTCAGGTCCATACCATGCTGGAATTTGATGTCCCCACCACAATTGTCTAGAAACACACCATGGCTCAATATTATTCATCCATTGAAAATAAGTTTTCGACCAGTTATTTGGAAAAAAATTTGTTTTTTTTGTTTTAACAATTTTTTTTGCTTTGATAGCTAATTTTTTTGCATCAACAAACCATTGTTCAGTTAAAAAAGGTTCGATAACAGAATTAGATCTATCTCCATAAGGAACTTTATTTTTTATATCTTCCTCTTTAACAAAATAATCTTTTTCTTTAAGTTCATTTAATATTTTTTTACGAGCATCAAATCTATCTAAGCCCACATAATCTTTTGGTGCATTATCATTTATTTTACCCTCTTCTGTAAAAACATTTATAATCTCAAGTTTGTTTCTTTGTCCTACATCATAATCATTAAAATCATGTGCTGGAGTAATTTTTAATGCTCCTGTTCCTTGTTCTGGGTCTGCATAATTGTCTTTTATTATTTTAATTTTTCTACCTACAATAGGTATAGTCACTGTTTTACCCACGAAACTTTTGTATCTTTTATCTTTTGGATTGACCGCAATAGCTGTATCCCCAAGCATAGTCTCAGGTCTTGTGGTAGCTATGGTGATAAATTCTGATGATTTATCTATTGGATACCTAATGTAGTAAATCTTAGAGTTCATTTCTCTTTGATCTACTTCTAAATCTGAAATTGCGGTTTTTAAAACTGTATCCCAATTTACTAATTTTTCTGCTTTATAGATCAATTTCTTTTTATGTAATTCAACAAATACCTTAATTACAGATTTTGATAAATTTTCATCCATGGTGAAAGCATTTCTAGACCAATCACATGAACAACCTAATTTTTTTAATTGATTAATAATTATGTCACCATATTGATTTTTCCAATCCCAAACTTTTTCTATAAACTTTTCTCTTCCAAGGGTATTTTTATCTTGATTTTCATTTTCAAGTTTTCTCTCAACAAGTGCCTGGGTAGCAATCCCAGCATGATCTGTGCCTGGTTGCCATAAGGTTTCATAATTATTCATTCGATAATATCGAACTAGCATGTCTTGAATTGAGTTATTTAAAGCATGTCCCATATGTAAACTTCCCGTTACATTTGGTGGCGGAATTACAACTGAAAATTTTTTAGAGTTTTTTTGAGGTTTAAATAGTTTATTTTTTTCCCAATACGAATAGATCTTATCTTCTACATTGGAATGTATATATTTATCGCTCATCTTGGATATAGTTAGTTTATAATTTATTAATCTAAATAAACAATAATCAAATTAAAACGTTATTTGATAGACTAATCTTAAAAATTTTATATAAAACTGATGTAGCTATCATCTAAAACACAAGGCAACGTGGCGGAATGGTTACGCAGAGGATTGCAAATCCTTGTATCCCGGTTCGATTCCGGGCGTTGCCTCCAAAAAAAATCTTGTTTTAGTTTTAAAAAAAAGTAAGTTGAGAACTTTATATTCCTCGGTAGCTCAGTTGGTAGAGCAGTTGACTGTTAATCAATTGGTCGCAGGTTCGAGTCCTGCCCGAGGAGCCAAATTTACTTATCCAACCTTAGAAATATTTGAAACTTGCAATGACTTATTAAATTTCAATTTTTGATCAGAATTTAGCTCAGAATACAGTTTAACTAAAAAATTATAATTAACATTCATATGTCCCTCTTGGGATTTCTCCAAATTTATTAAGTATTCTGAAAAATCTTCAAAAAAATAGTTTATTGGTACTTTTAAATAATTTGATAGTTGCAATAATCTTATTGAACTCACACCATTTGTACCCTTTTCATATTTTTGTATTTGTTGGAATGTTACGTTGATTGCTTTTGCTACTTTTGTTTGCGTTAAACCTAATGCTAGTCTTCTAAGCTTAAGCTTATTGCCTAAATGCTTATTAAAATTATCTTCCATTAAGACCCCTCTTAATTTTTATTAAATACAGATTGAACAAGTTTTTAATCTTTACTGCAACAGTATTTTTTTTTTATTTTTTTGTAAATACCTGCTATTCCAAAAATATGTCAAGCAATACTTATGGTATAATTTGAGAAAAATTCCTTGAAATTGCTAGTATCTATAGTATCTGGCTAAGGAAAAGTTTGGTCCTATCACTCCTAGGATTGGCAAAAAATTCCTTGGTATCCGCTTTTTCTACTATCATCCCCTCATCCATGAATATCATTTGATCAGCAACTTCTTTAGCAAAACCCATTTCGTGTGTCACAACAATCATGGTCATACCTTGTTTTGCAAGATTGACCATTACATCAAGCACTTCTTTGATCATTTCGGGGTCTAATGCTGATGTAGGTTCATCAAAAAGCATTATTTTTGGTTCCATACATAAAGCTCTTGCTATTGCAGCTCTTTGTTGTTGTCCTCCAGATAATTGACCTGGATATTTTTGTGCTTGATCAAGAATTTGTACTCTTTCTAAATGTTTTAAAGCTAATTCCTCTGCATTTTTTTTAGGCATTTTTTTTACCCAAATGGGAGCTAGTGTACAATTATCTAAAATAGATAAATGAGGAAATAAATTAAATTGTTGAAATACCATGCCAACTTCAGCTCTTATTTGTTCAATATTTTTTGTATCTTCTGTTAATTCAGTTCCATCAACAATAATATTACCTTCTTGATGTTCCTCTAGTCTATTGATGCATCTAATCAAAGTTGATTTTCCTGACCCAGATGGACCACATACTACAATTTTTTCTTTTGGTTTTACCTCTAAGTTAATCTTTTTTAAAACTTGAAAGTCACCAAACCATTTGTTCATATTATTAATTTGGATGATACTGTCTGACATAATTCTTTATCTATCTGTTTTATATTTTTGTTCTAAATTATAACTATATTTACTCATTGCATAACAAATAATCCAGAAAATTATTGCAGCAAAAACATATCCTTCCATTGCAAAACCTAACCATTTTGGATTAGTTTTTGCTAGATTCAACATTCCAACTATTTCTAAAAGACCTACTACAAATATTAAAGGAGTATCTTTAACCAAAGCTAAAAATGTATTTGCAATGCCTGGAATTACTAATTTTAATGCTTGGGGAAGAATTACAAATATATGCATTTTCCAATATCCCATACCTAATGATTTTGCAGCCTCGTATTGTCCCCTTGGTAAAGCTTGTAAGCCACCTCGAATAACTTCTGCTACATAAGCAGCTTCAAATAATGAAATTGCAATTATCGCTCTTACTAATTTATCAATAAAAAAATCTTCTGGTAAAAACATTGGAAACATTACTGCTGACATAAATAGAACTGTTATTAAAGGTACACCCCTCCAAAATTCAATAAAACCTACTGAGATATATCTAATTAAAGGGAAACTTGATCTTCTACCTAAAGCAAAAGCCATTCCTATAGGAAAACAGAAAATTAGGCAGAAAAAAGATATTATAAAAGTCAAAGATAATCCTCCCCAAGCTCCGGTCTCTACCCAATTTAAACCATCTAATTTACCTAACTCAATGTATTCCTCAAAAAATATGAAATATTTTAAGATTATATAAAGTGCTAAAGGTACAATTAAAAAATAATAGAATTTGTATTTAGCGGGTATAAAAAAACCTATAATAATAGATAAGATAGCTGCAATAATCCCATACGAAAAATCAAAAAATACTGGACCACCAGATATAAAGAAAAAGATAAATAGAAATGCAATCAGAGGATAAATTACAACATAGTAAAGAGTTAAATATTTTTTTAATCTATCAGTAGCAAAATAACCTACCGAACCCATCAATACTAAGGCTATAAATGATAAATTTATTCTCCATTGTTCAGCATTTGGATACATTCCGTACATAAACCTTCTCATCCAGACTTTGATGTATGTCCAACAAGCTCCTGAACCTGTGCAAACATCTTTACTGTCACCTGCAAAACTAGCATCTATTACAAACCAACTAAGAACAGGTGGAATAGATTTAATGATTACAAAAATAATCAGTAATGATAGAATGGCATTAAAATTATTGGTATTTATATGCTTATTTAAAAGATCTAAATATCTTATACCGCTAAATTCTATTCTAATAAAATAAAGTCCAACAAATCCTAGTATTAGGGGTAATAAAAAACTCAAAAAGTTAGGTAAGAAACCAGTTAAATTTAAACTAAAAAAGGCATTAAAAAAAACATCTAATACACTTATAAAAAATAAAAAAGAACCTAAATATAAAAAAGTATTTAGATTACTCTTGTCTGGTCTTAAGAAATTTATTTTTGACATTATTTTTCCTGTATTGCAATTTTTTTGTTATACCAGTTCATCAAAAGAGAAATTGAAATACTTAGAGTTAAATAGGTAAACATAGTTATAGAAACTATTTCAATAGCTTTACCAGTTTGCATTAATGCAGTCCCAGCAAATACTAAAACTAAATCTGGATAAGCTATAGCTGCAGCTAATGAAGAATTTTTTGTTAAATTTAGATATTGGTTTGTTGTTGGTGGAATAATAATTCTCAATGCTTGAGGCATAATTACAAGTTTGAGTACCTGATTTGGTGTTAATCCTATTGATGCTGCAGCCTCTTTCTGTCCTTTACCTACGCCTTGAATTCCTGCTCTTACACATTCAGCAATAAAAGTTGCTGTGTATAGAGATAAAGATAAAGTAAGGGCTATCAATTCTGGAGGTAAACTTACTCCTCCTTCGTAAATAAAAGACGTTGTTGCTAATTGTTTTAAAACAGGAACCTCAAATGAAAGGCCTACTCCACCAATTAAAAAACTTAAAAGAGGTAAAATGAATATTAATCCTATCGATATCAAAAATACTGGTATTTGTTTTCCTTGATTTTCTTGAACTCTCTTGGCATGAATACGAATAACAATTATTGCAATTATTGCTGCAACTACTGAATAGAAGAAAACACTAAAATTTTGCCAAATAAATGCTGGAACATATAACCCTTTAATAGTTAAGAAAAAAACACCAAACATTGCTTCTGCATCTTGTGGAAGCGGTAATGCTCTTAATGCAGCAAAATACCAAAAAAATATTTGAAGCAGTAATGGAATGTTTCTAAAGAATTCAACATAAAAAGCTGCAAATTTATTTATTAGATAATTAGGAGATAATCTTGCTACACCAACTATTACACCAAGAATAGTTGCAATTATAATTCCAATGACCGAAACAAGAATTGTATTTAATAATCCAACTAAGTAGGCTCTAAAATATGAATGTGAACCGTCATACTCTATAAGTGAAAATTGAACATCAAATGAGGATTCTTGTGACAGAAATCCGTAACCAAAATCAATACCTCTGTTTTCCATATTGATTTGAGCGTTATAAGTAAAAAAACCAAAAACTAAAACGACAGCAGTAACTGTAATTAATTGGGGAACAATATCTTTAAGTTTAAAATTCACAATTTGGATAATATATGAGTTTATAAAAAAAGGGCTAGAAAAATCTAGCCCTTTTTAAATGTTTTAAAACTACAATTATCTTGCAGGTGGTACGTAAAGTATTCCACCCTTAGTCCATAATTGATTTGGACCTCTGTCTGGTAAAATTCCAGTGTCAGCTATATTTCTCTTATAACTTTCACCATAGTTACCAACTTGCTTGATAATTCTTAAGCTCCAGTCATTATCTAGACCGAAAGCAGCACCTAATTCACCTTCTGCTCCAACTAATCTTTTAATAGCTGGGTTATCAGAAGTTTTCATCATGTCTGCATTTGCTGAAGTAATACCATACTCTTCCGCTTCAATCATAGTGTTCAAAGACCATCTAACGATATCTTCCCAAACAGCATCACCTTGTCTAACAACTGGTCCTAAAGGTTCTTTAGAAATAGTTTCTGGTAGTACAATGTGCTCGTCAGGATTCTTCATTTTTGTTCTTTGAGCAGCTAATCCAGATTTGTCTGTAGTGTAAGTATCACATCTACCTGCATCGTAAGCAGCTACAACTTCGTCAGCTTTTTCAAAAGCAACTGGTTCATATTTGATTCCTTTTGAATTAAAGAAATCTCTCATGTTTAACTCAGTTGTTGTACCGATATTAGTACATGCTGAGATACCATCTTTGAATTGGCCTGTTGAAGTAATACCTGAACTTTTTCTTACCATGAAACCTTGTCCATCGTAAAAGTTTACACCTACGAAAGTAAGTCCGATATCAGCATCTCTAGAAAGAGTCCAAGTTGTGTTTCTTGATAAGATATCAATCTCACCAGAAGTTAAAGCTGTAAATCTTTCTTTTGCACTTAGTGGTGTAAACTTAACTTTGTTTGCATCACCTAATACAGCAGCAGCTACCGCTCTACATACATCAACGTCTACACCAGTCCAATTTCCTGCAGCATCAGCATTAGAAAATCCTGGAAGACCTTGAGATACTCCACATCTTACAAAACCCTTTTTTTGAGTGTTTTTAAGTGTTTTAGATTTTTTAGCAGCCATAGACTCTGTTGTAAAAGTGAACAACACAGCTACCATAGCGACTAAAGAAGTTAATTGTTTTAAGTATTTAAACATATTTCTTCCTATTGTTTATTTATTTGTTAACAAATAATTCAAAATTACTTTTGAATATTCATAATTTAAGCATGTTCAAAAATACTCTTCAAGTGGAATTTATTGGGTTTTTTGACCTAGAGAAATTCTAGTCAAGATAATAATTATAGAAAATTACTATAAAAATCAATGTCTGGCGCGCCCTGAAGGATTCGAACCTACGACCCTCGGTTTAGAAAACCGATGCTCTATCCAGCTGAGCTAAGGGCGCATCAAAATTTATCTTACATATACAATAATAAGTTAATTTTTAAAAAGGAATTTTTTTATTAAAAGTAAAATTGTTAATAACTCAATCCTACCTACGATCATAAAGAAAATAAGACAATATTTACTGAATAATTGAAGATTATAAAAATCAAATTCCTTTAAACCATAGATTGAGGAGTTGACAGTATTCATTAAAGTTAAAATTGATAATTTGAATGAATTGACAAATGTTGCTCCACTTAAACTTAGTAATGAAGTTAATATAAATAAAGATAAAATGAATATTATTATTGTTAAAAAATATTTATTGATTTCATCTAAATTAAAATTAATCTTTGTGAAAATTAACTTATTCATAAAAACATTTTTAGGTCTACTAAAAGATAAAATCTGATTTAAAGAAAATTTAAATAATGAATAAATTTTTATAAATCTTAAACCAGAACTCGTCGAAAAAAAAGATCCACCGATAATCACCAAGATTAAGTATATAAAGTTTAAATTTTCTTGGCCTGAATTTAATGAAAAACCAATATTTGTCATACTACTAACTATTGCAAAAAGATTTACAAAAAAATCAAAATTGAAACTAAAAAAAAGAAAAAAAATAGTTACTACTACAGCTAAATAAATTAGTAAATGAAGATCTTCATAGAAAAAATTAATGTTATTTTTTCTCAAAAAAATTAAATTATATGAAAAAAAAAGACTAAAAAAAGAAAAGAGCATCAACAATGAAAATATGATTATTTGAGTATTTTCTTTAATTATTATCGATAATTCATTGACAGGTAAAAAACCACCAGATGAGATTATTGTTAAAGCCAAATTTAAGGAGTCAAATGTTCTTATTGAAAAAATATTTAAGATTATAAATATTATAATTGTCAATGAAGAGTATAAAATAAAAATTTTAGCTGCTTGTTTTAAGATTTCTGAGCTATTAAAAGATATATAATTTGTTAAGGTTTTTTTAAAACTTTCATCATAGATATCTATTAAATAGATTATAGAGAATAAGAAATAAAGACCACCTATCCATTGAGTAGATGATCTCCAAATTACTAAGCTTTGATCAATAAGTTTTATGTTTTCAAAAATTGTAAAACCAGTGGATGTAAATCCTGATATAGCTTCAAAAAATGAATTTGAAAAAGTTAAATTGTAAATACTGAAATAAAATGGAATTGATAAAACCAAAGGTATTAATAGATAACCCAAAAATATAGTTAAAATCTTCTGAAAAATATTTGATTTAACATCATATTTTCCAAATTTGAATAAAGCTATAAATAAAATAAATGATGTTACTAAAGTATAATAGTAAGTATGTAAATTTAGATATAAATTGAAATAGTAAGAGTAAAGAATATTAAAAAAAGAAAGTATTGAAACAATACCAAAAAAAAAACTTAAATATTTAATCTGTAATTTAAACATCTGATTAAACAGAGCTTAGTCTGAAAAGATTTTCTACAACTCCAACTGTTTCTTTTTTTACAATTAAAATAACCTGATCATCTTTTTTAAAAACAAAGTCAGATTTTGGGATAATTACTTTTTTGTTTCTTAAAACAGCTCCAATTCTTATTTCCTCTGGCAAATTTGAATTCTTTAATTCTTTATTAATTAGTTCTGAAGACTCAATTATCTCTGCCTCTATTACCTCGTACTCACCATTAGATATTGTATAAGCGTTTTCAATTGTTCCCTTATGGATATGTTTTAAAATACTAGAAACTGTATTCATTCTAGGATCTATCAAATCATCAATTTTCAAAGATGATTGTAAAAGAGAATAGTTAGGCTTGTTTATTAAAGCCATTGTTCTTTTATCCTCAATATCTTTTTGGTCTTTAGCAAATTTTTCAACAAGAACACTAACCATTAAATTATCTTCATCATCATTAGTAAGTGCTAAAACAGTTTCTGCTTCATCTAAATTTGCTTCAGATAAAACTTCCTCGTCTAATCCATTTCCATTTATTACAATTGTATTATTCAATTCATTTGCTAGATACTCAGATCGCAATTTATCTTTTTCCACAATCTTTACTCTCACTCCTTCTAATGTATCTTCAATATTTTTAGCAAGATTATAACCAATATTCCCCCCTCCAATAATCAAAATTTTTTTAGAAATTTTTTCGGAATGACCAAATGCTTCTAAAGTTTCTGCCATTTGTGAAGAATTAATTATTGCATAAATTTTATCATTTTCTTTCACCTCATCAGTTTTCTTTGGAATAAAAGATTTATCTTCTCTAATTATTGCAATTATATTTGCATCCAAGTTTGGAAATTTATTTGTTAATTCATTCAGTTTTAAACCAGTCAATTTACAATTATCTTTAATTAATATTTCTAAAAGCCTTATTTGATTCTCTGCAAATGGGACACTATCAAGAGCTCCTGGTGCCTCTAATTTTCTTTGAATTGATTTTGCAATTTCAATTTCTGGAGAAATTATTACGTCAATCGGTAAATTTTCTTTATTATAAACTCGGGTAAATTTTGGATTCAAATAATCTTGTGATCTTATTCGAGCAATTTTTTTTGGAATATTAAAGACTGAGAATGCTATTTGGCAAATTAACATGTTAATTTCGTCATTTCTAGTAACTGCTATTATCATATCTGTTTCAGCCGCATTAGCTTTCTCAAGTATTGATGGATAAGTTGCTTTACCGACTATTGCTTTAACATCAAGTGAATCGTTAATTTTTTGTATATCTTCACTTGATTGGTCAATTACAGTCACGGAGTGACCTTGTTCACTAAGAAGTTTAGCAATAGTAAAACCAACTCTTCCAGCGCCACAAATTATAATATTCATTCTAATTAAATTCTTTTATTCCAAGACCCTTCAATTTTCTATGCAGTGCACTTCTTTCCATACCAACAAAAGTAGCCGTTTTAGATATATTTCCATTAAATTTCTTTAATTGTATAGTTAAATACTCCTTTTCAAATTTTTCTCTAGCCTCTTTTAATGGAACCGATAGGTTATTATCACTCACTTTTTCAACGTTAGTGCCGCTTTTCAATGACTCTTTAATAATATTTGAGATTTTATCCTGAGTAGTTGGTTGAAGAATTGCAATTCTTTCAATTAAATTTCTTAGTTCTCTAACATTTCCATGCCATTCGTGGTTTAAAATATAACTATTATTTTCATCTATATCCAACATTTTGACATTATAACTTTCTGATATTTTTTTTGAGAAATATTTAATTAAATATGGAATATCTGAAATTCTTTTATTTAGAGGATCAACATTAATTTCAAAAACATTGAGTCGGTGAAATAAATCTTCTCTGAAATTTCCAAATTCAATTTCTTTTTTTAGATCTTTACTAGATGAACAAATTATTCTAACATCTACATTAATATCGTTATTTCCATTTACTCTTTTAAACTTTTGATCGGTAAGAACTCTTAAAATTTTTGACTGAATATTTAGTGGGACTTCAGAAACTTGATCGACCAATAATGTTCCTTTATTTGCTTTTTCAAGAGCCCCATAGGATATTGATCCATCGTTTTTTTCTTCACCAAATAATTCTAGTTCATACTTATCGTTATCCAATAAAGCGCCATTAATTATAATAAAAGGATCACTTTTTCTTTTAGATTTTTTATGAATTTTTCTTGCGATTAATTCTTTTCCTGAACCAGAGGGCCCATTTATAAAAATTCTACTTTCAGTTAATGCTATTTTATCAATTTGTTCTCTTATATTTGAAATATTTTTACTATTACCAATTAAATCATAAGAAGAAAAAAGTTTATTTTCATATTCTTTATTTTGTGTTTTTAAACTTAAATTCTCTACAGCTCTATTAATAAAATTTAATAATCTTGCTCTATCAAAAGGTTTTTCCACAAATTCAAAGGCACCGTGCTTTAAAGAATTTACGGCCATTTCTATATTAGCATGTCCAGATATCATGATTACAGGAACATCGGTATTTTTTGATTTGATATGTGATAAAAGTTGGATCCCATCATTATCACCTTTATCTAACTTAACATCAAGAATAGCTACGTCAGGCATTTTTTTATCAATTTCGGTAAGTGCTTGATTATAATTTGCTGCCACTCTTGTTTTATAGCCTGCATCAATGATCAATTCATTCAAGATATTTCTTATATCTGAATTATCATCAACAATTAAAATTTCTACACTCATTTTATTTAATTAAATATAATTTCTACTTTTGCTCCGTTTTGGATTGAAATAAAATTTAATTTTCCATTATGATCATTAATAATCTTATTTACTATTGAAAGTCCTAATCCTGTACCATTTTTTTTAGTTGTTACATAAGGGTTTAAGATTTCATTAACATTATTTTCAAAAACTCCAAAACCTAATCCATTATCGATAATTATAATTGTTATTTGGTTATTTTTCTCAAAAATTTCAATAGTGATAATCTTATCAAAATCGCTTGAATTTTCCGCTTTTTGTTGAATACTTTCAATAGAATTTTTAATTAAATTAAAAATTACTCTATTCATTTGCTCTTTGTCACTACCTAATAAAATATTTGATTTATTTGAAGTAAAATTCAATCTTATAGTTTTATCGATTTGAGATAGTAATTGTATATTTTCTTTTATTATTTTTACTAAATCATTATCCTTAAAAATAGGTTTTGGCATTCTTGCAAAATCGGAAAATTCATTAACTAAATTTTCAATCTGTTTAATCTGATTATTAATAATTTTTAAATTGTCTTCGAAATTATCTTTTTCATTGGTATCTACTTTTTTAGAATATTTTTCTTTAATCCTATCAATAGTGAGTTGTATTGGGGTAAGTGGATTTTTAATTTCGTGAGCAAGTTTTCTTGCTAAGTTACCCCAGGCTTCATGTCTCTCGTTTATAATTAATTTTTCTTGCTGATTTTTTAACCTAATAATCATTGAATTAAAATTTTTATTTAATCTTTCTAGATCTTTATCAGTTTTTATTTCAGGAACTTTTGTTGTTAGATCTCCATCACCTATTGCATTTGAAGCTGATATTAAATTATTAATTGATCTAAAAAATCTTGAAGAAAATTTAATAGCTATAGTTATTGAAACAAAGAGTAATAATGTAACAATTATTATATAGATTATTGCAAATGAAATTTTAATACCAGTGCTTCTATCCTCTACTGTATAATAAAAGTTAATTGCCTCTTGAGATTCAGTCAAATATTTTGAAATATTTTTGTCAAGATATTTTACTACATATAGAAATCTATTTTCAAAAGCCTGAAGTCTTATAATAGCTGCAGAGATATTTTCAGGTGCATTGATAATTTTAAGTGGTCTATCATCATCTAGTACAAGTTTTAAAGCTCCATCTAAAGGGGGAGTATAATTAGATAAATCGTCAATATTTGAAAATAATAATTTTTTATTTTGATCAATTATATGTATTTCATCAATATCTCTTATCAATTTTTGTGTTTTTAAAAACCTTGTATATTCTTTAACGTTATCATTTAGAAATTTTGCACTTTTATTTGTATCAAAAGCAATTAGTACAATATCAGACTCGATTTTATTTCTAACTTGTTGAACATAACTCTTAGCAAGTTCATATGAATTATTTACAACAGTGGTTACTTTTTTATCAAAATATTTTTCTAATGCGAAAGAGAATAAAAAAAGAGAAAAAATTGATATTAAAATAGAGGGAATTAAAGTAAATAATGAAAAATAAGTAATGTATCTTTTATTAGATTTAAGACCGTCTTTATCTATATCGTTTTTAATTGATTTTTTTACTTCTAAAAAAATAAGTATAAATAATGATAAAAGTAATAAAATATTTAAAATTAATAAGTATTGTAAATTATTTTGATTTAACTCTATAAAACTTCGATCAATAAATGTTAAAAAAGTTAAAAAACCCAAAAATAGTGTGATACTAGATAGAAAGATTATGAATATATTTTTTTTCAAAAAATCAAGCATAAATAAGAATTATAGCATTTAGAAGAATGAACAACTATTTTGTAATATTGGCTGCTGGAAAAAGTAAGAGATTTCATAAAAAAATATCTAAGCAATTTTATAATTATAGAAATAAAGAGATTATAGATCACTCCATTGAAAAATCTCTAGATTCAAAACTCTTCAAAAAAGTTTTAGTTGTTGCAAATAATTTACATCATTTTAAGAAAAAAAAATATTATAAAGATATTAGTATTATAAAAGGTGGTAAAGAGAGGTCAGACTCATCAAGAAATGCTCTCAAATATCTGAAAAAATACAAGCCAAAAAATATTCTTATACACGATGCAGCAAGACCAAATTTTACAATTAAACTACTTAACAATTTAATTAATAATCTAAAAAAAAATAAGGCAGTAATTCCTTATATAAAATCAAAAGATACTATTAAATATAAAGTTAAAAATAACTTATTTAATTTGAATAGGGATAAAACTTTTTTCACACAAACTCCTCAAGCATTTAGATTTAAAGAATTATATGAACTTTCTATAAAACAAGAAAATAAAATAACTGATGAAGCAACACTTTTTATAGATGGAGATTACAAAGTAAAATTTATTAAAGGAGAAAAACAAAATAATAAGATTACTTATCTTGATGATGTAAAAACTTCAAAAACATTTTTTGGCTTAGGATTTGATATTCATAAATTAGTCAAGAATGAAAAGCTTTACCTTGGTGGAATTAGAATACCCTTTCATTCTGGACTGAAAGGTCACTCGGATGGTGATGTAATTTTGCATGCAATTACAGATGCTATTTTAGGTGCAACAGTCCAAAAAGATATTGGAACATATTTTCCAAATACAAAAAAATTTAAAAATATAAGATCTTTTAAAATGTTAAAGCCAATTATAAAAAATCTTTATAAATCAAATTTTTCAATAAATAATTTAGATATAAATTTAATTTGTGAACAACCAAAAGTTTCTAAATATCGAGAAAAAATAATCGACTCAATATCAAAAGTAACGAATTTAGATAAAGGTTTAATAAATTTAAAAGGTAAAACTGTTGAAAAACTTGGTCTGATTGGAAAAGAAAAAGCTATTGCATGTGAAGTTATAATTTCAATAACAAAATATGATTAAAACTATCAACACTTTATTTGTTACGATGTTTGGTTTAGGAAGATTTCCAAAAATTCCAGGTACTTTTGGATCATTAGCAACGGTAATTATACTTTATCTTTTTTTTCATGTATTTAACTTGCCTTCAAACTTAATATTAATTTTCTTAATAATCATTTTCATTTTATCTTTTTCTGCTGTAGCAAATCATATTAAAGATAATGAAAATAAGGATCCTAAAGAAGTAATTATTGATGAATTTATTGGTCAATCAATACCAATTTATCTTTATGAAATCTCACATGGTATAGAAAAATCATCAAATGAAGCATTAATTTTTTATGGTATATGCTTCATGTTATTCAGATTTTTTGATATTACAAAACCATTTCCTGTAAGTTTTTTTGATAAAAACTTCAAAAATAGTTTTGGTGTAATTATGGATGATGTTTGTGCTGGGTTTTATGTTGTTTTATCTTTAATTTGTTTTATGGTTTTGAGTAGTTATTTTGTATAATGAAATCAATAATCAAGCTATTAATTAGAAAAAAAATAAAAATATCAACCGCTGAATCCTGCACTGGAGGATTATTAGCCAGTACTATCACTTCAATTAGTGGTGCATCAAAGATATTTAGTCTAGGTTTAGTCACCTACTCTAATCAAGCAAAAGTTAAAATTTTAAAAGTAAATAAAAATATTATTAAGAAATATGGTGCTGTGAGCCACGAGTGTTGTTACGCAATGGTTAATAATCTATCTAAAATGTCAAAAGCAAATATTAATATTTCAATTACTGGTATTGCGGGACCCGGTGGTGGGACCATAAAAAAACCTGTTGGGTTAGTTTACATTGGAGTTAAAAAAGGAAATAAAACTCAAATAATTAAGTGTTTATTTAAAAGCAAAAAAAGGAACTCAATACAAAAAGCTACTGTAAAAAAAGTCTTAAAGCTAATTTTTTGAGCTATTATATAGCTGCTCCGCCCTTTTTTGAAAAGCATCAGCTATTTTTTCTAATCCAAATTGAAAAGAAACTACCATTAAGGAATTTAAGAATTTATTTTTAATTTCAAAATCAATATCAAAAGTAATCTCGGTAATTCCATTCTTTTTATTAACAAAATTCCAATTATTTGATAAATGATTTAAAGGTCCCTCTATATTTTTGACAAATATTGAATCCTCTTTTCTATTGAAAACAACGTCACTTTTATATGTATCTTTAAATGGTCCTTTACCTATTGTTAAATCTGCAATTATTTTTGTTAAATCACCCTCATCTTTATTTTCATAAATTTTTGCGTCATAGCAAAATGGAACAAATTCTGGATATTTTTCAATATCCAAAACTAAATCAATTAAATCTTTTTTTTTACATTCAATTAATCTCTTAACTGAAGCTTTTGGCATTAATGATTATTTAATCTATTTTGTTGAAGTTTAGCAAAGTCTTCATCTGCATGGTATGAAGATCTCGTCAGAGGAGATGAAGAAACTAATAGAAATCCTTTTGATTTAGCTATTAACTCTAACTCCTTGAATTCATCTGGATGGTAATATCTTTCAAGAGGATGATGTTTTACTGAAGGTTGAAGATACTGACCGATTGTAATAAAATCAACTTCTGCTGATCTTAAGTCATCCATTACTTGAATTATTTCATCATGTTCTTCTCCAAGACCAACCATGATTCCAGATTTGGTAAAAACTTTACTATTATTTTTTTTTGCATTTTTTAGAAGATCTAGTGATGCAAAATATCTAGCTCCAGGTCTAACTCTAAGGTAAAGTCTTGGGACAGTTTCGATGTTATGATTAAACACATCTAAATCAGCTTCAAGTAACTTTTTATATGCATCTCCTTTTCTTAAGAAATCTGGAGTAAGCACTTCTATTGTTGTATTGGGATTTTTCTTTCTTGTAGTTTCAACAACTTTTTTAAAATGATTTGAGCCGCCATCAGATAAATCATCTCTATCGACAGATGTAATGACTACGTGTCTTAAATTAAGTTTATTGACTGCATTAGCTATTTTAATATCCTCAAAAGGATCTAATTTTTCGGGTTTACCTGTTTTAACATCACAAAAAGAGCATGCTCTCGTGCACGTATCACCCATTATCATAAAAGTAGCATGTCTTTTGCTCCAACACTCTGTGATATTCGGACAATTAGCTTCCTGGCATACTGTAACAAGATTACTTTTATTAACTACAGTTTTTGTAATAAAAAATTCTTTGCTGTTAGTTAACTTTGATCTAATCCAATCTGGTTTTTTTTTAATAGGATTAACAGGATTTTTTACTTTTTCAGGATGTCTAGGTTTAATTTTTTGTGTCATTTCTTTTTATAATATAAATTTTCTCATTTTTTTTACCAAATAAAAATCTCTCTCTAATTAAAGTTTCAATATAATCAAGATCAAGATTGTCACTTAACAATGAATTCTTAAAATCCAAGTCATTTATTTGATTTATTAGAGATAGCTCCTTATTTTTTAAATTGTTTAAAATTTGCTTTTTTTCGAAATATGAAATTAATCCTCTTTCACCTGATAAAAGATTTGAGAAAAAATATATAATTAGAAAAACTGATATTAATAAAAAATAATTTTTTTTTAATCTTTGGAGCATTAATGAATCTTATTCATTCTAGCTATTTTTCCAAGTTCTTCTTCTATACGTAATAATTGGTTATATTTAGCAATTCTCTCTGACCTTGCTAAAGATCCTGTTTTTATTTGATTAGAATTGGTGCCAACTGCAAGGTCTGCAATAAATGTGTCTTCACTATCGCCAGACCTATGAGAAATTATAGTTCTAAATCCAATAGTTTGAGCAAATCTAATCACATCTAAAGTTTCTGAAACAGTACCGATTTGATTTAATTTAATTAAAATAGCATTTGATGATAAATTTAAAAATCCTTTCTTTAATCGCTCAAGATTAGTGACGTAAAGATCATCACCTACAATCTGAATCTTTTTAAGAGATTTCATCAACTTAGTCCATGAGATCCAATCATTTTCCGCAAATGGATCCTCGATTGATTTAATCTTATATTTAATAATCATTTTTTTATATTCTTGAATAGATTTTTCGACTGAAATGTAGCTATTAGAATGGATAGAATACTTATTATTTTTATATAATTCATTTGCAGCTACATCTAAACAAATTGAAACATCTTTACCATTTACAAAGCCTGATTTTCTTATAGCTGAAACAATTAAATCCAACGCTTGATTATTGCTATTAATCATTGGTGCAAATCCACCCTCGTCTCCAACAGATGTGGATAATCCTTTGTTCTCCATAATCTTACTTAAATTTTTAATCACTAAAAAACAAATTCTCATCGCATCAGAAAAACTTTTCGCACAATCTGGTCTGATCATAAATTCTTGAATTCTTAAACCATTATTAGCATGTGCCCCACCGTTTACTATATTCATTAAAGGAAATGGCAACTTGAAATTATTCTTTATTAGAAAAGTTTTATACAAAGGCTTTTTTTTAATTTTTGCTGAAAGTTTTTTTGCTGCCATTGAAACAGCTAATATAGAATTAGCTCCTAACTTAGTTTTTTGTCTAGTTCCATCTAAGTTAATCATTATAGTGTCTATTCTCTCTTGATTATGTATATTTTGTCCTTTAAGTTTTTTTGAAATTTTAGTATTAACTAAACCTATTGCATTCAAGACACTTTTTCCTAGGTATCTTTTATTATTTCTATCCCTTTTTTCAAAAGCTTCATAAGTTCCTGTCGATGCACCTGATGGACAAATTGCTGTTGCACTTTGATTTTTGACAAAAACCTCAGCTTCGATTGTTGGATTACCTCTGCTATCAAAAACTTGTCGGGCTTTTACTCTTGTAATTTTACTCACTTATTTTTTAATTAAATTATCTATGTCAGTTAGTTGTTTTAGCAGACTTTCTAAGTTATCCAACGGTATCATATTTGGACCATCAGATGGTGCATTATCAGGATCTTGATGTGTTTCTATAAAAACTCCTGCAACACCTACTGCGACGGCTGCCCTTGCCAAGTGTTCTACAAATTCTCTTTGTCCTCCACTTTTTTCACCAAGACCACCTGGTTGTTGAACTGAATGAGTAGCATCAAAAATAACTGGATAGCCATTTTTTGCCATGATAGGCAATGCTCTCATATCAGAGACTAAAGTATTATAACCAAAACTTGCGCCTCTTTCGGTAACCAAAATATTATTATTTCCAGAGTCTGAAATTTTTTTTGTTACATTAACCATATCCCACGGTGCTAAAAATTGACCTTTTTTAACATTAATAATCTTATTTGTTTTAGCTGCAGCGATTAATAAATCAGTTTGGCGACATAAGAAAGCTGGTATTTGTAAAACATCAACATGACTTGCAACGATTGAACATTGTTCAATGTTATGTACATCTGTTAGAATTGGTATTCCTAGCTCTTTCTTTATCTTATCAAATACTGGAAGAGACGCATCTAAACCTGCTCCCCTTTTGCCTTTAAGACTTGTTCTATTTGCTTTGTCAAAGGATGTTTTGTAAATAAATCCAACACCAAATTTCGTAGTAATATCCTGTATTTTACCTGCCATATCCATTGCATGCTGTTCAGTCTCAAGCTGACAAGGACCAGCAATGATACATAATTTACTATCGTTTGAGATTTCTATCTTATTGCAGTTTACTTTAATACTACTCATTTATGATTTACTGATGCTTTGATAAATGATGAGAATAAAGGATGAGGAGCCAAAGGTCTAGATTTAAATTCAGGATGAAATTGAACACCTATAAACCATGGATGATTTTGAAGCTCAATTATCTCTGGTAATTTATTGTCTGGTGACATTCCTGAAAAAATTAATCCTTTATTTTCAAATTGATCTTTGAATTTATTGTTAACTTCATATCTATGTCTATGTCTTTCTTTAATAGAGCTAGATTTATAAATTCTATTTATGGCAGAATTATTTCTTAATTTTGCTTCATACAAGCCTAATCTCATTGTTCCACCTAAATCTTTGTCTGTTCCTTTTATTATTTCTCCGTTTTTATCCCATTCATTAATCAAACCAATAACTGGGTAGCAATTTCTATCTAGCTCTGTTGATCCAGCTTTTTTGATCTTTAATTTATTTCGTGCGAATTCAACAATAGCCATCTGCATTCCAAAGCAAATACCAAGAAATGGTATCTTGTTTTCTCTAGCATATTTAATTGCAGAGATTTTTCCCTCAGTTCCCCTTTTACCAAAACCACCAGGAATTAATAACCCTGATACATTTTTTAGTTTTGTTTTGATTTCGTTATTTTTTAAATTATCAGATTCTATTCTCACTAGATTTACTTTTACATTATTTGCAATTCCACCATGAACTAAAGCTTCGTCTAAAGACTTATAAGCATCTTTTAAATTTACATATTTTCCAATTATCGCAATATTTACCGTTTTTCTCGTATTTAAAACAATTTTAGTTATTTTTTTCCATGGACTTAGGTTGGCTCTTTTTTTTGGTCTAAGTTTAAAGAATCTTAGGACTCGTTTATCCAATTTTTGATTATAAAAACTAATTGGCGCCTCGTATATAGTTCTTACATCTACTGTTTCAATAACATTTTCAATCGGAACGTTACAAAACAAGGATATCTTTTTTCTTTGATCTAACGGAATAGATTGTTGAGATCTACAAATAATTATATCTGGCTGAATACCAATACTTCTTAGCTCTTTAACTGAGTGCTGTGTTGGTTTAGTTTTTATTTCATCTGATGATTTTAAAAACGGCACAAAAGTTAGGTGAATAAATAATGTTTTTGATTTACCATGTTCATTCGAAAATTGTCTTATAGCTTCAACAAATGGCAAACTCTCGATATCTCCAACTGTTCCACCAATTTCACATATTACAAAATCCTCATTTGTAATATCTTTTTTTATAAATTCTTTTATTCGATTTGTAATATGAGGTATAACTTGAACAGTTTTTCCAAGATACCCTCCCTTTCTCTCTTTTTTAATAACATCACTGTAAATCCGACCAGTTGTAATGTTGTCTGATTGTTTAGATGAAATATTTGTAAATCTTTCATAATGACCCAAATCTAAGTCGGTTTCAGCACCATCGTCAGTAACAAAAACTTCTCCATGCTGAAATGGGCTCATTGTTCCTGGATCTACATTTAAATATGGATCCATTTTTCTTAATCTAACTTTATATCCTTGAGATTTTAACAAATAAGCTAGTGATGCGGATGAAAGACCTTTTCCTAATGATGAAACCACGCCGCCAGTGACAAATATATATCGCGCCATGGAAGTATCTTATAGCTAATAAAAAAGTAAATTAAAAGTATTAATTATTATTTTCTGGGATTGTTGGTGTGTCTTCCTCAACTTGATCTAAAACCGAGCTTGAAGGTGTTAAATCCCCTCTAGATACGATAGTTAAAGCTAAACTGCATATTATAAATAGAGTAGCAACAATGCCAGTTGCTTTAGTCATAAAATTTCCTGCTGTCTTTGAAAACATCATGTTTTCCTGAGAAACTCCAATTCCAAGTGCTCCACCCTCAGATTTTTGCATCAAAACCAATAAAACTAAAATTAAAGCAAGAATGATATTCAGTACTAACAATATATTTTCCATAAAGATTAATTATAGGTTTTTTTGATTATATCAATGAATTTTTTAGAATCTTGAGAGGCTCCCCCTACTAAAAATCCATCTATATTTTCTATCAATTTTAATTCGTTTATATTTTTTGGATTTACAGAACCTCCATATAAAACTTTGATATTTCTAACTTTTTTTTTTATAAAATTTATAGTGCTAAACAGGTCATTAGGCTTAGGTATTATTCCTGTTCCAATTGACCACACAGGTTCGTAAGCAATTACAATATTTTTTCTTTTATTAACTTTTTGTAAACCTAAAGTAATTTGCTTTGATAAAATTTTTTTGGTAATTTTTTTTCTTTTTTGACCTAAAGTTTCACCGATACAAAAAATAACTTTCAAACCTGACTTAGTAGCTGCTTTAATCTTATTATTAATCAATTTATCTGTTTCACCAAGCTCACGGTTTTCTGAATGACCTAAAATAACATACTTGGCTCCAACATTCTTTAACATCATAGGATTTATGGAGCCAGTTGAAGCACCATAAGTAAGGCTTTCATGGCAATTTTGGGCACCAACTTGAATTTTAGAATTCATAACTTTTTTAGACATTAGATTAATCAATGTACTTGGTGGGCAATAAATAATTTTAGTTTTATTTGACTTTTTAAATGTTTTTAAAAATTTGATTACTTTATTAAGTGAATTTAATGTACTTAATCCACCAAACATTTTCCAATTAGCAATAAAATACATATATTTATTTGTCATCTACCAAAATTTAATCTATAGGTTTGCTTTTTATAGATCAATAAATTTATATAGTAATGATAGGTACTTTTAGAAATTTTGCTAAAACAAAGTTTGCTGGGATATTAGTGTTTATAATGATTATACCTTTTGTGTTTTGGGGTATGGGAAGTATGTTTAGTAGCGGAAACACAAATACAATTGCGAAAATAAATGAGTCAAATATTTCTACAGAGGAATTTATTGATTATTTAAATAATTCAGGGATTCCTCAAAATACAATAAGAGAAAATTTAAATGATAATATTATTGAAGAAATATTATCTACAGTTGTTTCTGCTAAAATTTTGGATTTAGAAATTGAGGAATACAATTTGATTATTTCAAAAGAGACACTACTCAAATTGATAAAGAAAAATAAAAATTTCTTAGATGAAAAAGGTAATTTTCAAAGAATTAAATATGAAAAATTTTTACTCGAAAATAATCAAACAGCACCTCAGTTTGAGTTACGTCTAAAAAATCGTGAATTACAAAAAAACTTATTCAGTTTTGTAGGTGCTGGAACTGTTACTCCGAAATTTTTGATAAAGAAACTTTATGAGGAAGAAAATAGAAAATTAGAAATAGATTATATAAATTTAAATGCATTTTATAAAAAAAAAGATAGTTTTACAGATAACGATATAAAAAAGTTTTTAGATGAAAATAAAGATAATTTAAAAGTAGAATATATTGATTTTAATTATTCTATAATAAATCCTAAAAATTTAGTTGGTGTAGATGAATTTAATCAAGCTTTTTTTGATAAAATTGACCAAATAGAAATTGATATTTCAAATGAACTTCCTTTTGAAACAATTGTTACAAACTTTAATTTAAAGTCTAAAAAAATTAAAGATTTTAGATTCACTTACGACAAAAATGATATAGAAAAAAAGATATTTGAAGCAAGAAATAATGAGTTTGATATTATTGAATTTCAAGATGATTATATTCTTTATAAAATATTAAAGTCAGAACAACGATCTCCCAACTTAGATGATCTAGTTTTAAGAGAAGAAATCTTAGGGCTAATATATGAAAGAAACAAGTATGAATATAATAAAGATTTAATTAAAAAAATTGATGAAAAAAACTTTAATGACGGAGAATTTGTAGAAATGGGAGGTAATAAAATTGAAAATTTGTTATTAAATTCAATCAAAGATAATAAAAAATTTGATATTAAAGCTGTAGAACTTATGTACTCATTACCCGTAAATTCTTTTACACTTATAAATGATGAGATGAGCAACATTTATCTGGCTAAAATTAAGAACTTTCAAAATGAAACAACAGAAAATAATGACAAAATAAACGAATATACAAACAAACAAAATTCAAATTTAAAAAATAATATGTTAAAATCTTACGATTTATATCTCAACAGCAGATATGATGTTACATTAAATCAAAAAACAATAGAACGAGTTAAAAATTTCTTTCAATGAACTTAAATCGAAGCTTCAAAGATTTCAAGTTTCGACACAGAAGCAATAAAAATCAAATCATATATACTTCAAAAAAAATTAAAGAAGATGAGGAGATCTTAAATTTAATAGATAATTTTTTAAGTGAAAAAAATAGCTTTATATTTGAATCAGTAGAGAAAGGTAAGATCAAAGGAAGATACACTATATTTGGTAAAAATCCTGATAAGATATGGGAATTTAGAAATAAAGATTCTTATTTAATCCAAAACGATAAGAAAATTAAACTTAAAGATAAACCTGAAAACCTAATTGAGAAAATAATTGAAGAGTTTAAATTTGAAACTCCTAAAAACTTACCAAACCTTTGTTCTTTAATTTCAGGATATTTCTCTTACGATTCTATAAGATATATAGAAAAAATTCCTAATAATTGTAAGGATGATCTGAATATACCTGATGTAAGACTTCTGCGACCAAGAACACTTATAATTCACGATAATTTAAAAAAAGAGATATTCTTTATTATAAATATCTACAAAGACGAAAAAATTAGAGATTATAAAAAAAAATATGACGAGATAAAGTCAGATCTTTTTAGATTGCTTATTCAATCATCAATCAAAAATATAAATAATAGAACTCAATTAAAATCAAATAATATTAAAGTTAAATCAAATACTTCCAAAAATAAATTCTTACAAATGGTCAATAAAGCAAAAAAATATATAAAATTGGGAGATATATTTCAGGTAGTTTTAAGCCAAAGATTTGAAGCTAAGTTAACAAAAAAACCAATTGATATTTATAAGAAACTTAGAGTGACTAACCCATCACCTTTTATGTTTTTTTTTAATTTCAGTGACTTTCAAATTATTGGTGCGAGCCCAGAAATACTAGTGAGATTAAGAGATAATAAAATTACTGTAAGACCAATCGCAGGAACAAGACCGAGGGGTAAATCGTTAAAAGAGGATCGTTTTTATGAAAAAGATCTTCTTAATGACAAAAAAGAGCTTTCAGAGCACTTAATGTTATTAGATTTAGGAAGAAATGATGCTGGTAAAGTTTCAAAAATTAATACGGTAAAAGTAACTGAGAGTTTTATTATTGAGAGATATTCTCATGTAATGCATATAGTATCAAATGTCATCGGTGAATATAATAAGAAATTTTCAAAGTTTAAATCACTTCTTGCTGGTTTCCCTGCAGGAACTGTTTCTGGAGCTCCAAAAATTAGAGCTATGGAAATAATTGATGAATTAGAAACAACTAAGAGAAAAGTTTATGCTGGTGGTATTGGATATTTTTCAGCAAACGGAGAATTTGATACATGTATAGCTTTAAGAACTGCCGTGGCTAAAAAAAACAAATTTTATGTTCAAGCTGGAGCTGGAATTGTTGCTGATAGTAAACCTTTAAAAGAGTATGAGGAAACTGTAAATAAAGCAAAAGCTTTAATTAATGCCTTAAAATGAAAAAAATAATTCTTATAGATAATTACGATAGTTTTACTTTTAATCTTTATCATTATCTATCTTCATTAAAGGTAAATGTAGATGTAATTAGAAACGATCAAATTACATCCAATCAGATATTAAAAAGAAAATATAATAAAATCGTAATCTCACCAGGCCCAGGTAATCCTAATCAATCAGGCAATTGTTTAAAAATAGTAAAATCTTTATATAAAAAAATTCCAATTCTTGGTGTTTGTCTTGGTCATCAAATTATAGGACAGGTATTTGGTTCCAAAATTATTCAAGCTAAAAAATTAATGCATGGTAAAACAAGTAAAATTATATCAAACAATTTAGGAATTTTAAAAAATCTTCCAAAATCATTTGAGGCAACACGGTATCACAGCTTAATTATTGACAAAAAATCACTATCTGAAGACCTTGAAATCACAGCTGAAACTAAAGATGGCTTAGTTATGGGTGTTCAGCATAAAAAATATGCTGTTCATGGAGTGCAATTTCACCCTGAAAGTATTAAAACTAAATTA
This sequence comes from uncultured Pelagibacteraceae bacterium, assembly GCA_902625035.1. Classification (GTDB taxonomy): domain Bacteria; phylum Pseudomonadota; class Alphaproteobacteria; order Pelagibacterales; family Pelagibacteraceae; genus Pelagibacter. The sequence goes on from CACNZK010000003.1 coordinate 59,552, forward strand.
GGTATTAAAATTTTAAAAAATTTTATTAGAATTTAAAATCAATGAGACAATTCATAGATAAAATTAAGAATAAAGAGGATCTCTCTTTTGAAGAAAGTAAGGCAGCTTTTGAATTATTAATGGAAGGAAAAGCTGAAGACCAAGAAATATTTGATTTTTTAACACATTTATCAGTTAAAGGTGAAGCTTCTGAGGAAATAGCCGGTGGGGTTTTTGTGCTTAGAAATAAATCCAAAAGGGTAAATGTGGAAAATTGTGTTGATACATGTGGCACTGGTGGAGATGGTATGAATACGCTAAATATATCGACAGCCGCTGCGTTGTTGCTTGCAAGTATGGGTGTTAAAGTAGCTAAACATGGCAATAAAGCAGTATCTTCTAAGTGTGGATCAGGTGATGTATTAGAGGCTTTGAAAATAAAAATAAATCTGGAACCAAAAGAAATCGAAGATCAAATAAATAAAAATAATTTTGGTTTCATGTTTGCTCCTAATTATCATGGTGCTATGAAGTTTGTTGGTCCAACGAGAAAAAAAATTGGAAAAAGAACAATATTTAATATGATCGGACCGTTAAGTAGTCCTGCTTTAGTAAAAAGACAAGTAGTCGGTGTCTTTGATAAAAAACTTTTAAGAATATTTGCAAATGCTTTAAATAACTTAGGCATAAAATTTGCATGGATTGTAAATAGCGAGGATGGCTTAGATGAAATTTCGCCGTATGCTAAAACGAATGTTATTCAATTAAAAGATAATAAGATTTCTGAAATTGTTATTGATCCAAAAGAATTAAAGATTAATGCAGATAAATTTGAAAATCTTGTTGGAGATGATGCAAAATTCAATGCAGAAAAAATGATTAACATATTTAAAGGTGAGGATAATGATTTTTCCAAAGCAGTATGCCTAAACGCTGCAGCTGGATTAATTGTAAATGAAAACCATAAAGAGTTTACAGAAGCGTATAGAAATGCAAGAGAGCATATTTTATCTAATAAAGTTATCGAACATTTGGAAACAATTCAAAATGCCTGAAAATGTTCTTGAAAAAATAATTAAAAAGAAAATAGTTAAAATAGAAGATACTAAAAAAAGTATTTCAATAGACTCATTAAATGAATTAATAGAGAAAAATAAAACTTTTATTAATTTTAAAGAAAATATTGAAAAAAATATTAAAGAAAATAAATTTTCTATTATTGCTGAGATCAAAAAAGCAAGTCCTTCTGCAGGTGTAATCATAGATGATTATGACCCTGTTAAAATAGCTAGTATATATCATGATAATAATGCTACTTGTTTATCGGTTTTGACTGAGGAAAATTTTTTTTTAGGGGATTTAACACATATAAGTCAAATTAAACAAAATATTAATTTACCAATTCTTTGTAAGGACTTTTTTGTAGATAAATTTCAAATTCCATTAGCAAAAAGTCATGGAGCAGATGCAATATTAATTATATTAGCTGGTGTAAGTGAAAGCCTTGCGAATGAGTTATATGAAGAAGCACTTAAATTAAATATGTCTGTGATAGTTGAGGTGCATACAGTTGAGGAAGCAAAACAAGCTTTGAAATTTAAAGAAGCATTAATTGGAATCAATAATAGGAACTTAAAAACTCTTAAAACTGATATAAATACAACTTTTGATATTCATGATGTTTTGGTTAATCATAAAGGTCCATTAATTTCTGAAAGCGGAATAAAATCAAAAGTAGAATTATTAGAACTCTCAAATAAAACCTCTATTAAAACTTTTCTAATTGGTGAATCACTTTTGAAAAATTTGGAAAATAATTCCATTTTCACCGTTATTTAATCAAATAGTTCCCTATTTTATTGACTTTTTTACTATTGTGAATTTAAGAGAACTTTTGTAGAACAGATTTTGTACGATATTTGTTCTTATGCTAACAAAAAAACAAAAAAACCTGCTTTTATTTATCAACAAGAAGTTGAGAAGCTCTGGTGTTTCTCCATCTTATGAGGAAATGAAAGCTTCTTTAAACCTAAAATCTAAGTCAGGAATTCATAGACTTATAAGTGCTTTAGAAGAAAGAGGTTTTATTAAAAGACTTGCTCATAAAGCTAGAGCCTTAGAAGTAATTAAATTGCCAGAAACGGCTTCTGCAAATGATATTTATAATAATTTTTCACCAAGCGTAATCAAAGGTGGATTAGATGAGGAAAATTTATCCTCAGATGATGCTGAGGTGCCAGTTTTAGGAAAAATTGCTGCGGGGACACCTGTTGAAGCTATCCAAAATGAGGTTTCAAGAATACCTTTGCCAAGCAATTTAGAGAAAAATGGAGATTATTTTGGTTTGAAAGTTCAAGGGGATTCGATGATTGAAGCTGGAATTCACGAAGGCGATACAGTTATTATTAAAAGAGCAGATACAGCTGACAATGGAAAAATTGTTGTTGCTCTAATTGATGAGCATGAAGCAATGTTAAAAAGAATTAGAAAAAAAGGTAAAGTTGTTGCTTTAGAAAGCGCCAATAAAAATTACGAAACTAAAATATTTGGACCTGATAGAGTAAAAGTTCAGGGTGTATTAGTATCTTTATATAGAAACTTCTAAAAAAATAGTCTAAACCATTTTAATGAAAAAAGTAGCAACTAGATTTGCTCCCTCACCTACTGGTGCATTGCATATTGGTGGTGTTAGAACAGCTTTATTTAATTGGTTATACTCAAAAAATAATAATGGCAAATTTTATTTGAGAGTGGAAGATACAGATAAAGAAAGATCTAAAGATGAATATAAAGACCAAATAATACAATCACTAAAATGGATTGGTATCAATTATGATGGAGAAGAATATATTCAATCAGAGAAAGTAGACGATCATATAAAGGTTGTAGATGAGCTTCTTAAGAATGGTCATGCATATAAGTGTTATTGTTCAAGTGAAGAAATAGAAGAACAAAAAAAAAGAGCTAGACAAAAAAAGATTCCCTATATTTATGATAGAAAATGGAGAGACAAAAAAGAATCTGATGCTCCAAAAGATATTAATCCTGTTATTAGGTTTAAAAGTAAGATTAATGGAACATCGGTATTGAAAGATTTGGTACAAGGTGATGTCGAAATAGAAAATAATACTATTGAAGATTTTATTATCTTAAGAAATGACGGGACTCCTACATATAACTTATCAGCATCCGTAGACGATCACCAAATGAACATGACACATATTATTAGAGGTGATGATCATAAAATAAACACCTTCAAACAAATACAAATTTATCAAGCTATGAAATGGGAATTACCCTCATTTGCTCACATACCATTGATTCATACAATAGAGGGAAAGAAACTATCAAAACGAGATCAGGCGTCTACATTAGATGATTATTCCAAAATAGGCATCATGCCAGATGCCCTTCGAAATTATCTTTTAAGACTAGGCTGGTCTTACAAAGATAAGGAAATATTTACATTGGAGGAAAGTATAAAATTTTTTAATTTAGAGGGTATCGGTAAATCTCCCTCTAAACTTGATGTGAGTAGAATTTTATCAATGAACGAACATTATATTAAGAATATTAATGAAAATGATTTATTCACTCAATTAACTGAATATTGCAAACTATATAAAAGTGAAATTCAATCAGATAAAAAAGATAAGATTAAAAAATCTCTTACTTTCTTGAAAAATAAAGCAAAAACTTTAGAGGATATATTTAATAATGGTCAATATATTCTGAAAGATGAGGTCGATTTTAATAAGGATGATCTTAAATTAATTGATGATAAAGCAAGAAAAGTAATTTCTGACTTTAATGATCAATTTAAAAAAATAGATCTGCCTTCTCGAGAAATTTTAGAACCAATAATAAATGAGCTTATAAAATCTCATGACACAAATTTTAGGGGAGTTGGACAACCATTAAGAATAGCTTTAACAGGTTCAAAGTTTGGACCTGGTATTTATGATATAATTTTATCCTTGGGAAAAGAAGAAGTTCAAAAAAGATTAAGTGCTAAGATAACTTGAAACTACTGATGAAGCCTCTGAAGATGAAGAGGTTTTAGATCTAATTTCATTTAAAGTATCATTTACATCAGAGATTTGTTTTTTCATAAGTTCCGGGTTTCTTAAAAAATAAACCACAGATCTAAAAATTTCTTTTGAATTACATTCTTTTTGAATTAATTCAGGGATTATTTCTTTTTGATTAATAATATTAATTATATTTGCAAATTTGGTCTTAACTAAAAACTTTATAATAAAAAAATTAATAAAATTCATTTTATAAATTATTATAGACGGAACTTTAGCATTACAGATTTCAAGAGAAACGGTTCCAGATTTCACTACAGCAAATATTGATTTTGATAATATTTGTGATTTTATAGTTTCGTCTGATATCACTTCAATATTGTTAAAGTTTGTTTTTTTAATCTCATCTTTTATTAAATCTTTATTTTGATCAGTTGCATGAAAAACAAAATTGTATTCATTAAATTTTTCATTCATTAATTTTATAAAATCTAATAAAATTGGTAAAAGAATATTTGTTTCGGATGTTCGGCTTCCAGCAAATACAGATATAATTTTTTTGTTCTCATCAATTATATTTGATAAATTTGATTTAATATTTTTTTTATTTTCAAGTAAAGGATGACCAACAAAAGTATTTGTTATATTTTCTTTATCAAAGTATTTTTTTTCAAAATTAAATAATAATAAAACATGATCCAAAAATTTTTTAAAATTTTTAATCCTTCTTTCTCTCCATACCCATACTTGAGGTGCAACATAATGTATTGTTTTTATATTGGGATTTATACTTTTGACTTTTTCAGCAACTCTTAGGGTAAAATCTGGGCTATCTACACTAAATAAGATATCTGGATTAAATTCAATTATTTTTTTTACAGTTTCATTTATTTTGTTTCTGATTTTAAATATATTCAAGATAACACTAGTAAAACCAATATAAGTTATTTCTTTAAGATCGTATATTGATTTGATCCCAAGCTTATTCAAATGAGAACCTCCAACACTTAAATATTCTATATCTGAATAATTTTCTTGAAGTTTATTAATTACTGTTGAGGCTAATTTATCTCCTGAAGGTTCACCAGTTAATATAAAAATTTTTTTCATTTTACAGAGATAAACATCTTATTTTTATTAGCAAAGCTGATACATTTTTTTTTATCTAAAAATACATGTTGTTTACTTTTTACAACAATGCCTTTTAATCCTGCTTTCTTGCTTTGTTTTAATGTTTTCAATCCGATAGTGGGTAAGTCAACTCTTAGGTCTTGTTTTTTTTTGGGAAATTTAACTAAAACCCCATTGTTTTGAAATTTTTTACTTTTACTTTTTTCGAGTAATTTTTTTGTTCCGCCTTTTCCCTCAATAGAGACTATTTTTTTATTTCTGACCACTACTCCTTGACTATAATTATACTCTTTTAAACTATTTAGCGTTTTGATGGCTTTTCTAATGTCTGATTGATCCTTATTATTGGGCTTAATCTTTGAATAATTACCCTTTTTAAGAGTAAGCTCTGGATTAAATTTAAGTGAATTTTCAGTTTTTATCTGATTTTGAGCTAGTATTTTTATTATCTCTCTTAAAATTGCAGCATCACCAAGCTTGGATGCTTTGATAATTCTTGGGATGTAATATATCCCTTTAATATCTAACTTTAACTTTGAAAAGTTTGGCTTGTTAACTTTCCCAGCAAATAAAACTTTTTTACAGCTATTTTCTTTGAGAATATTTATTATTTTACCAAATTGACCTATAGAAACCACATAAGATTTTCTATCTTTTTTAAATATCTTAGATTTTGATAAATCAATTATTAGGTACTTTATTTTTCTTTTTTTAATTGTTTTAAGTATTTTATTAGGAAAATCTGTGTCACCAAAAATTAATCCTATCATCTTATGAAAACGGGGTACAAATAGACCTTTTTTTATCTTTGGTAATAAATTCTATTACTTCTTTAACTAATGGATTTTCCAGAAATGAGCCATTTAGTTTACTTATATTTTCATTGATATTTTTGCTAGCGAAAATCTCCTTATAAGCCTCGCTCAAACCTAAAATATACTTATTTTCAAATTTAGCTCTTCTCAACCCTATTAAATTCAATCCTTGTAATGAATTTCTATTTCCAGTGGATAATCCATACGGAATAACATCGTTTAATACTCCTGTCATTCCTCCAATCATTGCCATTTTACCGATTCTAGTAAACTGTTGAACAGCAGAATTTCCTCCTATAACTACGTTGTCCTCAATAATAGCATGACCTCCTAAAGGTACATTGTTTGCAATAATGACGTTATTCCCTACTTGACAATCATGCGCTATATGAGATGAAATCATAAATAAACAGTTATTTCCAATTACAGTTTTACCTCCACCACCAACTGTTCCAGGATTTATTGTTACATATTCTCTTATTTTATTATCATCTCCGATAATTAAACTAGTATCTTCACCATTATATTTTAAGTCTTGAGGATCATTGATTGAAACAAATGGATAAATCTTATTTCTTTTTCCAATTTTAGTATTTCCAGTAATGCTTACATGTGATTGTATTTCTGTATTTTCTCCAATTTCCACTTGAGGCCCAATGACAGAATATGGTCCAACCTTAACACTTGGATGAACTTTTGCATTTTTATTTATTATTGCTGTTTTATCTATCATTTATTTTCTCTAATAAAATTTTTTAAATCTTTAGCTGGATAACCCATTACTTTAGTATTATCAGGAATATTTTTAATAACTCCACTACCACCACCAATCTGCACATTATTTCCAATTTTAAGATGACCAGAAATACCTGCTTGACCTCCAATCATAACATTATTACCTAAAATTGAACTTCCAGCAAAACCTACTTGTCCAGCAATAATACAATTCTCTCCAATTTTAACATTGTGAGCTATGTGTATTTGATTATCTAAATACGTATTTTTTCCAATGATTGTATTAGAAAGAGAACCTCTATCTATAGTAGATCCACAACCTATTTCAACATTGTCTTCAATTATTACAAAACCTATTTGAGGATACCTAAAATTAGTGTCTTTATTTGGAAAAAAACCAAATCCTTTTTTTCCAATGACACAACCATCTAAAATATGAACATTATTTTGGATTAGCGAATTTCTAATAATTACATTTGACCCTATAGAGCAATTATCACCTATATTAACATTTTTTTCTATAATTGAATTATGACCAATTAAACAATTTGTACCAATTTTTACATTTTCACCAATAAGAACATTTTTTCCAAATTTAATTTTATCTTTAAATTCAGTTTCATTTACATCTTTAACAGTAATATCATAATCATCAGTAATAGAGTCTGGATAAAAAATTTTTGTTATTTGAGCTGTATGTAATAAAACTTTGTCGGTAATAATAGCCTTACAACTACTTGGTAAAAATGATTGAAAATTTTCGGATGTTAAACAGTAAGAAGCTTTAGTTTTTTTAGCTAAATCAGTATATTTTTTTGAGTGAAGAAAAGTTATTTCATTTTTTCGAGACGAATTAAGATCTTTGATATCTGTGATTTTATCATCGGGTAAATTCTCATTTTTTAAATCAGTTGCTTTAAGCAGAAAATTTATACTATAAGGTCCAGTATTTTTAAAAAAAGGATTAATCATTAATAAGTTTAATATCAAAACTTATTTTAAAAGCTTATCAAGATTTATTGCTAATTATTTCCTGTCTACAATTGTAGCTGACCATTGTGCATCCGACATTTTTTTGCCCTCTACAAACGCTTCACCTTTATATTTCCAGACTCTCCCATGTGATCTTATTGCCTCAATTTTTAATTCTAATCTACAATCAGGAATTACTGGATTCCTAAATCTTGCTTTTTCAACACTCATTAAAAAAACAAGTTTATTATCATATTCTTTTTTATCTATACCGTGTGCTGTAAGAGCTGCAGCTGCTTGACCGAAAGCTTCAACAATTAAGACACCTGGTAAAACAGGATTTCCAGGAAAGTGTCCATCCACATAAAAAGAATCTTTTCTAACATTCATAATAGCTGTAGCTGAATGAAGATGTTTGATATCAATAAGCTCATCAATTAATAACATTGGCTCTCTATGAGGTAATAATGAAATAATATCTTTTTTAGTTAATTTATCTTTATTCATTTCTATTATCCTTATTCAAATTTAATTTTTTTATATTTATCATCAAATAATTTTAATATATCGTTAGTAATATTAAGTTTATCATCACCAAAAATAATTTTGTCTTTTTGAAGAAGTATTTGAATCGACTCTTTTTTTAAATAGTTTGTAATTAAAGGATTTAATAAATCAATTATTTTTTTTTTTGATTTTATACTAAAACTGTTAAATTCATCTGTTTTTTTTTTTTTAATTTCGGTGAAAACTTTAACTTCTTTTTCATATTCTTTAATTAAATTTTCCAATTCGTCTTTTTTTAAAATATTTTTTTGAGCAACAATCTTATCTTTTTTAATCTTTAGCTCATCTCTTATCTTATTGAGTTCTGAAACTACTTTTTTATTTTTCTTTTCAATTATTTCGTTCAAATTTTTGCCGGAAATCGAATTATTTACGATGAAATTTATATCAACAAATTTTACATTATTATTGGCTTCTGAGACACCGATCAGTAAAAAAAAAAATACTATTTTTTTAAAAAAAAATTTCATTAAAATTGAGTTCCTAACCTGAATCTAAATGTTTCAGTTTTATCAGATGAGGCTTTAGTTAAAGCGTTTGCAAATGAAAAACTTAGTGGTCCAATTGGTGTTAATAGATTAAAGGCAACTCCCGCTGATGATCTAATAGTGCTTTTATCATCTAAAGAACTGTCATAATCGACTCCCCAAACGTTAGCGGCATCAAGAAAAACTCCAACATCAAGATTATCTAGTCCTTCAACAATATTTGGTAAGGTAGCTGATAAATTTAAGGCTGTTACATGATTACCGCCAACAAAATCTTTATTATCAACAGGTCCCACTTTACCTTTTTCAAAACCTCTTAATTTAGATGATGGAACATTTAATCTTTTTGAAACTCTAACATCATCAGATAAACCAGTTATAGTTTTGGCATAAAAACTTATTTTTCCAACTGTGTCTGATCTTGTAGATAGCTTCTTAAATTTAGATATTTCAAATGCATTTGAAAGCTCTGAGTTATCTGAAATGATTGGTAGTTCCTGTGTAAAAAAAGTTTGATAACCACTTTCTGTCCTAAATCTTTTATCTCTAAGGTCTTGATTGATTGAGTAGTTAAAATATAGATCAGTATATGAGCCCTCTTGTTTTTTGAGTGTATTAGAAGCTTTACTCGATGTTTCTAAGTCTTCAATTAAAAAGTCTATTTCAGGACTTAAAAATATATTTTGAAATTGCTCAAATGTCGTCCCTAAAGAAAAACCTATTTCAGAAGTTTTATAACCAGAATCAGTAAGTAAATCTGTCGTTGAGCTTGTTAAGGAAGTAAATAAAGTGTTTTCGGTGTTATTAAAATTTGGTTTTGCATATATGAATCTACCTTTAACTGACTCGGGAGTTAGTTCAAGATTTGCATCTAAATTAATTCCTTGTCCTAAAAAATTCTTTTCTTTAATACCTCCGCCAAGTATTCCCCCGTTCGTTCCAAAACCAGCTGCAAGTGAAATTTCACCTGATGGTCTCTCCTCAATATTAATATCAATAATCCTCAATGATGTATCAGATCCGCTTTGAATATCAGGTTCTACTTTTTTAAAAATCCCTAAACTTTTTAAATTATTAATTGATTTATTGAATAAAATTTCATTTAGTGGATCACCCTCGTCAACAATTAAATTATTTCTGATTACTTCCTCTAAAGTTGTATAATTTCCAGTAATATTTATTTTTTCTACATATATTTTTTCACTTTCTGAAATATTTATTTCAAAGTCTATTTTGTCTTGATTTATTTTTTCAACTATAGAAGCATTAATAAATTCAAATTGTTTTGTTAAAGCAATTTTATCAATTTCTTTAAGTAAGCTATTTATTTTTAATAACGAATACTTTTCTCCTTTTAGTTTTGAAAACTTTTTATTGATAGGTTTAAAAGTTTCAGGATCATAATTTGAGGGTAAATTTAAAGTAAAGTCATTAAAAAAATATTTTTTTCCAGGTGTTATCTTAAAAATTAAGTTAAAATTAGAATTTTTATCAAATTCAACAAATGAATTTTCAACATTAACTTTAAAATATCCATTGTCTTTAAAATAATTTGTTAATAACCTTTTATCTAGTTCTATTAATTCCTCATTTATATATACGTTAGATGAAATAAATTTCCAAAATTTATGTTCTTCTGAGGTAATAACTTCTTTTAACCGTTTATCTTTAAAAACTTTGTCACCTAAAAAAATAATTTTCTTGATTTTTGCCTTTTCACCTAAGTCTATATTAATCCTTAAATCAACTGAATTTAACTCATCATTTAAATTCTTAGAACTTGTAATACTTGAAAAATAATATCCACTAGTTTTTAAAATATTTTGAATTAATTTTAAATCTGCTGCAAGCAACTCTTGATCAAAAGATTTCATTTCAGCTAGTTGAATTTTCGATTTTATAAATTCTACCAGAGATTGTTTTTTTATACCTGTTATCTCAAAATTATCTATTATGGGGTTTTCTTCAACATTAAGTATTAAGATTTGATCTTCAAAAGTTAAACTTATGTTACTAAAAAAATTTGTATTATAAAGACTCTTAATTGCTCTATCTAGATCTGATTTAGATAATTCTTGATTAATTTCTAAATTAGAAAAAATTTTAATTGTTTCATCTGAAATTCTTTTGTTTCCATTAATTTCAATTTTTTTTAAACTTTCAGCATTTACAGAACTTATTAAAAAAAAAACTAATAAACTTATTTTTGTCAAAAAACCTATCATAAGTATCTGTCTTATATACCTAAAGACTCAATTTTTAAACGAACATAATCTCTTAAATTATATATCTCTTTAAGGTTTTTTGGGTTAATTTTCTTAAATTTTTGAAATTCTTTATAATTTGAAATTTTATAAATAAGTTTATTCAATTCTTGAAAACTAATTTTTTTTTCTAAAAATTTATATACTAAATAATCATTTATAGTTATTAGAATTGTCTCAAAAAGTGATGACTGATTTGGAATTTTATCGAGTAATTTCACAAGTGGGAACTTTGCTTTTTCTACTTTTTTTAATTGAAGATTATTTAAAATTTTCAAGTCTAAAGATCTAGTTTTAATACTTTTATTTTTTTCATAGTAAATAGAGTTATAAATAGGTATTTTCATATCTGGTTCATGTATAAGGAATTTAATCAAACCATTTTTAAATTTAACTATTGCATGGACATAAGATTTTGGGTGTATCAAAATTGATATTTTTTCGTAACTACTATTAAAAATATTTTTTGCCTCAATAACTTCAAAAACTTTGTTCATGAGGGTTGCTGAGTCTATTGTGATTTTTTTTCCCATACGCCAATTAGGATGTTTAAGAGCATCTTTTAATTTTATCTTTTTAAATTTTTTTTTAGGTAAATTTCTAAAAGGACCTCCTGAAGCTGTTATATAAATTTTTTCTATGTCATTTTTATCTGTATTATCTAACAGTGAAAAAATTGAGAAATGTTCAGAATCGACAGGGATAAACTTAGTTTTATGTTTTTTCAATTCTTTGTTAATAAGTGGCCATCCGCATATAATTGCCTCCTTATTGGCTATTGCAATCAATTTTGTATGATTAATTATTTTATGTGTAGGCAATAGTCCACCAATTCCAGAAATGGCACTCATTACGTAATCAATTTTTTTTGGTAAAATTTTTTTCAAACTTTCAAAGTTTTGAAAAATATTTATTTTTCTATTTCTACAAATAATTTTTGTTTTTTTGAAACTATCTTTATCAGTTATGATTATATTTTTAACATTGAATTTATTTGCTTGACTAATTAAATCTTTATAATTGGTATTAGCAGTTAACAATTCTATCTTGAATTTTTTTCTATCATTATGAATTATATCAAGTAAAGATTTTCCAATAGAACTTGTCGAACCTAAAATAGCAACTTTTCTTTTCATTATAAAATTATTGAAATTAGATAAACAAAAGGAAAAACAAAAATCATACCATCAATTCTATCCAATAATCCTCCATGACCAGGAAAAAGATTTCCTGTATTTTTTATGTTAGATGCTCTTTTAAAATATGAGATGATTAAATCACCTACTTGACTAACACCAGAAATTAAAAAAACTGTAATTATAAAAAATAGATTGCTTAGAAAATTTTGATTTTCTAAAAAATAATTATCGTATTTTGCGTTAAATAAGAATGCAACACCAACAGACATTAAGAGCCCTCCAACAACACCAGTGTATGTTTTGTTTGGACTTATCTTAATTAACTTTGGTCCTTTTAATATTTTTCCAAAAATGTAACCACCAATATCAGTTGCGATACAAATTATAAAGATCATTAAAAATTCAAATAATCCTATATCTCTAATTAAATAAACAGAAAAGAAAGACAGCAATAAAAAGATTATTCCAAGAATTTTAAAGTCGTATCTTTTTGTCATTTTAAGCCATTCTAAGCAAGCTATTAAAAATAGAATTGTAATAAATAAGATAAAAAACGCTGATCCCTTGACGATAAAAAAAAGAGACAAAGGTATTATTATTATCGAACTTAATATTCTTTTTTGAAGTTCTTTTTCCATTAAATATTTCCAAAATTTCTTTTGATGTTCTTATATTTCTTAATTATTTTATTATAGTCTTTTTCATTAAAATCAGGCCATAATTTTTTTTCAAAAAATATCTCTGAATAAGCTAGTTGCCATAACAAAAAATTACTCAATCTCTTTGTGTCCCCTGTTCTAATTAATAAGTCAGGATCTGGAGTATCATTTGATTGCAGGTATTTTTTTAAATTTTTTTCGTTAATAGTTTCGTTACGTTTTTTTAATTCTTTAAATGCATTTATTAGTTCTGCTTTAGACCCATAGTTTAAAGCCAAATTTATTTGTAGTCTTTTGTTCTTGGATGTTTTTTTCTCAGAAACCCTCAGGAGATAATTTAATTCAGGTGAAAAATCTTTTTTACCAATAATCTTAAGCTTTATATTTTGTTTATTTAAATCTTCGATTTTATCTTTAAGAAAATTTTCTAATAAATTAAATAAAAATTTAATTTCTTTTTTTGGCCTTTTCCAATTCTCTGTAGAAAAAGCATATAATGTAAGAAATTTGATATTACTCTTTATTGTTTCTTTTATTATTTTTTCAACTGTATTTAAGCCTGCTCTATGACCAGCATTTCGCGATTTTTTCTTTTTTAACCCCCACCTTCCATTACCATCCATGATAATGGCCACATGTTTTAATGGGTTCATATTGTCATTATTTCTTTTTCTTTGATTGAAACTTTTTCATCAACAGTTGAAATGTGTTTATCAGTTATATTTTGAACATTTTTCTCGTATGACTTTTCCTCATCTTCACCGATATCTTTAGATTTTAAAAGTTTTTTTAATTCTTCATTTGCATCTCTTCTTATATTTCGAATTGAGATTTTACACTTTTCTCCCATTGCTTTTATTAATTTTTTTAGTTCAGTTCTTCTCTCCTCATTTAATTCTGGTATTGGCAATCTAATTAGTTGACCATCTATCTGTGGATTTAATCCTAACTCTGATTTTTTTATAGCTGCATCTACTAAAGGGACATTGTTTTGATCCCACACCTGAATATTGATCATTCTAGGTTCGGGTGTTGTTATGCTACCAATTTGATTAATAGGCATTTGTTGACCATAAACATCTACTTTAACTAAATCTAACATTGCAGCATTGGCTCGTCCGGTCCTTAAAGATGATAATTCTTTCGAGAATACCTCAATAGCTTTATCCATTTTTAAGCTATGTGATTTTTCATCAAACATTTATTCACCTATTTTTATTCTGCTGAATTCCTTAATTTTTAAATCATTTACAGCAAGTTCTTTTAAAACATCTTGAACTTTCTTTTTAGGTTCCATTACCCAAGCTTGCGTCATAAGAGCATTTTCCTCTTTAAATTTATTCATTTTTCCTAAACTAATCTTTTTAGCTATATCTTCTGGTTTACCAGAATTTTTTAGTTCTTCTGTTATTAGTTCATGCTCTTTATCAATAACTGCTTTGTCAATTAGTCTGGACTCTAAAGCCAAAGGATTTGAAGCTGCAATGTGCATTGATAATTGTTTACCGAATGTTTTTACAATATCGGAATTTTCTTTTGTTTCCAACGAGACAATTACAGCAAGTTTTGCTAAGTTATCCTTAACCACTGTATGTAAGTATTGATAATTAGTTGAAGAAGAGTTTGAGATGGTTTTTGTTTGTCCAATTGTTATTTTTTCCCCAATCTTAGCAATTAATGCTACCAAATTATCCTCGACTGAGGAGCCATTTTTCATTTTAGATTTTTTTAAATTATCAATATTAGAATCATTTTGATTATTTAATTCACTTAACTCTTTTACAAAATTTATAAAATCGTTATTTTTTGCAACAAAGTCTGTCTCACAATTTACCTCGATTATTGAAGTCTTTTTTTCATCTCCACTGATAGCAACTACACCTTCTTTTGCTTCTCTCGACATTTTTTTTGATGCCTTTGAAATTCCTTTAACTCTTAAAATTTCTACTGCTTTATCTAGGTCACCGTTAGCCTCTTTTATAGCAAGGTTGCAATCTTTGAAACCAGCTCCTGTGGCAGTTCTTAACTTTTTTACTTTTTCAATATCGCTCATATTAATTTATCGTCTCTTTATTTTTTTCACTAAATTTTTCCTCTAATTTTTCTCTATCTTTTTCTTGAATAGTCTTGGATGATTTAGTTTCTTTTTTTACGCTGTCTTTTTTTTCAGCTACAGGAATTGAACTTTTTGCAGATTCAATTGTTTCTTTAATTAAATTACAATACAAATCTATCGCTCTCCTAGCATCATCATTTCCAGGTATTGGATAATCTATGCCATCGGGATTTGAATTACTGTCTAATATTGCTACAATAGGAATTCCCAATTTTACTGATTCTTGTATTGCAAGAGATTCGTAGTTTGTATCGATAATAAATACTAAGTCTGGAACTTTTTTCATCTCAGATATACCACCTAATGATCTTTGTAATTTATCTTTTTTTACACTCATTTTTAAAAGCTCTTTTTTGGTAAAACCTCTATTTTCGGAAACTAAATTTAATTCTAATTGTTTTAATTTTTTAATTGAATTCGATATAGTTCCCCAATTAGTTAACATTCCTCCTAACCATCTATAATTTACAAAATATTGATCAGTTTCTTTAGCAACTTCTGCTATCGCTTCTGATGCTTGTTTTTTTGTTGAGACAAATAATATTTTTCCATTATTAGATATAACTTCATGGACTTTTTCTAATGCTATTTTAGTAAGTTCTAAGGTTTGAGTTAAATCAATAATATGAATGGAGTCTCTTTTGCCAAAAATATATTTTTTCATTTTTGGATTCCATCTAAGTGTTTTGTGTCCCAAATGAACACCTGCTTCTAATAGTTGTTGGATTGTAACGTTAGGTATTTTCATATTTATTCCCGGTTAAGCCACCACAGTAATTTCCAATTAAGGACCGGAGGTATAAAACCAATAACTGTGTGCGTTTTTGTTAATTTTAATGACTATTTACAAAGATTTTTTTTATTTAACAAGCCTAAAATTATCGAATAATAGCAGAAATCTCTTTGTTTCTAATTATATTCAACGTTTTTCTATCAATATTTCTCTTATTTTTAAGAATAAAATCTAATTTATTATTTTGGTCTAATAATTTAATTCTTACGACTGTATTTCCATCGTTAGGAATAATTTTTGAAATTTCTTTCAATTCATCTATCGATTTTAAGTTGAAATGCACTTCCTCAATTGGCTTATTTATCAATTCTGAAAGCGAGGCTATTTTCTGAACATTTGTTCTCTTAAAACGATTTTCTTCATCTGAAACAGATTTCGTCAAAGTTAGTATCATTGATGATCCTTCTTTCAATATATCACGATTTTTTTCTAAAACCTCAGAAAAAATAAACAATTCAAAAACACTTGTTAGATCAGTTAATTTTAAAACGGCATAAGGATTTCCTTTGGCAGTTTTTCTTTCTTGTATCTTTAATAAGGTTGCAGCAATATTTGAATTAATTATTTCATTATCATTATTAAAACTTAAGTAATCTTTTATATTATAGTCTGCAAATATTTCTTTAAATTGATTTAAGGGATGATCAGATATAAAAAAGCCAACTGACTCAAATTCTTTGGACAATCTTTCTTCAAACTTCCAATCATCAATTTTCATTATCACTTCATTATCTTGGATATTATTTTCACCAAATAAATCAATCTGATTAGCAGATTTATTTTCATAAATATTTTTAGATTTTGTAATAAAGTTTGGTATTGAATTGAATAACGAGTGTCTATTCAAATTTATGCTATCAAAAGCACCTGCTTTAACTAAACCTTCTAATTGTAACTTATTTATATCTTTTGGATTTACTCTATTTAAAAAATCATTTATTGAGCTAAATTTTCCATTTTTCAATCTTTCCTCAACAATATGTGAGACTGCTTCATATCCTACAGCTTTGATTGCTCCCAATGCATAAAAGAATTTTTCTCCATCTGTTCTAAAATCAGCATAACATTCATTAATATCTGGTCTTACTATCTTTATATTTAATCTTTTTAATTCCTCATAAAACTCATTTAATTTATTTTGATTAGAAATATCCATTGTCATTGATGCAGCAATAAATTCTTTTGGATAATATGTTTTTAAATAAGCGGTTTGATATGAAATAATTGCATATGCAGCTGCATGACTTTTATTAAAACCATATTCTGCAAAAGGTTCTATCTTTAAAAAAATCCCTGCTGCAACATCTTTACTAATTCCATTATTTACAGCACCAGAAATAAAACTTTGTTTTTGTTTTTCTAATTCTGCCCTTTTCTTTTTACCCATTGCTCTTCTTAAAATATCTGCTTGACCAGCTGTGAAGCCAGAAAGTTTTTGTGCAATTTGCATAACTTGTTCTTGATAAATTATTACCCCATAGGTAGGTTTTAGAATATCTTCAAGTAAAGGATGTAAATAGTCGGGTGTTTTTTTTCCATGTTTGCAATCATTATAAATTGGTATATTACTCATAGGACCTGGTCTATAAAGTGCTACCAACGCAATAATATCTTCTAAGTGATTTGGTTTCATTTGCATTAATGCTTCGCGCATTCCAGCACTCTCAATTTGAAATAAACCAACAGTTTTTCCAGATGACAATAAATCAAAAACTTTTTGATCTTCAAAATTTATATTTTCTATATTAAATTTTTTATCTTTTTTTCTTATTAGTTTTTGAGTGTTATTTATAACTGTTAAAGTCTTTAGTCCCAAAAAATCAAACTTGATTAATCCAGCATTTTCAGCTGAGTACATGTCAAATTGTGTTGAAGGTAATAATAAGTCAGATGTTGCATCCTTATATAATGGGATTGTCTCAGTTAAATCTTTATCAGCTATGACAACGCCAGCAGCATGCGTTGCAACATTTCTATTTAACCCTTCTAATTTTAATGAAAGATCTGTAAGTTTCTTTACTCTACTATCCTCATTTATAAGTTTTTGCAGTCTAGGTTCTCCAGCTATACATTCGGTTAAATTTTGTGGCCTTGATGGATCAAACGGTATCATTTTTGATATACTGTCAACAAATCCATAACCCAATCCTAAAACACGTCCAACATCTCTTATAACCATTCTAGCTTTTAATTTTCCAAATGTGATTATATGAGCTACACTATTTTCATATTTTTTTGTTAAATATTCAAAAACTAAATCTCTTTTTTCTTCGCAAAAATCTATATCAAAATCTGGCATTGAGATTCTATCTGGATTTAAAAATCTCTCAAAAATTAAGTTAAATTTTATTGGATCAACATCAGTTATTGAAAGACACCAAGCAACCAGAGAACCAGCACCAGATCCTCTACCAGGTCCAACTGGTATATCATTTTCTTTTGCCCATTTTATATAATCAGATACAATTAAAAAATAACTTGCATAATTCATTTTAATTATGATTTCTAATTCATGATCTAATCTATCTTTGTATTTTAAATAATTCTTGTCAGATAAAAAATCTTTATCATTTAAGTTAAATAAATTTATAAATTTTTTATTCAGACCATCTAATGAGTTTTTCTTTAAAATTTCATCAGCGCTAATACCTTTGTCAGAAGTGATATTGGGTAATATAGGTTTAGAAGATAAGGGTCTAAAATTACATCGAAACGGAAAATTATAATTATTTTCTAGTGCCTCCGGTAAATCGGCAAATAAATCGACCATTTCTGAACTACTTTTAAGGTAATGATTATTACTAAATCTAACTCTATTTTTTTCGTTAATATAGGTTTTATTTTTTATACAAATCAATGCATCATGCGCTTCATGCATATCTTTATCGATATAGAACACTTCATTAGTTGCAATTATAGGAATATCTAATTTTTTTGAACTGATTAAATTAAATTTTTCAAACTCTTTTTCATTTTGGTCACCATGACGTTGTATTTCAATATAAAATCTATCTCCATAATTAGATTTCAGTTTTGAAAAAATTTCACTAATTTCCGAAAATTTACCTTTATTAAATAACTGTCCAAATAAGCCATTAATTGTTCCAGAGAATACTGCTACACCCTCATTGTTATTTAATAATGCATCTAAGTCTAGATGAGGGTCAGAAAGCTCATCATTTTTTAGGAATGACAATGATGATAACTTTATTATTGTTTTGTATCCGTTCTCATTTAAAGCGAATAAAGGTATTAGACCAGTTGTATCATTAAATTTAAAATTGATTTGTGTTCCAATTATTGGTTGAGACCCAGATTTAGATAATTTTTCAGCAAACTCTAATGCACCACATAAATTAGAGGTATCACATAAACCCACTGCTTTTAACTTACTGTCTTTTGTAATATCTTTTAAATCATCTATCTTTATAGCTCCCTCACATATAGAAAATTGAGAGTGAATTTTTAGATGATTGAAATTTGAGGAATTAGACTCTTGCATTAATGGTCTTTATATTACCATTAACTATTTCCAACATGCAATCTGACTTTTTAGCAAAAAATCTATTATGAGTTGCAAATATAATCATTCTGTTAGCATTTATTTGTTTTTTTAAAAGATCAAAAACATTTTTTGCTGTAACTAGATCTAAACTTCCAGTTGGTTCATCGGCTAAAATAACCTGGGGATCGTTTATTAAAGCTCTAGCTATTGATACTCTTTGTTTTTCACCTCCAGAAAGCTCAGCAGGATAATGGTAAATTCGATTTGATAAACCAACTTTTTTTAATAGTTGTTTTGATTTCATTACAGATATATCTTTATTCTTCTCTATTGCAAGATTTGCTAAGTATACGTTTTCTAAAGCTGTGAAATCTGGAAGTAAATTATCTTGTTGGTATATAATTCCAATTTTATTAGCTCTTAAAATGTCATTATAGTTCGAATTTTTGAAATCAATTTGTTTATTTCCATATTTCATTATACCACCTGATGGTCTATCAATTAATGATAACAAGTTTAGTAATGTTGATTTTCCTGAACCAGAAGGTCCCATTAAAGAATAAATTTTTCCAAGTTTAAAATTATAAGTAAGTTTTTTCAAAACCCTTAAATTTTTTTGGCGAGTAAAAGATTTTGAAATATTTGAAAGTTTAATAAAATTACTCATATTTTAATGCTTTAACTGGATCTAGTTTTGCTGCTTTCAAGGCAGGGAAAATTGAAACAATAATTGTAATAATTATTGAGCATAGTGAGATTAGTAAAATTGATGGTGGGTTTATCTCTGAAGGCATAGTGCTTAAAAAATATATTTCCTCTGGAAACAAGCTTATATTAAATAATGTACTTAAAAATTGTCTTAAATTTTCAACATAGATTGAAAAGGTTACACCAAGAATAATTCCAAAAATTGTAGCAGAGGTTCCAATTATTACCCCAACTAGAAAAAATATTTTTATAATTGATTTATTAAGTACACCGATAGATTTTAATATCGCAATATCTTTTGTTTTATTTTTAACTAATATTGTTAAACCAGAAATTATATTAAAAGCGGCTACAATAATAATTAAAGACAATATTATAAACATTACATTTCTTTCAACTTTAAGAGCTGAAAAAAGAGCACTATTCATATCTGACCAAGAATAAACAAATTCATTTTTAAAAATTTTCTGTACTATTTCTTTTTGGTCTTCAATTTTTTGTGGATTTTTAAGGTAAATTTCTAAATTTCTATCATCTTTATCAAGATTAAAGAATTCTTCTAAAGTTGATAAATTTATAAAAGCTATATTGTTATCAAAATCTATGAGTCCGCTCTCAAAAATTGATACGACCGTAAAAGTTTTTTGTTTAGGTATATTGCCTATTATTGTCTCAATTCCACTCGAGGACATTATTGTAATATCATCTCCTATATCAAGATTAAGAGTAAAACTGAGCTCTTTTCCAATTGAAATGAAATTTTTACTTAAATTATTTCTATTACCTAAAAAATTTTTATTTTTTACTAATTCTAGTTTGGAGAAATCGTCATTTGCATAGCCCCTTAGCACTATTCCTTTTGAGGTATCACTTTTAATCATTATAGCCTCACCTGAATTGCTTAAAATCAATTCATTAGAAATAAGTTTTAGATTATTTTGTTTTAATTTTTCAATTTTGATTATATTTTCATATGGTTTGACAGTTATATGGGCATTGAAACCAACTATCTTATTAATTAGTTCTGTCCGAAAACCATTCATCACTGACATGACAATTATTAAAACAGCTACACCAAGACTGATACCTATAAAAGAAAAAATTGAAATAACATTCAGAAAGCCATCTTTTTTTCTAGCTTTCAAAAATCTGAAGGTAATTTCTTTTTCTAAAGTAGAAATCAATTTTTTTCTTTTTTTTCTTTAATTATTTTTATTATTTCAGCTATCTTTAATTTTTGAGTTTCTGTTCCAACTTCTTTAAATTCTATTAAATCACCATCAGTTTGTTTACCTATGATTATTTGATATGGAGCACCTATTAAATTCATTTTCTTAATTTTTGATGAAAAATTTTCATCAGTGTCATCAATTATTGCATCAATGTTATTTTTTTCAAATTCAGAATTAATCCTATTTGCTTTTTCTAAAGCTGAATTATCGTTTTTATTAATCATTGGTATCATTCCAATATCATATGGAGCAACAGATATTGGCCATTTCATGATTTCATTTTTCTCATCGTATTTTGCCTCTATTATCGCACCTACTAATCTTGAAACTCCTATGCCGTATGAGCCCATTTTAACAAAATCTTTTTTACCACCAGGAAGATCTACTGATGCTCCCATTGGTTTTGAGTATTTATCACCAAAATAAAATATATGACCAACCTCAATACCTTTGGTTTTTAATCTATTAGTTTCTGAAACTTTTTTTTCAAACTCCTCCTTATTAAATTTTTCGTCAGTAACTGAGTAAAATTCCTCATACTTTTTTCTCAAATCTTCTAAAGATTTTTTTTCTAATTTTGTACCTTCGCTTTTTAAATCAAAAATTCTTTTATCCGTAAAAATTTTACTTTCACCGGTTTCAGCCAAAATAATAAACTCGTGTGAAAGATTACCTCCTATAGGTCCTGTATCGGCAGCCATTGGGATGGCTGTAAGATCTAATCTTTTAAAAGTTTTTAAATAAGATAAGAAAAATTTATTATAAGAAAATAGAGCTTCCTCATCAGAAATATCGAATGAGTAAGCATCTTTCATATAAAATTCTCTGCATCTCATTATTCCAAATCGTGGTCTAATCTCATCTCTAAATTTCCATTGAATATGATATAAAAGTTGCGGAAGAGATTTATAGGATTTTACTGAAGCTCTAAATATATCTGTTACAAGTTCTTCATTAGTTGGGCCATAAAGTATTTCACGATCTTGACGATCTTTTATTCTAAGCATTTCCTCACCATAGTCTTCGTAACGCCCACTTTCTTTCCATATTTCACTAGATTGTATTGTTGGCATTAAAATTTCTTGAGCTCCAATTTTGTTCTGTTCTTCTCTAACAATTTGTTCAATTTTTTTCATCACTTTAAAACCTAGTGGTAACCATGAATAAATCCCTGCTGATGATTGTTTAATCATCCCTACACGTAGCATTAATTGATGTGATTTTATTTTAGCTTCTGAAGGATTGTTTTTTAAAATTGGAATAAATGATTGTGAAATATACATTTTAAGTGATTATATTTCTTAAATTTAAATATTCAAATTTCATAAGTAAGTAAATGATTATAAACAAAACTGTGGTAATTCCAGTACAATAAACAAATTTTTTTAACATTTTTGGATTTTCTGGAGAACCTGAATCTTCGCCTTCAATTTTAACAACTTTATTTCTCTCTACATCTATTGGTAGAATTGCAAAAAAAATTATCCACCAAATGATTATGTAGATTATTGCCAATCCTGTAGGGCTCATTAAATCTTCACCAAGTTAATATTAGCAAAAGGTTTTTTTCCAGTTTTTTCTTTACTAAACTTACGGCACGCAATTTTAAGTGCATCTATTAAGTTGTGTTCTTGTTGTTTATTGCCAAGTTTAAATGTTCTTGCTGTTTTTTCAATTTCGTCCTCTAATCCGAATAAAAACTCCTCTTTTTCATAAACAGGTAATCCTTTGAATGTAATTATAGGACTATTGTGAATATTTCCTTTTGGAG
The DNA here is from genome assembly GCA_902625035.1 of uncultured Pelagibacteraceae bacterium. Classification (GTDB taxonomy): domain Bacteria; phylum Pseudomonadota; class Alphaproteobacteria; order Pelagibacterales; family Pelagibacteraceae; genus Pelagibacter. Next base: position 82,457 of record CACNZK010000003.1, read on the forward strand.
TAATTAATATTGTTATTTCCAAATAACCATTACTACTTAAGTTTCTTCTATCTTTTATAGACTGTGAGTCTTCTTCAACACTAACATTACCATCTAAATACAATCTCCCACTTGGTGCTTTATCGTATACCTCTGGTTTATCTCCAGGATATAATTTTACGATATCTCCATTTTCAACTTGAACAGGATGAGGAACCTGCATTTCTTTAGCAAAATTGATATGCTCTATCATGTGTCTATGTTCTCCATGAACAGGAATAACACATTGTGGTTTAACCCATTGGTACATATCTTTAAGATCCTCTCGATTTGGGTGTCCTGATACATGAATAAACTCTGTTTCTTCAGATATCACCTCAATACCGTCCTTCACTAATTGATTATGAAGTTTATAAAGTTTTTTCTCATTACCTGGTATTATTTTTGATGAAAAAATAACAGCATCGTCTTTTTCGATAAATACATCTGGATGAATATAATTTGCAATTCTCATCATCGCTCCCATTGGTTCACCTTGACTGCCTGTGCATAAATAAAGAATTTTTTCTCTAGGAAAATTTTTTGCATCTCTTGGATCAATGGGTTCGATTGTATTTTTTAAATATCCACATTGTCTTGCAGCCTTATAGATTCTGTGCATTGATCTTCCAACTAAAGATATTTGTCTTCCAGATTTTTCAGCACAGTAAAAAGCTGTTTCCATTCTTGCAACATTGGATGCAAAAGAAGTAATGATGACTCTTTTTTTTAATCGAGTAACTATATTTAACAAATTTTTTCTTACATCTAATTCTGATCCTGATCTTCCAGCGCTAAAAACATTTGTCGAGTCACAAATCATTGCTAACACACCTTCATCACCTATTTCTTTTAATCTTTTAGAATTAATTTCATCACCAATTAATGGATTTGGATCAACTTTCCAATCTCCAGTATGTAAAATTACCCCAGCTGGCGTTTTAATTCTTAAACCATTTGGCTCTAGAATTGAATGAGTTAAAGTAATGTATTCAATTTCAAATTTTTCTAATGAAATATTTCCATTCAACTCTACAATTTTAAGATCTTTAGTAATATCAATGTGCTTTTCTTTAAATTTTTCCTTTATTAAAACAGCAGTAAAAGGTGTTGCGTATATCTTACATTGAAGTTTTGGCCATAGATGAGCGATTGCACCAATGTGATCCTCATGGGCATGTGTAAGAACTATACCTAATAAATTGTCCTTCTTTTCAACAATAAAACCTGGGTCTGGGTAAATTAAATCTATTCCAGGAAGTGTATCATCTGCAAATGTAACACCAATATCAACCATAATCCATTTATGGTCACCTGGTAAACCATAGCCAAACAAATTCATGTTCATGCCGATTTCACCAGATCCACCTAGTGGACAAAATAATAATTCTTCTTTCATTTACTTAACTAATTTAGAAATTTTTATAAGACCCTCAACAGTGATATTTTTGTTTTCAATAACTTTTGTTTTTATTGAATTTTTAAATAAATCAGAAAAGCCACCTGTAATAACAACCTTATAAGATTTTCTTGTTTCCTTCTTAATCAAATTAATAATATTGTCAATTAAACCCGCGTAGCCCCAGAAAAAACCTGATCTCACAGCTGAATTTGTATCTAAACCTATTACCTTTTTGATTTTTTTAAGATCAATTTTTGGTATTAAAGAAGCCTTATCAATAAGAGTATTTAATGAAATACTAACACCAGGAGCGATAACACCTCCTCTATAAGAATTACTTACCAGTACATCAAATGTTGTAGCTGTTCCAAAATCTAAGATAATAAAATTCTTTTTAGGTTTCATTAAACTTATTGCATTGGCTATTCTATCAGAACCAACTTGTCTATAATCTGCCTTTATACTCAAGATAGTTTTTAAATTAAGTTCTTTTATTTCATAACATTTAACTTTAGTTTTTTTTGATATAAATCTTTTAATAGAATCAAAAGTTTTTGGTACAACGCTACAAAATATAATCTTCTCAATATTCTTAAAATCTTTTGTTAAAATTCTAAATTTTCTATTTAGAATTGAGTTTGTTGTCAGTTTTGATGGTAAACTTATTTTTTTTAAAATCTTATTTTTAGAATTTACCAAAAATAATTTAGTTACAGAATTTCCAATATCTCCTAAAATTATCATTTTTATAATTATACTCTTTTTTTGATCAATTTTTTAAGATTATTTTCAAAAATCCTTCTTAGCTTTATTTCAAATTCTTTTTTTGAAATATCTTTATTTATAAGCTCACTTAGATGAGTTGTAGGGTAATTTTTTATAAATGGACTCTTTATTAAATTTACTCCAATACCAACAATCAAATAAGTATTATTAAATTTATTCACTTTTTCTTGTAGTATTCCACATATCTTTTTTTTTTGGATAAGAAGATCATTTGGTTTTTTAAAATAAATCTTTTTTTTATAATACTGGGAAATACATCTTTTAACTATCAAACAATTAACCTTGGTTAACTTATTTAAAGATATCTTAAAGTTTTTTAGATTATAAAAAAAACTAACGAACAAATTTCCTTTATATGAAACCCATTTTTTTCCATATTGTCCTCTACCGTTAATTTGTAAATCAGATAAGATCATGCCAAAATCATAATTGTAATTTTTGATTATTCTAATTGCAGTATTATTTGTACTTTTTACTTTATTAAATCTAAATATTTTAAACTTCATTAAATTATATTGATTTTTGAAACTGCATCAATCAATTCACTTGGGAAAATAAAATACATTAAAATTAGCAATGTAGAGACTGTTAAAGATAACTTTAACCAAAGGCTATGATCTTTGTCATAACTATCCTTTTCTTGGTCAAAATACATTATCTTAATGATTCTCAAATAATAAAACGCTGCTACTACTGTTGATAGTAGTCCAACAATGGCTAGAAAATACATTGACTGCTCAATAACAGATTTAAAAATATAAAATTTTGCAAAAAAGCCTGCTAGTGGTGGGATTCCAGCTAAAGAGAATAAAATAATTAATAATGAAATAGAGAGCAACGGATGATTTTTTGATAATCCAGATAGATCATCTATTTGTTCGTAATAAATATTATTTCTTCTCATCATTAACAAACATGAAAAGAAACCCAAGTTCATAATAATATAAATAGTCATATAAATAACTGAGCTTTGTATCCCATCATTTGACCCTGTTGCCAAACCTGCTAGAGCATACCCAATATGACTAATAGAGCTATAAGCTATTAATCTCTTAAGATTTTTTTGCCCTATAGCTGCAATCGCTCCAAAAAGCATAGATGCGATCGATAAAAAAACTAAAATCATTTGCCACTGATCAATAAGATTTAAAAAAGGAACATATAGAAATCTTATAAACACAGTTAATGCTGCTATTTTTGGAACCATGGTAAAAAATAATGTTACAGATGTTGGTGAACCTTCATATACATCTGGGGCCCACATATGGAAGGGAACAGCTGATATTTTAAACGCTAAACCCACTAAAATAAAGACTATCCCAAAAGTAAGAGCATATTCATTTGTGTCAAATTGAGTTGAAATAACATTAAAATTTGTTGAGCCCGTAAAACCGTAAATTAAAGAACATCCGTATAATAATAACCCTGAGGATAATGCGCTTAAAACGAAATATTTTAATCCTGCCTCTGATGATTTTAATTGATCTCGATTAAATGTAGCTAACACATACAATGCTAATGACTGGAGCTCTAAACCCATATAGAAAACAATTAGGTCATTAGAACTAATCATAATCATCATCCCTAATACAGAGCTTAGAATTAAAATTGGATACTCAATTTTAAAAATTTTAAAAGTTCTTAAATAATTTGATGAAATTAACAAAACTACAAAAGCAGCTAGCAAAGTAATAATTTTCATGAATGATGATAAATAATCAATAACAATACTCTCATTAAACAGAATTGTCGGTTTAACACTTAAAGTTTCATTAAATGTAATCACCGAAGTAATCAATAAAACTAACAATGAAATATTATGAATTATTTTTGAGCTATCTTTTTTAAAAACACCTAAAATAAGTAAAAACATTATTGATAATGAAATGAAAATTTCTGGAAATATTAATTCAATACTGTTCATTATTTACTCGCCAAGCTGAAATTATATGTATCTATTAAATCATTAATTGAAACTTCAATTGTATTAATTAGTGGTTCTGGATAGAAACCAAAATATAAAGTTGGAATAGCCAAACATGTAAGCGTGAACGCCTCAGATTTATTTAAATCAATCATTTTTTTTAATTCAGAATTGATAAGTTTTCCAAAAATAACTCTTTTATATAGCCAAAGCATATATGCAGCTCCAATAATGACTCCTAAACTAGCTAATACTGCTACTAAAAAATTATCTTTAAAAGCAGCCATTAAAATTAAAAACTCCCCAACAAATCCACTTGTTCCTGGTAATCCTAAAGCAGCTAAAGTAAATACCATAAATAAAATTGCATATTTGGGTATAATAGTGACAATACCTCCATAAGTTGCAATCAATCTTGAATGCATTCGATCATAAACCACACCAACGCATAAAAATAAAGCTGCCGATACTAAACCGTGACTTATCATTTGAATTATACTTCCTTCAAGACCTTGTTGTTGAATGGTAAATATTCCTAAAGTAACAAATCCCATATGGGCCACAGAAGAATATGCTATTAATTTTTTCATATCTTCTTGCATTAAAGCTATCAATGAGGTGAAAATAATTGCAATAATACTTAATGTGTAAATTAAAGGAGTAAAAACTTCTGAGGCAGTGGGAAATAATCCCAGAGAAAACCTTATAAATCCATAACCTGCCATTTTAAGCAAAATCGCAGCTAAAAGCACTGACCCTGCTGTTGGCGCTTCAACGTGAGCATCTGGAAGCCAAGTATGAACTGGCCACATAGGAGTTTTTACAGCGAATGAACTAAAAAAAGCTAACCACAACAAATTTTGATATTTAGTGTCGATACCTAATTCATAAAGTTTTACAACATCCGTAGTGCCTGTGATCCAATAAATTGAAATTACAGCAACTAGCATTAGAACTGAACCTAAAAGAGTGAATAAAAAAAACTTAAAAGCGGAATAAACTCTTCTAGCCCCACCCCAAATTCCAATAATTAAAAACATTGGAATTAATCCAGCCTCAAAAAATAAATAAAAAACCACAAGATCTAAAGAACAAAAAACTCCAATCATGAAAGTTTCCATAACAAGAATTGCTATTAAAAATTCATTTAATCTTTTTGTAATTGAATTATTAACTGAAATTATACATAGAGGAGTAATAAATGTTGTAAGAATTATAAAAAGTATTGATATTCCATCAATTCCAACTTTGTAATTAATTAAACCTTCAATCCAAACTCTATCTTCAACAAATTGAAATGCAGATGTTGTTTGATCAAATAAAAACCACAAATAAATGGATAAAAAAAAGTTCACTAGAGATGTAAATAAGGCGACATATTTTATAGTAATTTTATTTTCACTTTTACTTCTTGTGAAAAATAAAAATATTGCTCCAATTGAAGGTAAAAGTATTAATGAAGAAAGAATTGGAAAGTTCATTATTTAACAATTAAGAAGGTTAAAAAAGCAGAAAAACCAAGTAACATTATGAAAGCATATTGATAAATATAACCACTTTGAAATTTATTAGCTTTAATAGAAAATTTTTTAATAAGACCAGAAATACCATCAGGTCCAAAGCCATCAATTACTTTTATATCAAAAAATTTCCATAAAAATAAACCAAATTTTTTTGAAGATCTCACAAATAAGATGTCATAAATTTCGTCAAAATACCATTTATTGAATAAAAAATCATATAATGGTTTATTTATATTTACTAGTTGACTTGGAAAATTTTTATTTTTTACGAATAAATAGTAAGCTAGTGGTATAGATAAAGTTACTAGTGTTGGAGTTAAAATTAAAAACCATAATGGTGGATGATCTGTGCTTAAGGGATCTAAAAAGAAAATTGACTCATTCCAAAAATTATTAATTCCCTGATTACCTATAAATAAATCTTTAAAAATAAATCCAGCAAAAATTGCTCCTATAGATAATACTATCAAAGGTATTAACATAACTAGTGGAGACTCATGTGTCTCCTCAATCTTAATTTCTTTGTTGTTATAATTTCCATGAAAAGTTTTGAACATTAGTCTCCACGAATAGATTGATGTTAATAAAGCTGTAAATATACCTATTCCTGCTGCATAATATCCAGTAGTAGTGCCACTTAAATATGCAAACTCTATAATTGCGTCTTTAGAATAAAAACCAGATAGTAAAGGAAAGCCTGTTAATGCTAAAGTTCCAATTATCATTAAAGTATAAGTGTAAGGTAATTTTCTCCAAACTCCTCCCATATTATTAATGTTTTGCTCATCTTTAAATGCATGAATAACAGAACCTGATCCTAGAAATAATAATGCCTTAAAAAATGCATGAGTAAATAAATGAAACATTGCAACATTATATGCACCTACACCAGCAGCAAAAAACATATAGCCTAATTGACTACACGTGGAATAAGCTATGATCTTTTTTATGTCTGTTTGAACTAAAGCTATACTCGCTGCAAAAAAAGCAGTGCTCATACCGACTATAGTAACGATATTTAAAGCCAACTCTGAATATTCATATATCGGTGAACATCTCACGACTAAAAAAACTCCAGCAGTAACCATAGTGGCTGCATGGATCAAAGCTGAAACAGGTGTTGGGCCCTCCATTGCATCTGGTAACCAGGTATGTAAAAAAATTTGAGCCGATTTACCCATAGCTCCAACGAACAATAGTATACAAATTAAATCTATAGAATTAATTTTAATACCTAAAAAATTTAGTTTTTCATCTACAACTGTTGGGATTTGATTAAAAACTTCTGTGTAATTTACCGTACCGAATAAATAAAAAATCAAAAATATACCAAGAGCAAAACCGAAATCTCCAACTCTATTTACAACAAATGCTTTAATTGCTGCTGCATTTGCAGTTTCCTTTTTAAACCAAAAACCAATTAAGAAATAAGAACAAAGACCTACACCTTCCCAACCAAAAAATAATTGAATAAAATTATCAGCAGTTACCAACATTAACATGGCAAATGTAAACAGCGATAAGTAAGCCATAAATCTTGGTTTGTGAGGATCGTGGGACATGTATCCAATTGAATAGATGTGAACCAATGCTGAAACAAAAGTTACGACTACTAACATTACAGATGACAACGCATCAATTTGCATTGACCAGTTTACCTCTAATGATCCTGAATTTATCCACGTAGCAATTTTAATATTTTGCTCGTATTGATTAAAAATTACCTCATAGAATACAATTGCTGAAAGAACAGCTGATACGGATACTAATAAACTTGTAACTATCTCCGAATTTCGGTCTCCTATAAACTTTCCGAAAAAACCAGATATAATTGAAGCAATTAATGGTAATGCTATAATTGAAATTTCCATTTTATCCTTTTAATTTATCTATCTCTTCCACTCTTATAGTTCCTGCATTTCGGTAATAAACTACTATTATGGCAAGACCAATTGCAGCCTCAGCAGCAGCTACAGTCAAAATAAATAGTGTAAAAACTTGACCAGTTAAATCACCAAGATAAATAGAAAATGATACTAAATTAATGTTAACAGCTAATAATATCAGCTCAATACTCATCAAAATCACGATAATATTTTTTCTATTAAGAAAGATACCAATGACACCAATACTAAAGATAACTGCCCCTAAAGTTAGATAATGTCCTAAACCTATTTCAGTCATCTATCTTAACTCCTTTATTTGATGGAACCTCTAGAACTTCAATGCCTTCAGACCTTTCTCTTGAAATTTGTTTCAAATAACTTTGTGTCTTGACACCTTCTCTTTTCCTAAAAGTAAGAACGATTGCACCTATCATTGCAATTAATAATATCATTCCACTAATTTGAAAAATATGAATATAGTCTGTGTACAGAATTTGGCCTAATGAATGTGTATTACTTATTTCGTTAGAAATTTGGGTAGTATTTTGATCAGATAATTCAGGTTTATATTTCCAACCACCTACAACAATAATTAATTCAAAAAAAATAATTGTGCTTATAATTAAACCAACTGGAATGTGGGTAGAAGAAGTAGTTTCGGAATTAAACCATTTATTTTTCTGTTGAGCAACATTTAACATCATTACAACGAATAAGAATAAAACAGCTACTGCACCAACATATACGATTAGCATAATCATTCCCAAAAACTCTGCTCCAATCATAATAAAGAGACATGAAATACTAATAAAATCTAATATTAAAAAAAAAACTGAGTGTACCGTATTTTTTGAAACTGTAACCATGATAGCTGAAATGACTGCAATAATTGAAAAAATATAAAAAAAAATTGCATGAGCTACCATAAATCTACCTATAAGGATTGTCTGATTTTATATTCGCAGCTAAAACATTTTCCCATCTATCACCATTATCTAGTAGTTTTTCTTTAGTATAATAAAGTTCTTCTCTTGTCTCTGTTGAAAATTCAAAATTTGGACCTTGTACTATTGCATCTACAGGACATGATTCTTCACATAGACCGCAATAAATACATTTCATCATATCAATATCGTAACGAGTAGTTTTTCTACTTCCATCAGATCTCTCAGCTGACTCAATTGTAATTGCTTGCGCTGGGCACACTGCTTCACATAACTTACATGCTATACATCTTTCTTCACCATTTGGATATCTTCTAAGTGCATGCTCTCCTCTAAATCTTGGACTGATTTTTCCTTTCTCAAAAGGATAATTTATCGTTTTTTTTGTTTTGAACATTTCTCTTAGAGCAATTAATAGGCCGGTTACAAAATCAACCATTAATATTGTTTTTAAAAATCTTGTAATTTTCATTTAAAGTGTGGGTAAAAGGTTAAAATAAAATAAATAACTGGCAGTCAAAACAACATAAGTTAAAGATAAAGGAAGAAATATTTTCCAACCTAATCTCATTAATTGATCATATCTATATCTTGGTACAACTGCTTTAACCAATGCAAATAGAACAAATAAAAGTAATATCTTTAAAATTAGCCAAAAAACTCCTGGAATCATATTAAATGGATATAAATCAATAGGTGAAAGCCACCCTCCTAAAAATAATATGGAACCTAGAGCACACATTAATAAAATATTTGCATATTCTCCTAGCCAGAACATTGCATACATCATGCCAGAATATTCAGTTTGATAGCCAGCAACTAACTCCGCCTCTGCCTCAGGCAAATCAAAAGGTGGTCGATTTGTTTCTGCTAAAGCAGAAATAAAAAATATTACAAACATTGGAAATAAAGGAATTATAAACCATATGTTTTGTTGAGCTAAAACTATATCGCTTAAATTTAATGATCCAACACATAAAAGAACGTTAATAATGATTATACCAATTGAAACCTCATAGGAAACCATTTGAGCGGCAGATCTTATTGAACCTAAAAAAGGATATTTTGAATTGGACGCCCAACCTCCCATGATAATTCCATAAACTCCCAGAGATGAGACGGCAAAAATATAAAGAATTCCAACATTTATATTAGCTAAAACCTGACCCTCTCCAAAGGGTATGACTGCCCATGCTATCAATGCTAGAGTCATTGTAATAATTGGAGCTAAAATAAAGATAACTTTATTAGAACTAGCTGGAATAATAATTTCTTTAAAAATATATTTTAGTGCGTCAGCTAAAGATTGTAACAAACCAAAAGGACCAACAACATTAGGACCTTGTCTCTTTTGAACAAAAGCCCAAACTCTTCTATCTAACCATACAATCATGGCTACAGATACTAGAACTGGTACAAGAAGAAAAAGGATTTTGTAGACTTCTTCAAAAACTTGATTTATGTATTCCATTATTTACCCTTCAGTACCAGTTCGTTGAACCTCAAATTTAGAATTGTTACAATTTAACATTGTTTTTGATGAACGTGCGATTACATTAGAAAAATAATAATCCTTGAAAGTTATTTTGAGGATTTCGTCTGTAAAATTACTTGCACTCAATTCATTATTAGAAGGGGTTTCTTGTCTTTCTTTCTTTAAATTAATATAATTAAACATACTGCTCACTAATTCATCTTTATCATTAAAAAGTCCTCTATTATTCATAAATTCTGCAAGATCATTAATAATTTCCCAATCTTCTTTGGCTTCGCCTGGAGGATATGAAGCTTTATAAGCCTTTTGTACTTTACCTTCTAAATTAGTATAATGACCTGATTGTTCTGTGTATGCTGCACCCGGCAAAATAATATCTGCTAGTTCTGCACCATTATCCCCGTGGCTTCCTACATATATTACAAATTCATTTTTTTTATTGAATTTCAGGTTATCTTGACCCAATAAAAAAATTAAATCAAATTTATTTTCATTCAGACTCTTAATTAATTCATTTTTTTTATCAATTATATCAAGATCTAAACTTCCAACTGTAGCTGCATCGGAAGGTAAAAAATTTAAAGGATTCCAATCTTCAGTAAATTTATTATTTATCAATAAAAAATTTTTGAAAGAACTAAATAAAAATTCTGCCGACTTAGATTTAAAAAATGATTCACCAAATATTATTATTGGTTTTTGAGCTTTAATTATGTCTTTGGAAATATTATTGTTATTTTCAATAATATTTCTAATTGTTTGAGTTTTTCCATCGAGACTTTGATAAGGATAGGTTAAGTCACCTACATCATTCAAAGAAACAATTTTGACTTTATTGTTAAGATATGCTTTTCTAATTCTCGCATTTAGCATTGTTGCTTCAAATCTTGGATTTGTTCCAATTAGCAAGATCAGATCAGACTCTTCAATACCATTAATTGTCGAATTGAATAAATAGTTTTCTCTTTTAGAACTATCAATAAACATATCTGATGATCTAGATTCATAATTTTTTGTGTCGATAGTCCTCTCTAAAAATTCTTTAAATATGTAACTAGCTTCCATATTTATCAAATCACCTACAAATCCAGCTATTTTATCTTTATCAGTATTCTTGATTTTTGATTTTATAATTTTAAAAACTTCCTCCCAAGAAGCTTTTTCAAATTTATTATTGTATTTGACATATGGTGTATCAAGCCTTTGATTTAACAAACCGTCACAAGCATATCTAGTTTTATCTGATATCCATTCCTCATTTATATCTTCATTTATTAGGGGCAAAACTCTCTTTACTTCCCAGTCATACGTATCTACTCTAATATTGGATCCAACTGCATCCATAACATCAATTGTTTCAGTTTTTTTTAACTCCCAAGGTCTTGCTTCAAATACATAAGGTTTTGAGGTAAGAGCTCCTACAGGACATAAATCAATTACATTTCCTGATAATTCTGATTGAACTGATTTTTCTAGATAAGTAGTGATTTGCATGTCCTCACCTCTTCCAATTGCACCAAGTTCAGGCACTCCAGCTATTTCAGTTGCAAATCTTACACACCTTGTACAATGAATACATCTTGTCATTTGTGTTTTGATTAAAGGTCCCATATTTTTATCTGGAACAGCTCTTTTATTTTCTTTAAATCTAGATTTATCTATTCCATAAAACATAGACTGATCTTGAAGATCGCATTCTCCACCTTGGTCACAAACAGGACAATCTAAAGGATGATTGGCTAGTAAAAATTCCATCACACCTTTTCTAGATTTTTCAATTTTAGAAGTATTGGTTCTTATTACCATACCTTCAGCTGCAGGCATTGCACATGAGGCTATTGGTTTTGGAGATTTTTCCATCTCGACAAGACACATTCTGCAATTTCCAGCAATGGATAATTTTTCATGGTAACAAAATCTTGGAATTTCTACCCCAGCTTTTTCACAAGCTTGTAAAACTGTTAAGCCTTCCTCAACTTCGACTTCAATATCATTAACTTTTAATTTAAGCATTTTTATCTAATAAGTGCTGATCAACTAAGTAAGGAATATTCTGAGTTTCTTTTACAATTGGATCAAAATTATTTCTTTTTTTAATTTCATCTTTAAAATGTCTTAATAAACCCTGAACTGGCCAGGACGATCCTTCACCAAAAGCACAAATTGTATGACCTTCTATTTGCTTTGTTACATCTCCCAGCATCTCTATTTCATCTTTTGATGCCTCTCCTTTAGCCATTCTCTCAAGCATTCTCCACATCCATCCTGAACCCTCTCTACAAGGAGTGCATTGACCACAACTTTCATGTTTATAAAATCTAGCAATTCTAGCCATACATTTTATAATGTCTTGATCTTTATTTATCACAACGACACCTGCTGTTCCCAACCCACTTTTTTCAGCCACTAATGAGTCAAAATCCATTGTTAATGTTTCACATTTATCTTTAGGAATTAATGGCATAGAAGATCCTCCAGGTATTACCGCTTGTAAATTATCCCATCCACCTATGACACCTCCTGCATGAACCTCAATTAATTCTTTAAGTGGTATATTCATTTCTTCCTCAACATTGCACGGATTATTTACATTTCCAGATATACAAAATATTTTAGTACCAGTATTTTTTTCTCTACCTAAAGATGCAAACCACTTACCACCTCTTCTTAAAATTGTTGGAACAACGGCGATAGTTTCGACATTATTAATTATTGTAGGACAGCCATACAAGCCAACTAGCGCTGGAAAAGGAGGTTTTAATCTTGGTTGACCTTTGTTTCCCTCAATACTTTCAAGTAAAGCTGTTTCTTCCCCACAAATATATGCCCCTGCACCATAATGTATATAAATATCTAAATCCCATCCTGTCCCAGCTGCGTTTTTTCCAATTAATTTTTTTTCATAGGCTTCATCGATTGCGGCTTGAAGTTTTTGTCCATCAACAAAATATTCACCTCTTATATAAATATAACAAACATGAGCTTGAATTGCATATGAGGCTATTAAACATCCTTCTATTAGTTTATGAGGTTCAAATCTTAATATATCTCTATCTTTGCAAGTGCCGGGTTCTGACTCATCGCCATTGATAACTAAATAGTGAGGTCTAGGTCCAACCTCTTTAGGCGCAAATGACCATTTAAGACCTGTCGGAAAACCAGCTCCACCTCTTCCCCTAAGTTGCGACTCTTTAATCTCATTTATAATCCAGTCTCTACCTTTATTAGTAATTTCTTTTGTATTTACCCAATCACCTCTTTTTTGAGATGAAGTTAAATCTGAACCCAAATCATTATATAAATTTTGAAAAATTCTATCTTGATCTTTAAGCATTTTTTAATTCCATCAGTGTTTTTCTTCCATTTTCAGGTTCATTATTTATTCTTCCTCTATATGAGCCTGGTTTAGGAGTCTCGTCTTTTAAAATTTTATCTAAAATTTCTAGAGTTTTTTCCTTGTCTAAATCCTCATAATAATCATCATTAATTTGCATCATTGGAGCAGTAACACAAGCACCTAAACATTCTACTTCCATCCATGAACAATTTTTACCAGGTAATAATTCTGATTCATTGTCAGAAATTTTTTCTTTACAGGCTTCAACTAATTTTCCAGCTCCTCTAATCATGCACGGCGTTGTAGTGCAAACTTGTATAAAATATTTTCCAACAGGTGATAAGTTATACATACTATAAAAAGTTGCTACTTCGTAAACTTTTATGTATGGCATATCTAAAATTTTGGCTATGTACTTCATTGCAACTAATGGTATCCAATTATTATTTTGTTTTTGAGCTATATACAATAATGCCATAACTGCACTTTGTTGTTTTCCTTTAGGGTATTTTGAAATAATTTCATTTGCTGCTTTTAAAGAAGATGAATTGAATTCAAAATTCTCTGGTTGTTCTTTGGCTGGTCGTTTTAAACTCATCTATCAACCTCACCAAAAACTATATCTAGAGAACCAAGCACAGCAGGAACATCAGCTAACATATGTCCTTTAATTAAATAATCCATTGATTGTAAATGTGAAAATCCAGGTGCTCTGATTTTGCATTTATAAGGTTTGCTTGATCCATCTGATATTAAATAAACTCCAAATTCTCCTTTAGGTGCTTCAACTGCTGTGTAAATTTCATCTTTTGGTACACGATATCCTTCGGTAAATAATTTAAAGTGATGTATTAAAGCTTCCATTGATTGTTTAATATCCTTTTTTGATGGAGGAGTTATTTTTCCATCAAAAGTTTTTATTGGACCCTTTTCCATTTTTGCTAAGCACTGCTTTATTAGAGATACACTTTCTTTCATTTCTTCAATTCTACATAAATAACGATCATAACAATCTCCATTTTTACCAACCGGAATTTTAAATTCTAATTGCTCGTAACAATCGTATGGTTGTGATTTTCTTAGATCCCATGGAACACCGGAGCCTCTAATCATAACACCACTAAAAGAGTAATCGAGAGCGTCTTCCTTTGTTACAATTCCAATATCAACATTTCTTTGTTTAAATATTCTATTGTCAGTCAATAAGTTTTCCAAATCATTTATTATTTTTGGAAAAGTTTCACAAAATTTTGCAATATCTGTCTCTAAACCTGCTGGTAAATCTTGATGCACACCCCCAGCTCTAAAATAGTTTGCATGTAATCTTGATCCAGAAGCTCTTTCGTAAAAAGTCATTAAAGTTTCTCTTTCCTCAAAACCCCATAATGATGGTGTTAAAGCTCCAACATCCAATGCTTGTGTTGTTACATTTAGAATGTGACTTAAAATTCTACCTATTTCACAAAACATAACCCTAATAAATTGAGCTCTAATTGGAACATCAATATCTAAAATTTTTTCAATAGCTAAAGCAAAAGCATGTTCTTGGTTCATCGGAGCAACATAGTCAAGACGATCAAAATATGGGACTGCTTGCATGTAAGTTTTATTTTCTATCAACTTTTCTGTACCACGATGTAATAAACCAATATGTGGATCTGCTTTTTCTACTACCTCTCCATCTAACTCTAAAATAAGTCTAAGTACGCCATGTGCTGCAGGATGTTGTGGACCAAAATTTAAATTTAGGTTTTTAATTTTTTTTGTCATTATTTTCTTTTAATTCATTTATATATTTTGTGCCTTCCCATGGGCTTTCATAATCAAAATTTCTGTAATTCTGTTCTAATTTCACGGGCTCACTAATAACTTTTTTTTGATCTTCATTATATCTAACCTCAGTATGACCAGTTAAAGGAAAATCTTTTCTCAAAGGATGTCCTTCAAAACCATAGTCCGTTAGAATTCTTCTTAAATCTGGGTGATCCTTAAAATTTACACCATACATATCAAATACTTCTCTTTCCATCCAATTAGCAGATGGAAAAATAGATGTTAGGGATGGAATAACTTCATTTTCAGTTATACTATAACTTAAAATCGCTCTTTGATTAAATTCATGACTCAAAAATAAATATACAATTTTAAATCTTTGAGGTTGTTCAGGATAATCAACAACAGTTATATCGATTAATTGCCTAAATTTTGTATTTTTATTTGTTTTAAAAAATAAAGTCACATCGATTAAATCTTCCTTATCTATTTCTGCATAGATTTGATTATGTTTTATTTTAGTGCTATTGATTTTTGTTCCTAACTCGGAATTAATTTTTTTTTCTAAATCAATTAAATTATTCATTTTATCTAGTAAACGAACCTTTGTTTCGTATTTTTTTTTGTAATTGCATTATTCCATACAATAAAGATTCAGCCGAAGGGGGACATCCTGGAACATATACATCAACTGGTACTATACGATCACAACCTCTTACAACAGAATATGAGTAGTGGTAATATCCTCCGCCGTTAGCACAACTTCCCATTGATATTACATACCTTGGCTCTGGCATTTGATCATAAACTTTTCTTAGCGCGGGAGCCATTTTATTTGTTAATGTTCCCGCTACAATCATAACATCTGATTGTCTTGGGGAACCTCTTGGTGCAGCACCAAATCTTTCAATATCATATCTTGGCATAGCAGTTTGCATCATTTCAACAGCACAACAAGCAAGACCAAAAGTCATCCAATGCAATGAGCCTGATCTAGACCAATTTATCAAATTATCCAATGAAGTAGTTATAAAACCATTCTCACTAAAATCCTTAGCAAGTTCTTTAAATTCTTCAGGTATTTGATCTAATTTATTATTCATTTATAATTCTATTCCCAATCTAATGCTCCTTTTTTCCACTCATAAATAAAACCAATTGTAAGTATAAATAAGAAAATCATCATTGACATAAATCCTAAAATTCCGATATTTCCTAAAGAAATTGCCCAAGGAAATAAGAATGCAATCTCTAAATCAAAAATTATAAAAAGTATTGCAACTAGATAGAATCTTACATCAAATTCCATTCTTGAATCTTGAAAAGGTTCAAATCCACATTCATAAGCTGATAACTTTTCTGGATCTGGATTTTTTGGAGATAGAATAAAATTAATTACTATAAACGCACAACTCAATCCTAATGCAATAATTAGGAACAATATTATAGGTAAATAATCCTTTAAAAAATCCGCAGTCATAATGTTAATAATATTAATCTTTGAATAAGAAAATTCTGATAAGATTCATAGTATAGTTGCTTTTTTATAATATTTAAAGTTTTTATATCTAAGTAAAATTGGTGTTTTTTATAGATATTTTTGTGCTTATTAACAGTGCAAATTAGTCACGTATTTAATGGCTAATTCATTAACAGATTATTTAAAATTGAGAATAATTATCACTAAATGGCGGGAGTGAAGGGACTCGAACCCTCGACCTATCGCGTGACAGGCGATCGCTCTAACCAACTGAGCTACACCCCCACTTGTGATTCATTTTGGTGGGCAGTAAAGGACTCGAACCTTTGACCCCCTCGGTGTAAACGAGATGCTCTACCAACTGAGCTAACCGCCCTTAACCAAAATAAAGTGATTTATATCTTTTGGAATGATTACGTCAAGTTCTATTACTAATGAAAAAATGGCTTAAAAATTATTTTTTATTAATATTTTTTTGTGAGTTAACAAAGATAATCAAGAGCTTTAAGTATTCCACCTTTTTTGTATGGTATCTTCGATTTCATTAATCCCATTTCGACACCAGCTAAAGTTCCAGCTAACATTAATTCATTAAAATCTCCTAAATGTCCAATTCTAAAAATTTTACCTGCAACTTTTGCTAAGCCTGTTCCTAAAGACATATTGTAATGATCTAAAATTATTTTTCTCAATGAGTCAGCATCGTGTCCATCTGGAACCATTACAGCTGTTAATGAGTCTGAATATTCCTCAGGGTTTTTACACAGTATCTCTAAGCCCCAAGCTTTTACTGCAACTCTAGTTGCCTCTGCAAATCTTTTATGTCTTGTAAACACATTTTCTAAACCCTCTTCTGTTAATATATTAATTGCTTCATCTAATCCGTATAATAAATTGGTTGCGGGCGTATATGGAAAATAACCTTTTTTATTGTTTTCCAACATTGGTTTCCAATCCCAATATGATTTTGGCAAATCAGATGACTCGTAAGCTTTTAAAGCTTTTGAACTAATTGCATTAAATGACAGTCCTGGGGGTAATAATAATCCTTTTTGAGAACCACCAACAGTAACATCAACTTTCCATTCTTCATGCCTGTAATCTATTGATCCAAGTGAAGATATTGTATCAACAAATAGTAAAGCAGGATGATTTGAATTATCCATTGCTTGTCTTATTTTTCCAATTCTGCTTGTAACACCAGTAGATGTCTCATTATGAACGGCACAGACTGCTTTGATTTTTTTTTCTTTATCTTCTTTTAATTTTTGTTCAACAATATTTGGATCAACTCCTGTCCTCCAATCACCTTTTACAAAGTCAATTTCTAATTTAAATTTATCTGCAATATCGTACCAAAGAGTAGAAAAATGTCCTGTTTCAAACATAAGAATCTTATCACCAGCACTTAAAGTATTTACAATTGCAGCTTCCCAAGCACCTGTACCTGATGCGGGAAATATTATTACGGGCTCTGAAGTTTTAAAAATTAATTTTATCCTATCTAAAACTCGTAAACCGAGTTCTGCAAAATCTGGGCCTCTATGGTCTATGGTTGGATAATCCATTGCTCTTAAAACTCTATCAGGAACATTAGTAGGACCTGGTATTTGTAAAAAATGTCGACCAGGTCTTATATTGTTTGAAATTGCCATTCTGCTGTATATGCTAAAGAAAATATATAATCAAACTTATTATGTATGACAAATAGTAGTAATTTAATTGATAGTTTAGAAGTCTTTGTTTTAAGTAATCCCAAAGAAGTTAAACCCCATTGGGTAAGTCATTTCACTGTTCCAACTGCAAATGAATTATTAATTAAGATTAAAAACAAAGATGGTAATTCAGGTTTTGGATTAGCCACAAGTTACACAGATATCAAACCAATTATCAAACCTTTCTCTAATGGATTACAAGATTTAATAATTGGGGAAGATCCCTTTTGTCCAGAAAAATTATATGAAAAAATTTTTAAATTGACTGATACACGTATCAGTAATGAAAAAGGTTGGAGTAAAGAGGCTTTAATAAGAATTTCTGCAGCACTAGATATCGCTTGTTGGGATCTAATTGGTAAAGCATCTAATATTCCTCTTTACAAGTTGTTTGGAGGTTACAGGAATAAGATACCAGTTTATGTTACTTGTGCTTACTATAGAGATGGTAAGGATGAAAAAGAATTAAAGGAAGAGTTAAAGAAATTAATCAATATTGGACATCAAAGTTTTAAAGTAAAAGTTGGTGGATTAAGTATTAAAGAAGATGCAAAAAGACTAGAAATAATTAGAGATGAAATAGGAGCTGAAAAAGAATTAATGATTGATGTTAACAGAGGATGGGACTTAAAAACTGCATTTGAAGGTGTTAAAGAATTTGAGAGATTTAATCCTACTTGGATTGAAGAACCAGTTAGATGGGAAGATGATAGAAGGAGTTTAAAAGTGCTATCAAAAAAAACTCAAATCCCCTTATCAGGTGGAGAAAGCGAAATAACTATTTTTGGATGTAGATCAATGATTGAAGAAGATGCAATACAAATATTGCAATTTGATTGTACTATGTTTGGTGGTTTTACTAATGGGAAAAAATTATCTGCTTTGTGTGAATTAAATCATTTAGATATTGCTCCACATCATGATTGTTATATTCATGCTCCTTTAGTTGCTGCTTCTCCATCTGGAAGAATTGTAGAGTCATTTGATGATGAAAGAGATCCACTTCAAGCAGAGTTATTTGAAAATCCTCACAAAATGAGTAATGGATGGATATATTTAAATGAAAAACCTGGTTTAGGATTAGAAATTTCTGAAACCGCGTTAAAAAAGTTTGGTAAACTAGTTTACAAAAATAAATAAACCTTTAATTAAGTTTTATGCGGTTTAATTCAAATCAAATAAAAAAAATTGAAAAAGAAATAAGTAGTAGAGTAGACGGAAAAACTTTATTTGATGAATTTTCTCGTGGTCGATATAGCACCGATGCATCAGTTTACCAAATAAAACCTCTTGGAGTAGTCCTGCCAAAAGATACGAACGATGTTTTAAATATAATGGATTATTCTCAAAGAAATTCTATTCCTCTTCTGGCAAGAGGGGGTGGTAGTTCTCAATGTGGTCAGACTGTAGGTGAAAGTGTAGTTCTTGATTACTCAAGACATCAAAATAAAATTTTAGAACTTAATGTTGAAGAAAAATATGTTTGGGTCCAACCTGGTGTAGTCCTTGATCATTTAAACTCATATCTAAAACCTTATGGTTTGTGGTTTCCGGTAGATGTTTCTACAAGTAGCAGAGCAACTATTGGAGGTATGTCAGCTAATAATTCCTGTGGATCAAGATCTTTGTATTATGGAAATATGGTTCATAATGTATTAGCGATTGAGGCAATTTTAGATGATGGTTCATTACATACTTTTGATCAAATTAAAAAAAATTATTTAGCAACAACTAATAATCAAGATCGTTTTTATAAAATTATCGATAAGTTTGTAAATTTAAGACAACAAGTAAGTAAAGACATCGATGAAAATTGGCCAACTACACAAAGAAGAGTTGGGGGATATAATATTGATTTAATAGATCCAAATGGATTTAATTCATCAAATCTCTTAGTCGGGTCAGAAGGAACGTTAACTCTTTTTAATAAAATCAAATTAAAATTATCTGATATTCCTAAAAATAAAATATTAGGTGTTTGTTATTTTGATAATTTTCACCAATCAATGGAGTTAACAAAAGAGATTGTAAAATTAAAACCTACTTGTGTTGAATTAATGGATCAAAATTTATTAAATCTAGCAAAAGAAATTCCAATGTATGCAGGTGGAATTAAAAAATATATAAAAGGTAATCCAGAAGCTGTTTTAATGGTTGAATTTATAGACACTGACAAGAGTGTATATGAAAAGAAGATAAAGGATCTTGAATATTTAGTTTTAAATCAAAATAAAAAAAACCAATTTTCTTACTATACAGATTTATCAGAACAAAAAGATGTTTTTGAAATTAGAAAAGCAGGATTGAATATCTTAATGTCAATGAAGGGTGATAAAAAACCTGTTGCATTCATAGAAGATTGTGCAGTTTCATTAGATCATTTAGCTGAATACACTGCAAGACTGAATGAAATATTCAAAAAATATGAAACCAGTGGAATGTTTTATGCTCATGCATCTGTAGGAACACTCCATGTAAGACCAGTTTTGAACATGAAATCAGATAAAGATATAAAAAATATGAAGTCTATTTCTCAAGAAGCTTTTGAAATGGTAAAAAAGTATAAGGGTTCACACTCAGGTGAACATGGCGATGGAATTGTTAGATCTGAATTTCATGAGATGATGTTTGGTAAAAAAATTACAAATGCGTTTGAAGAAATAAAAGACACTTTTGATAGTAAAAATCTGCTTAACCCAGGTAAAATTGTAAGACCATTTAAATCCAATGACAGATCTTTAATGAGATACAAATCTGGTTATCAAACAGAAAAAATTAATACTCATTATGATTGGTCCAATTGGGGGCAATTTTCTGATGCTATTGAAATGTGTAATAATAATGGTGCATGTAGAAAATTGGATTCAGGGGTAATGTGTCCCTCGTATAGAGTTACCAAAGAGGAAAAAGATTTAGTTAGAGGAAGAGCAAATACTCTTAGACTTGCACTGTCTAATCAGTTGCCTGAAGGATCTTTTGTTTCAAAAGAGATGTATGAGACAATGGAGCTCTGTGTAAGCTGTAAAGCTTGTCAGAGAGAATGTCCGATGTCAGTTGATATGGCTAAAATGAAAAGTGAATTTTTATCTCATTACTACAAAAAATTTAGCATGAGAATAAAAGATAGAATTATTTCAGATATGCCAAAACTAATTTGGTTATATAAAATTGTGAATCCAATTATTAATAAGATTAAAAATTATCCTATCATATCTAATATTATAAGAAAATTTGGTTTTGCAACTCAAAGGAGTCTGCCTGAAGTTCAAAATCAAAAGGCTTTAAAAGATATTTATCAAAATCAAGAAATTTCAGAAAATAAAGTTATTTTGTTTGCAGATACATTTAATATCAATTTTGAAAATGAAAATTTAGTCTACACAATTAAAGTATTAAATAAATTTGGTTATCAAGCAATAATTCCAAGTTTTGGCAATGATAGATTAAAAAGACCTCTTTGTTGTGGCAGGACATATATTTCTTATGGTCAATTAGATAAAGCTGCTGAAGAACTTAATAGATTTAATAATTATATAATTAGAAATAATTATTTTGATTTACCGATTGTAGGAATTGAACCATCATGTTTGCTAACTTTTAGTGATGAATATCAGTCACTCAAAGGTATAAAAAATAGGGATAAAATAAGTAATAAATTCTATTTACTTGAAGAATTTATTTTAGAACAAATTAAAAAAGATAAAAATATAAAATCAAATAAATTTAGCCAGAACGTTTTAATTCATGGACATTGTCATCAAAAATCCCAGGATAGAATGAAAGGTCTTAAAAATCTTTTATCAGAGTTAAATATTAACAATGAAATGATTGACTCGAGCTGTTGTGGAATGGCGGGGTCTTTTGGATACGATAGTAAAACTTATGAAACTTCAAAAAAGATGGCCAATCTTTCCTTAATACCTGCAATTAACAGTAGTGATGAAAATGATTTTATAGTTGCAAATGGTACTAGTTGTAGACACCAAATTTCTGATTTATCAGAAAAAAAAGGCAAACATGTTTCAGAATTATTATTTAAGATTTTTGAAACTGTAAATTAGAGTATTATTTTTTTATCATAGAATTTGTCTATGTCTTCATCTTTATAGCCAAAATTTTTCATAATTTCTCTTGTGTGCTCACCTAAATCAGGTGCACCTATAGATTTTTCTGTTTTACTTTTTGAAAATTTAATTGGCATTCCAACAGCTTTACTGGTTCCAGCTTTTTTACTATTCACTTCAATAATCATCTCTCTTTCAATAGTTTGTGGATCTTTAAACATATCCGTTATTGAATTGATTGGACCACAGGGCAAGCCATTTTCGTCAAAAATTTTTAACCATTCCTTAGAGGGTCTTTTTACTAATTCTTTATTAAGTATTTCAACAAGCTCTTTTAAATTTTTTTTTCTATTTGCATTTGATGAAAACTTTTCATTTTCGTTTAAGTCTTGACGGTTAATTGCTTTTAATAACATAAGCCATGTATTTTGATTTGATGCTCCAATAGTAATCCATTTATCTTTTGTTTGAAATGCCTGATAAGGAGCTGTCAAAGGATGAGCTGAACCGAGTGGTCCTGGAGACTCACCAGTCGCACCAGCAATAGCTGACTGCCAATAAGTATGGACAATTCCTGCTTCAAATAAAGAAGTGTCAACTTTTTGACCTTCACCTGTCTTATCTCTATGTATTAAAGCAGCTAAAATTCCACTTGCTGCAAGCAATCCCGCTGTAATATCTGTAAGTGGCGCACCCACTTTCATTGGTGGTTTGTTTTTATCTTCACCTGTTATGCTCATTAACCCACTAATTCCTTGAGCTACTAAATCAAATCCACCTTTATTTGCATAAGAACCTGTTCTACCATATCCAGAAATTTCACATAAAATAATTTTAGGATTTATTTTAGACATTACATCATAACCAATACCTAATTTTTCTAGTGTGCCTTTTCTGAAGTTTTCTAAGACTACATCAGAATTTTTGATCATCGTTTTAAAAATTTCAATTCCCTCTTTATCTTTTAAATTTAATGCGATACCTTTTTTGTTTCTATTCATCATTAGATACGCTGCAGAAACACCATTAATATCAGGGGGTAGAAAATTTCTTGTGTCGTCACCTCCTGGCGTTTTTTCTATTTTAATAACCTCTGCACCAAGATCAGCTAGCAATAACCCACAAGTTGGTCCAGCCATAATTTGAGCCATCTCTAAAACTCTTACACCTTTTAATGATGCTGACATTTATTATTTATCTTTAAATTTTGGCTTTATCTTATTTAAGAATGATTGATAACCAATTTTAAAATCTTCGGTATCATAACACTTGTAACCTAAATTATTTATTTTTTCAGTCACTTTGCCTTTCTTTAAAATATTTCTTGCAAACTCTTTGTGCCATC
>CACNZK010000004.1 GCA_902625035.1 uncultured Pelagibacteraceae bacterium
TGACTTTTATCTAGCTTAAGATTTTTTTTATTATAATTCATTTTTTTACATCCAAGGGCTATTGCGCCTGAAGAAACAATTATAATTTTTTGATTATTAGATCTTAATTTTTTTATATCTTTCGCAAAGCTAGAGAGCCATTTTTTTCTTATTTTTTTATCTTGATCAACTAAAAGTGAAGATCCGATCTTGATGACAATTTTTTTTGAGTTTTTAAGATACATAATTCAATAATTTTGATTTGATTTTTGATACTGAAGATTTATTGAATGTTGATACAGCAATAACTTCTGATTTAGTATTCTTTTTAAAATCTTTAATTACGTTATTAACTTCTTTTTCATCAATAAGATCTATTTTGTTCAACACGATTAATTCTTTTTTTTTAGTGAGTTTGTTACTATATTTTTTAAGCTCATTTTTTACTTGTTGATAGCTTTTTTTTAAATCTTCACTTGTGATATCAATTAAATGTAAAAGAGATTTACATCTCTCAATATGTTTCAAAAACTGAATTCCAAGGCCTGTACCTTTATGAGCCCCTTCTACTAATCCTGGTATATCTGCTATCGTAATTTCTTTATTATCATAACTTGCTACCCCCAAATTTGGATTTAAAGTGGTGAATTGATAGTTAGCAATTTTAGGATTTGCATTAGTAACTGATGCTAATAAACTTGACTTACCTGCATTAGGTAATCCTATAATCCCAATATCAGCTATTGTTTTCAATTGAAGCCAAATTGTAAACTCTTCTCCTTGAGTTCCTTTTGTAAATTTCCTTGGAGCCCTATTAGTAGAACTTTTGAATCTTGTATTACCCAATCCACCTTTACCACCAGTAGCAGCGATAAATTCCTCACTAATTTTCGTAAAGTCGTAAATTAGTGTTTTGTTGTCCTCTTCAAAAACTTGCGTTCCTAAGGGAACCTTTAGAATTAAATCTTCACCACTCTTTCCAGTTCGGTTTTGTCCTGCACCGTTCTCACCTCTCTTTGCTTTATGATGTTGTTGATATCTAAAATCAATCAAAGTATTTAAATTCTGTTCAGCTTTTAAAATTACTGAACCTCCTTTTCCACCATCACCACCATCTGGACCACCAAATTCTATAAATTTTTCTCTTCTGAAACTCGGAGAACCATCTCCACCGTTTCCTGCTTTAATATAAATTTTAACTTGATCTAAGAATTTCATAATACAACAATAGTTTAAGTTGTACTATTAATTGGGTTTTACTGAAACAAAAGTTCTATCTGACTTTGTTTTTTTAAAAACTACTTTACCTTTTATCACTGAAAAAATTGAGTGATCTTTACCCATTCCTACGTTTTCTCCAGGAAATATTTTTGTACCCCTTTGTCTTACAATAATGTTTCCAGGTATAACTGATTGTCCACCATACTTTTTGACACCAAGTCTTCGTCCAGCACTATCACGTCCATTTCTAGAAGATCCACCTGCTTTTTTTGTTGCCATAATTAATTACTAGTTATTTACTAGCCTCTTTTTTTGTTTCTGTCTTTTTTGTCACCTTAGAAACTTTTTCAGCCTCTGAAAGAATTTTACCATCTTTTGAAAAAATTTTATTTATTCTAATCATAGAATATTCCTGTCTATGCCCATTTTTTCTTCTTGAATTATGTCTTCTTCTTTTTTTAAAAATTAATACAGTCCTATTTTTACTATTTTCAATTAAGTCAGCTTCAACTTTTGCACCACTTACCATTGGGGCTCCAACTTCTATTTTACTGTCATCTCCATAAGCTAAAATTTCATTAAATTCTATTTTTGAATTAGCTTTGATATCTGTTAATTTCTCAATTTTCAAAATCTCTCCAGATTTGACTTTGTATTGTTTACCACCTGTTTTTATGACTGCGAATGACATATAAATACTCTAAATTTTGTTAGGCAATATAGTCTTAGCAAGCCTATAGTCAAGTTTTATAAATCAAAAATTGTCCTTTAAATCTCTTAATTTTGAAAAACTTTCAACATCTTTAGCTTTAAGAAATATATTGCATTCTATTTCATCAGATAAAATTGATGGAATGGTGGGTTGGCCATTTTTTATTTTTTCTTTAATTTCTTCAATTTTACTTTTTAAATTTGAATTATCTGGATCGTTTGTTTCACAAAATTTTGAATTTTGTAACGTATATTCATGGCCACAATATATCTGAGTATCTTTTGGAAGTTCTTTTATTTTTTTTAATGAATTGAACATTTGCTCATAAGTTCCCTCAAAAATTCTACCACATCCTAAAGAAAATAAGGTATCCCCAGTAAAAATTTTTTTTTCCAAAAAAAAATAAAAGGCAATATGCCCACTTGTATGACCTGGTATGTGATAAATTTTCGCTTCAAAATTTTCGCCTTTCCATTTTTGATTATCCTCCACAAGCACATCAATTTCTGGAATACGATCTTTATCTTCTTTAAATCCAACTATTTTAGAGTTATATCTTTTCTTTAATTCTAAGTTGCCACCTACATGATCATAATGATGATGAGTATTAAGAATATATTTTAAATCAATATTATTATTTTCAACATATTTTATAACTGGAGCTGCCTCACCAGGATCAACAACACATCCAATATTTTTAGTCTCATCGATTAACAAGTAACTATAATTATCTTGTAAACACTTAATTATTTCTATTCTCATCTTATTTTTCAATTAAGAATATACCTAATTCTGCAAATAAATTTTTATAAAATAAATTAGAATTGTTAATATTTGATATATTTTTATTAGTCAGAGCTAAAGATTTAAAGATTTTAAAGTTTATAATTTTTGAAAATTTAACAAAATCTTTAATAGTACACATATGAATATTTGGGGTGTTATACCAATCATTTGGTAATGATTCTGTGATTGGCATTGTTCCCTTGATAAGCAAATTTAATCTTACTTTCCAATGACCAAAATTTGGAATTGTTATGATTGCTTTCCTTCCAACTCTTAAAAGTTCTTTTATGACAATTTCAGGATTTACGAAAGCTTGTAAAGTTTGACCTAGGACAACATAATCAAAAGAATCATTTGGAAATTGTTTTAAATCCAATTCCGCGTTTCCCTCGATTACAGTAAGTCCTTTTGACACGCAGGTTTGAACTTTATCCTTTGAAATCTCAATCCCTCTCGCATCAACATTTTTATTTTTTTTTAATGACTCCATTAATGTTCCATCATCGCAGCCAACATCTAAAACTCTTGTTTTTTCCTCTATTAAATCGACTATTATTTTATATTCTGTTTTCACTATTATCTCTCTATGTAAGATTTATCTAAAAAATTTTTTAGGGTTTTCAAAAAGTCTGGAACATCTAATAAAAAAGAGTCATGACCTTTGTCAGATTTTATTTCAACAAATCCAACATCAGCACCAATTGCATTAAGAGCGATAACTATATCTTTATTTTCTTGAGTTGGATAGAGCCAGTCTGAGGTGAAAGATATTACAAAAAACTTAGCCTTAGTTTTTTTAAATGCATTAGATAAATTACCATCAAATTGTTTAACTAGATCAAAATAATCCATTGCTCTTGTAATATAAAGATAACTATTAGCATCAAATCGATCTACAAAAACAGATCCTTGATATCTTAGATAACTCTCTATTTGAAAATCTGCATCAAATCCAAATTTAAGAGCATCTCTTTCTTGAAGTTTTCTTCCAAATTTTTCTTGTAAACCTTTTTTAGACAAATAAGTTATATGAGCAGCCATTCTCGCCACTGATAAGCCTTTATCAGGAAGAGTATTATTAGATAAATATTTTCCGTCTGACCAATTATGATCCGATGCTATCGCTTGTCTACCCAACTCATTAAAAGCAATATTTTGAGCAGAATGACTAGAGGTACATGCAATCGGCACTACTGTACTAGCTTTATCTGGATAATTACTAATAAATTGCAAAACTTGCATTCCTCCCATTGATCCACCAACAACTGAAAAAAGTTTTTTTATTTCAAAATGATCTAATAAATTTACTTGTGCATTGACCATGTCATTAATAGTAATTACAGGAAAATCGGTTCCGTAAATTTTATTTGTATCAGGATTTTTATGGCTTGGACCAAATGAGCCCATACAACCACCTATTACATTCGCACAAATAACAAAATATTTATTTGTATCTATTGATTTGTTAGGGCCCACTGCATAAGACCACCAACCATCTTTTTTTGTAACGGGATTAATACCCGTAACAAATTGATCACCAGTAAGCGCATGAAAAACAAGGATTGCATTATCTTTATTCTTATTAAGCGAACCATAAGTTTCATACGCGAGTGGAAAATTATTAATAGTTTTACCACAATCAAGTTTCAATGGTTTTTTAATAACAAGCGTTTTTATATTCTCTTTAATATTCATAATTATTAATGCTAATTATTGAATTGTGAGAAAAAAAACTTTTTTAGCGGTTTTTTTAAAGCGCTCGCAATTCAGGTAAATCAGCGCATAAATTTTGTACAAGATGTTATTTGGTATGTCAATTTTTTAAAATATTTGAACTAATTCTATATGAAAAATTGTTATTTTATTTATAAAGAGGCTAAAATTTAAAAGATGACAACTATAAAATTTAAAAAATTTAATATTGAGGCTTATCAACCTGGCAAATCAACTATTAAGAGTTTTAATAAAATCATTAAACTTTCAGCAAATGAATCAGCTTTAGGAGTAAGTGCCAAGGCCAAAAAAGCAATATCAAATAAAAAATTAAGTCTTTTCAGATATCCTGATGGAAAGTCTAAAAAATTACGAAGTCAGATCTCAAAAAAATTTAGTTGTGACAAAGAAAAAATAATTTGTGGAGCTGGTTCAGACGAAGTTATTCAAATGTTATGCCAACTTTTCCTTAAACCAAAAGATGAAGTAATTCTTCCTCAGTTTAGTTTTTTAATGTACAGAATATATGCAAAAATAGTTGGTGCAAAAGTTGTTTTTGCCAAAGAAAAAAATTTTAAAGTTTCTGTCTCTGAAATAATTAAAAAAGTAAGCAATAAAACTAAAATTGTATTTCTTGCTAATCCAAATAATCCGACTGGCACTTACTTGAACAGTTTTGAATTAATTGATTTAAGAAAAAGATTAAGAAAAAATATCTTACTTGTTGTAGATGATGCTTATGCTGAGTACATGCAAAATAGAGACTATAAATCTGGTTTAAATTTATTCAAGAATAAGCAGAATGTTTTTATATTAAGGACATTCTCAAAAATCTACGGACTATCATCTCTAAGAATTGGTTGGGGATATGGCTCAAAAAAAATTATTGATGCTTTGAATGTTATTAAACCTCCATTCAATGTTAATGAAGTAGCTCAAAAAGCTGCTATTGAGTCACTTAAGGATAAAAAATTTATTTCACGTTCAGTAAAACATAATCATATTTATGCAACAAAACTGAAAAATTTTTTGAGCAATTATGATATTAGCTCAAATAAAGTTTCTGCTAACTTTCTATTATTGAATTTTAATAGATGTAAACTAAGAGCTAATAGTTTCTATGAAAAATTAAAAAAAAAGGGAATTATTTTAAGGTCTACTGAAGAAGGTTATAAAATAAAAAATATGCTACGATTAACGATTGGGTCAAAAGAGGAAAATATGAAATTTATTAAAGCAACACAAAATATATTTAGAAAATGAGAAATATATTAATTATAGGCTGTGGGTTATTAGGCTCTTCTTTAGTAAGGAGGATTTCAAAAAAAAAAATAGCAAAAAAAATATTTATTTATGAAAAATCAAAATCTAATATCGCTAAAATAAAAAGTCTTAGATTACCCGGAACAATTGTTAAGTCTCTTAAAGATGGTTTGGTAAATTCAAACTTAGTGATTGTTTGTACATCAACGAGTGAATATAAAAAACTTATTCTTAAAATTAATAAAACTATTTCGCCAAAGACACTAATTACTGACGTGGGATCTTCAAAAATAGAGTCATCAAAAATAATTAAAAAATTTTTGAAGCGTGGTATAAATTGGATTAGGAGTCACCCTATCGCTGGATCAGAGATGAGTGGACCAGAATTTGGAAAAGCTGATATGTTCGAGGATAAATGGTGTGTATTAATTAAGGATAAAAAAACAAGTTCTAAGAATTTAAAATTTTTAATTTCTTTTTGGAAAAAGATGGGCTCAAAAACTGTTATTATGAACTCTGAAAAACATGACAAAGTTTTTTCTATCACAAGTCATTTACCACATTTAATTGCTTATAATTTGGTTAAATCGGCTCAAGATTTTGAAAAAATACTCAAATTTGGGCTTATCAAATACAGTGCTGGGGGGTTGAGAGATTTTTCAAGAATAGCTGCTTCAAATGAAATTATGTGGAGAGATATTTTTTTTGATAATAAGGTTAATGTTACAAAAGCTATAGATTTATTTATCAAAAACTTAAAATCTTTCAAAAAAGATATAAATTCTAAAAATAATAGATCAATTTTAAAAAAATTATCTCAGACTAAAGAAGTTAGGTCTAAAATTATTAAATTAAAGCAAGATATAAACAAACCTGACTTTGGTAGAGATTAAATATTATTAATATTACTTACTTTTTTAACTTTCAGATTTGCGGTTTTATCAATTAATTTAATTGTTTGTGCTGTTGGCATTATTAACACCTTCTTTTTTGGTCCATAAGCATGAATAAATCTAGACTTATTTAGACATACACCAACATGTCCTTTCCAAAATATGATGTCTCCTTTAAGCTGATTTCTACCTCTTTTTCTTTTACAAAATCTTATTTGATCTTTTGTATCTCTTGGAAAAAATATTCTATTGTAATAAAAATAGATTTGAATTAATGCTGAACAATCAATCCCAACACAAGTTTTTCCGCCCCATAAGTATTTTGTGTTTAAAAAAAATTTAAATATTTTGACATAATTTTTTTCATGATGATCAATATTTTTGACATCAGTTTTTTTGATCCATTTATTTTTTTCAAATTTTATATATTTTTTATTTTCATTGCGTTTACAAACACCAGATCCATAATATAGATAATCGTTTGAAGACAAAAATCTTTTACCTCTTTTAAAGAAAATTCTAGATTTAATTTTTGAAATTTTATGTGAGGGTTTAAAATTTTCTAAAAACTTATCTTTTTTTATATATCCAATATAATTGTCATAATGAGTTTTTATTTTTATATATTTTTTTCTTTTCAACAGAATCTTAAATTTATCTCCATATAGAATTTGTGAAACTACCTCAGAATTAGAAGATGGTTTAAAGTAAATGTTAGCTACAGATTTATTTAAAAAATTATTTTTCACTTAGTTGTAGTTTATTTTTCATAATCCATAAGATTATTAATGAAGGAATGACCATTAGTGCAGTCAAAATAAAAAATATTCCCCAATCACCATTTAACCAATCAACAAGGGCGCCAGAGGAGGAGGCTAAAGTTGTTCTACCAGCAGTGCCTATTGATGCTAAGAGCGCATATTGAGTTGCTGTATAGGCCCTGTCTACGAGCATAGATATAAAGGCTACAAAAGCTACTGTTGCAAATGCAGCAGCTATATCATCAAAAATAACTGCAATAGCAAATAAAAATTCTGATTTATCGCTCCAGGCCAACACACTAAATAAAAGGTTTGTGCTTGCCATAATTACTCCAGCAAAAAACATTGCTTTTAAAACCCCGGATCTTATTACAAAAAGTCCACCCAAAAGAGTAAACGTCACAGTAGTGATCCAACCTAACGTTTTAGAGTAAATAGCGATATCCGACTTACTAAAACCTATTTCTTTATAAAAAATTATAGACATCCTTCCAAGAAATGCCTCCCCCACTTTAAATAAAAAAACAAATCCTAAAATTCCTAGAGCAATCGAAAAGCCATTTTTTTTAAAAAAACTAATGATTGGGCCACTTATTGTTCCAGCAATCCAAGTTATCAATTTTGTAAATATATTTTCATTTTTAAATTGAGATGATATCAATTTATCATTTTCTTTTTGTTGATCTTGTCTCTCCAAATTTCCAGACTCGTCAATGAACATTAAGCCAATGTTCATTAAAATTACCAAAATCCCCAAAATTAAGAAAGTTAGTTGCCAATAATTTTCAAAACCAATGTTTTGAAGAATATCTGCTGCAAATAATGATAGTACCCCACCTAACTTATATCCTGTCCACCAACCGACAACCGCCATTGCGGCCCCAGCAGCCATAGATTTTCCCTCATTCTCACCAATCTGTTCAATTCTTAAAGCATCAACTGTTATATCTTGAGTTGATGATGCTATAGCAATTATTAAGCCTATTGAAACAACTAAAGCTAAATTTTCAGATGGATCGAGTAAACTCCAAAGAGCAAGTGAGAGTAAGATGATAATTTGCATCAAAACAATCCACCCTCTTCTGTGACCTATTTTTTTTGTCAAATACGGTATTTGTATTCTATCTATCAAAGGTGCCCACAGATAATTAAAAGCATAAACTGCAAAAATTAATCCAGCCCATCCAACAGTTGATCTACTTAATCCATCTTCTTTTAACCATAAACTTAGACTACTTCCAATCAAAACCCATGGAAACCCTGATATTGCACCGAGCAATAAAATTTTGAGCATTCTTTTGTCAAAATAAACCGAGAACATTTCAGACAAAGAGTTTTTTTTAATTTCTATCAAATTTAATTCCTCCAAAAAGATGGTAAAAATAATACAAGAATTGCAAATAATTCTAATCTACCCAAAATCATACCAAAACTTAAAATCCACTTAGAGATATCAGGTAGTGATGAAAAATTTCCGTTTGGCCCAATAGTTGAACCTAGGCCAGGTCCTACATTTGAAATAGATGTTGCAGCACCAGAAATTGAAGTAATAAAGTCAAGACCTGTCAAAGATAATAATGCTGTAATCGCAAAAAAAATTACCAGGTACATATAAATGAAAGAGATAATTGATGCAGTAAATTTATCATCAACAGGACTTTGGTTATATTTTAGAACAAAAATTCCCTTAGGATAAACAATTTTTTTAAGTTGATTCAAAACAAATGAATAAAGTATTTGAAATCTAAATATTTTTATACCACAGGTTGTTGAGCCTGCACATCCACCAATAAACATTAAACCTATAAATATAATTAAAGGAAATCCACCCCAGTTATCAAATTGTGCATTTACATATCCAGTTCCTGTCAAAATTGATATTACATTGAATAAAACTGTTCTTAAGTTTAATTCAGATGATTTATCTAAAAACAAATAAATTGATAAGATCAGAATACTTATTAAGATTATTTTCAAAAAAGTTCTAATTTGAATATCTGAAAAAAATATTCTTCTATTACCGTTTAAGAATTTGATATAAGCGATAAAAGGTAAACTTCCCAAGATAATAAAAATCATTGCTGAAATTTCTATTGAAAAACTGTTAAAGAAACCAATGGACTCGTTATAGTTTGAAAAACCCCCAGTTGCTATTGTTGTCATAGAATGAGTTATACTATCAAAAGTATTCATCCCAAGAATTTTATATGATATTGCGCAAAGAGTAGTGAGACCTGAATAAATGTAAATTAATCTCAACGCAATTTCTTTCGATTTAGGAAGAATTTTTTCTGATGAGTCACTGTTAGAAATTTTGAATAGTTGCATACCACCAACATTCATTATTGGCATCAAAGTGATTGCCATAACAATTATTCCAATACCACCCAACCATTGAAGAATTGCTCTCCAAAGCAAAATTGCTTTGGGCATCTCCTCTAAGTTTGGAATGATTGTTGAACCAGTTGTTGTAATGCCTGACATACTCTCAAAAAATGCATTGGTAAACGAAAAATTGACTTCAGAAAATATTAGAGGAAGTGAACCAAAAATTGCGATACTTAGCCAAGATAACGCGGTCAATAAAAAAGCTTGCTGTAAATTTAACTTCTTATCATGATCAAGATTAGATAAAAAAAATAGCGTACCAAAAATAATTGTAATAATTGAGGCACCAAAAAAAGAGGAGTCAATTTCTTTAAAAAAAAATTGAACAAATATTGGGATCAACATAAAAATTCCAAGAATTATTTGAAGAATTCCAAGTGTAAAAAAAACAGTTTTATAATTAGACATTTTGATAGAACATTATTTTATGGTAAATAAATTTCAACTCTATAAGAATAAGTTAAAGCGTTAATTTAAGATTTTATTTGAATTAATCATGATTAAAAAAGAGAATTTTGATAAAACAAGTGCATGGCCTTTCGTTGAAGCAAAAAAAATGCTTCGAGAAAGAAAATCTTTTATAGAAAAAAAAGGCAAAATAATTCTCCAAACAGGTTATGGTCCTAGTGGCCTTCCACATATAGGAACTTTTGGAGAAGTTGCAAGGACATCAATGATTGTAAATGCACTAAAACATTTGACTGATTTACCAACCGAAATCATTACTTTTTCAGATGATATGGACGGTCTTAGAAAAGTACCTGACAACGTTCCACAAAAAGAATTATTAGAAAAAAATTTGCACAAACCGCTTACTAATGTGCCTGATCCCTTTCAAAAATTTAATAGTTTTGGTGAGCATAATAATGAAATGTTAAAAAAATTTTTAGACAATTTTAAATTTAAATATAATTTTAAAAGCTCAACATCACTTTATAAATCAGGTTTCTTTAACTCTTCTCTCCAAGTTATTTTAGAGAATTATGATGGTATAATGAATATAATACTTCCTACACTAGGAAAAGAGAGACAAAAAACGTACAGCCCATTTCTTCCAATTTGTCCGGTTACAGGTCATGTTTTAGAAATACCTGTAAAAAATATTAATAAAGAAAAATCTATTATTGTTTTTGATAATAATGGAAAAGATTTGGAAACAAGCATTTATGATGGAAATTGTAAATTACAGTGGAAAGTTGATTGGGCTATGAGATGGTATGCACTAGATGTTGATTTTGAAATGTATGGAAAAGATCTTATAGAGAGCGCAATACTTTCAACAAAAATTATCAAATTGATTGGGAAAACAAATCCCTCAGGGTTTGCATATGAACTATTTTTGGATGAAAAAGGAGAGAAGATTTCAAAATCAAAGGGAAACGGCATCACTATTGATCAATGGTTAGAGTATGCCTCTCCTGAAAGTTTGTCACTGTATATGTATCAAAATCCAAAAAGAGCAAAAAAACTTTACAAAGAAATAGTTTCAAAAACTGTCGATGATTATTTGGATCTGATTGAGAAAGCAAAAAATCAAAATGAGTTGCAGCTACTTATGAATCCTGTATGGCATGTTCATAATAGTTTGGTGCCTAAAGAAAATATGATTATGTCATTTTCAATGTTATTAAACTTAGTCGAAACAAGTAATGCTGACAGCAAAGAACTCCTTTGGAAATTTGTTAAAAAATATAAAAAAGACATTTTGGAGAAAGATAATCCTATCTTTGATAATTTAGTAGGCTATGCAATAAAATATTATAACGACGTAATAAAATTGAAAAAAAAATATAAAAAGCCTAATGGTGAAGAAAAAAAAGCTTTAGAAGCTCTGGTAAAAACTTTAGATAAATGTGACGACAAAATGAAACCAGAAGATATTCAAACAATGATATATTCGACTGGTAAAGAAAATGGATACACTGAGAACCTTCGAGATTGGTTTAAATTAATTTATGAAGTAGTTTTTGGAGACGAAAATGGTCCAAGGATGGGTTTTTTTATAAGTTTTTTTGGTGTGAAAGAAACAAAAGATCTTATATTAAATAAAATTAAATAATGTTTTCAAATTTAAGATCTTTAATTTTTAAATTAGATCCCGAGACGGCTCATAGTTTAGCGATAAAGTCACTAAAATTTAATTTTATTCCAAATATTTTAGATGAAGAAAAAAATAATCCTCTTTTTAAGACTAAATTATTTAATAAAGAAATAGAAAATCCAATTGGTATGGCAGCAGGATTTGATAAGAATGCCGAGGTATATAATTCATTGTTCAATTTAGGGTTTGGTTTCGTCGAAGTAGGAACTGTTACACCGTTAGAACAATATGGAAATCCCAAACCTAGAGTTTTTAGACTGGTAGAGGATGAGGCCCTTATAAATAGACTTGGTTTCAATAACCTAGGTTCAAAAAATATTGTAGATCGAATTAAAAGAAATAATCCAACCGGATTACTTGGAATAAATATTGGACCTAATAAAGACTCAGAAGATAGAACAAATGATTATATACAGTGTTTAAAGATATTTAATGGGGTCTCTGACTATATTACTATTAATATTTCCTCACCAAACACCGAAGATTTAAGAAACTTTCATGATCAAAAAAAATTAGATGATCTTTTAAAACTAATAGAAAAAGAGAAGAGAGATCTTAACTCTAAAACGCCTATAGCGGTAAAAGTATCACCAGATATTAATGATAAAGAAATTATGAAAATTTCTGAAGTGCTTTTAGATAACCAGATAGAAGCTGCTATTATTTCTAACACATCTGATACAACAAGAGAAAATTTACAAAATACTCAAAGCCATCAAAAAGGAGGATTATCCGGGAAACCTATTGAGTTAAAATCTTCAGAATTGATCAGAAAATTTTATAAAGTTTTAAAAGGCAGAATCAAAATTATAGGCGTAGGTGGGGTGGACTCTGGCAGATCTGCTTATCAAAAATTTTTAGCAGGAGCTGATTATTTACAACTTTATACAGGCATGGTTTTTAGAGGTCCAAATATTGTTGGTCTAATTAAAAAAGAACTCAAGGAAATATTATTAAAAGATGGAGTAAAAAACTTTAATGAAATAGTAGGAAAAAAGGATTAGAATAATCTAATAAACTTGACGCCATCAATATCTCACTTTATATAGTCGAACAAATTATGACAAAAAAATGCGAATTAACTGGGAAAAATCCAATGAAAGGTCATAACGTTAGTCATGCTAACAATAAGACAAAAAGAAGATTCTTACCTAATTTAAAAAAAGTAAAATTTACAAGTGAACTTTTAAAAAGAAGCCTAAAATTAACAGTGAGCAATGCAGGGGTTAGATCAGTAGATAAAAAAGGTAGTTTTGATGAATTTTTAAAATCTGTAAAAAATAAAAATTTATCTCCTAGATTAAAAAAACTAAAAAAAAGCTTATTAATTAAATCTCCGTTTCAAAAAAAAACAGCACAATCTAAAACAGCTTAATGAGTAAATCGTTTTTACTTCTATCATTTTTGATGGGTGTTGTTGTCCTATCTTCTAATTATCTTGTTCAATTTCCAATTAATTATTATGGATTAAATGAAATATTAACCTATGGAGCATTCTCTTATCCGATCGCTTTTTTAATTACAGATTTAGCTAATAGATCTTATGGAAAAAGAGTTGCAAGAAAAATTGTATATTTTGGCTTTGTGCTAGGAATTGGTTTTACAGTTTTATTTTCTACAGATTTTGCAGATTTTATATCTATTCGTATAGCTATTGGATCTGGAGTTGCATTTTTGACTGCACAATTATTAGATGTCCAAATATTTGACAGATTAAGAAAGAAAGAATGGTTTGTTGCACCATTAACATCCTCAATGATTGGCTCAACAATCGATACATTTTTGTTTTTTTCAATATCATTTTATGGGACTGGCGTGCCATGGGTTACACTTTCTGTCGGAGATTTGATTGTAAAAGTAATAGTAGCTTTAATCATGCTGATACCATTTAGATTACTTTTAAAAACTTTTAAGCCAATTAAAGCTTAAATCAAAAATTTATATGACAATATTTTATAAGCGAGCTTTGCAACAAGAAAGTTGTATGAATTAAAACCTTTAATAGGTGCTAATTCATTGATGTCAGCACCAACGATGTTTGAATTTTTTGCAGCTATTTTAATTATATTAAGCGTTTCATCCCATAATAATCCACCAGGTTCAGGAGTCCCAGTGGCTGGCATGATACTTGAGTCAAATCCATCGACATCAAATGTTAAATAAACTGTCTTATTTTTTATAAGTTTTTTAAATTTTGTTAAATCCCATTTTGATTTATCTTTTGCCCAAAAAATATTTATTCTCGATTTATTCTTTTTTAAAAATGGAATTTCACTTTCTGATATATTTCTGATCCCAAAAGATATTAATGATATATTTTTATGGTCTAAGCACCTTCTTATTGCTGACGCATGAGAGAACTTTTCACCATTGTAACTATTTCTTAAATCAGCATGAGCATCGAAATGTAAGAGACAAATTTTTTTGTATTTTTTAATAAATGGATAAATACATCCGGGTGTTATTGAATGTTCTCCTCCAAACGTGATTGGAAAAAGTCTTTTATCTAAAATTTCTTTATTTATATTTGACATTTTCGCGAGAGCCTTTTTGATATTTTTATGAATCTTAAAAGGCTTTAATGTTTTAATCCCGATTTTTTTATAAGGTTCACAATTTAGCTCTTCGTCATATAATTCCACTTGATGAGAGGCCTTTATAATTTCTTTAGGTCCATTTCTGGTGCCACCACCATAACTAACAGTTTTTTCAAGCCCAAATGGAATCACAACAACCTTTTCTTTGAAATTAAATTTATTATCGACTCCCAAAAATCCATTTCTATTTGATAAATATTTCAATTTTTACTCAAAAATTTTTGTGAATTTTTTCTTATCCCTATTTTTCCACTCACCTCTGTGATAAGCGTCGCTAGCTATTAGGGGTAGTACACTAGTGGCTTCAGCAAATACCATCTGTTCTTTAGTAACATCAACTTTACCCCATGAACTTGCTTCTTTTAATGTCGAACTACTGCATGCACCGTCTCTAGAGTCAGCAACCGTAATTTGTACAGCATATTTGTGCATGTCAACTTCCTTGCCCAACAACTCAGCACAAATCACGGTGTCTTGAATAAAATTTTTTGGAACACCGCCACCAATCATAAATAAACCTGATCCTTTCGAGCGTATTTTAATTTCAGTCAATTCTCTAAATTCTCTTATAGAGTCGATTGTCATATGTTTTTTTGGATTTTTTTCTTGATGTATAACTAATCCAAATCCAGCACTGGAGTCGGTGAAAGCTGGACAAAAAATTGGAACATCATTATCGTACGCTGTTTCAATCAAAGAGTCTTTTTTTATAGAATTTTTTTTTAAATATTTACCAATCTCTTTAATAAATTCTCTTGATGTATAGCTTCTAGGTTCCAGGGTATCCGCAATTTCACATATTTTTTTATCGCAAATCTGTAACTCATCTTCATCTATGTATGTGTCGTAAATTCTATCGATGTAATTTTTTCTTAATTCAGTATCATCTTGGAATTGAGACCCTTGATAGTGTTTAAAACCAAGAGCTTCAAAAAAATCCATATCAATTATTGAAGCGCCAGTTGCCACTATTGCATCAACCATATTATATTTAACTAAATCTTTATAAATATTCATACAACCTGCAGCAGATGTTGAACCTGCTAATGTTAAAAAAATTGTGCATTCTTTGTCTTTCAACATTTCATTGTAAATATTAGCTGCATTAGCCGTTTCTCTTGAAACAAATGACATTTTTTCCATAGAAGAGATAATTTTTCTAGAATCGAATGATGTAATATCTATATGCTCTATAGGTTTTTTTAGGAAATCTTTTTTACTGTTGTGACCAAGATTTTTATTTTCTGACATTAAGCAACTAGAGTAGCTTTGTCTGAATTCTTATCATACATAGACATTATTGGGTTATCCTCAACCTCATAAATCTCATCAGAGTAATAACCATTAAATTGAGTTCTAAAAGTTAAACCATATGATCCTAATTGACCAAGTTCAATGTAATCATTTTCTTTGATATTATTCGGAAGTAGGAAAGGGCCTTTCATATAATCCATACTGTCACATGTTGGTCCATAAAAATCAAATGCAGTCATTTTCTTTGAAATAATCTTACTTGAATTTTCTTTAATTAATTTTGATGGAAAAACTATATTAGGTGTTCCAGCATCAAAAAGTGTGCCGTAAGTACCATCATTAATATAAAGTTTTTGTTTTTTTCTTAAATTAACTCTCACAATTGTTGATCCACTTTCTGCAACCAAAGCTCTTCCAGGTTCACAAATTATTTGAGGCATATTCTTTAAATTTAAATTTTCTAAACTTTTTTTAATTTCCTCCATATAACTTTCTAAAGATAGAGGCACAAGATCAGGATAAATTGTCGGGAAGCCTCCACCGATATTAATATAATCTGGAATTATCTTAGTTTTTTTAATTATATTTCCCATTTCATTAATCCCTTTAGAGTATGAAATTGGATGCATACATTGGGAACCAACATGAAAACTTAAGCCAATTTTTTTTGAATGAAGTTTTGCAAGTCTTAACAGTCCTGAAGCTTCAGAATTCAAGGCACCGAATTTTTTTGATAAATCTATTTCAGCATGCTCATTGGAAACAGCAACTCTAATAAATAATTCTAAATCTCTAGCGTTGTCTGTTGTTTTGATAATTTTTATTAATTCATCTTTAGTATCTAAAGCGAAAGTTTTTATTCCAAACTTAAAATATGCTTCTTTAATACTCTCTCTACTTTTAACTGTATGCATAAAAGAACATTTCGCAGTATTATCAAATTTCCTTACTGCTTTAATTTCTTCGATAGACGCAACGTCAAATTGATTAATTCCACTTTTTATCAAAGTTTTAATAACTTCAGGATGGGGATTAGTTTTTACAGCATATAGTATTTTTCCTGGAAACTTCTTTTGAAAGAATTTTGAAGCAGAAAGAATAGAATTCTTTCTTATACAATAGACAGGTTTTTCCGGTTTCAGTTGGTTAACTAATTCCTCAACTGACTTAAATTTTTGCATTTTAAATGCCCCCCAAAAAAAATTTAACAAAAAAAAAGTCTTTTATTTAAAAAAACTTTAATAACCGAGCAATTAATTCAATAGTTATTCAATGTAAAGCAAATAATGGCCTATTGAATTGTGGAAAAAAGTGATCATATAAGCCTAATGAAAAACCAAGCTCCATTACAAAATTTGGCTGATTTTGACAATAAATCCTTATTAATCGTGGATGATGACAATCCTTTTAGGGAGAGATTAGCGAGAGCTATGGAAAAGAAGGGATTTGAAGTCTTACAAGCTGAGAGTGTGCAAAAAGGAAAAGACATGGTTAAAGTTAAAAAACCAGGTTTTGCAGTAGTTGATCTTAGATTAAATGATGGGAATGGATTAGAGGTTGTAAAAGAAATCCAATCATCAAATTCATTAAGTCGAATCATAATGCTAACTGGATATGGAAATATTCCAACTGCTGTAGCTGCAATCAAAGAGGGCGCTATTGACTATTTAGCTAAACCAGCTGATGCAGACGATGTAGAAAAAGCTTTATTAGCAGATCCATCAAAAAAAGCTGCACCACCTGAAAACCCAATGTCAGCAGATCGGGTTAAATGGGAACATATTCATAGAGTATTTGAATTATGTAATAGAAATGTTTCAGAGACTGCGAGAAGGCTTAAAATGCACAGAAGAACTCTTCAAAGGATCCTATCTAAAAGATCGCCTAAATAAATTTTCTAAATTTTAGAATTTTTTTTGCTATTAAAGTAAGAAGACAAATTTTGAAAATTTCAGCAACTAAAAAAGGCATTACACCTAATTTTAAAACAGGTTTATCCCAACCAATTAATGAACCTAGCCATAGTATACCCAGGATATAAATTGTTGAAACTGAAAATATTAATTTAAGAAAAATTAAAAAATAATTATCATTATTTTTTACGTATGAGGCTAAAAAACACGCAGATAAAAATCCAATTAAATATCCCATTGTTGGACCTGTAAAATAAGCCAAACCAATTCCTCTTTCAGGAGAATTAGAAAATACTGGTAAACCTAATATACCTTCTAATAAGTATAAACTTACAGTGGCCAGAGCTATTTTATATCCGAAGCTAATACCTAAAAATAAAACTATAAATGTTTGCATAGTCATTGGAACTGGATAAAAGGGTATCTTGATTTTGGCTGAAATCGTAAGAACTATTGAACCTATAAAGATAATTAATAATGATTTTACAAGCTGGTTTTGAGTATTTTGCTTTATAAGTTCCATAAAAAATAATACTCTTATTTTTATCTTTAATCTATATTAAATTTTAATGAATAAGATTCAAAAAACAGATCATTTTTATCTAATTGATGGATCAGGTTATATATTTAGAGCATATTATGCCTTACCACCATTAACTCGAAAAAGCGATGGATTACCGACTGGAGCAGTAAGTGGTTTTTGCAGTATGTTGTTTAAACTTCTTGAAGACTCAAAATCAAATGAAAATCTTCAGAAACCAACTCATTTTGCTGTAATTTTTGACTCAGCTAGAAAGACTTTTAGAAATGAAATTTATAGTGATTACAAAGCCAATCGATCTGAGGCACCAGATGACTTAGCACCACAATTTGAATATATAAGAAAATCAGTTTTAGCTTTTAATTTACCCTCTGTTGAATTAGTCAATTATGAAGCAGATGATTTAATTGCAACTTACGTTGATCAAATTTTAAAAAAAGGAGCAAAGGTGACAATTGTTTCATCAGATAAAGATTTGATGCAATTATATAGAAAAGATGTTCGTATTTTTGATCCAATGAAAAATAAGTTCATCTCTAATGAGGATGTAAAAAACAAATTTGGAGTAGATCCAGATAAAGTTATAGATGTTCAGGCTCTAGCTGGGGATAGCAGCGATAACGTTCCTGGTGTTCCTGGAATTGGTGTAAAAACTGCAGCAGAATTGATTAATAAGTATGGTGATTTAGAGACACTTCTAAAATCAGCGGATGAAATCAAACAAAATAAGAGAAGAGAGACTCTACTAAACAATAAAGATAAGGCTTTAATAAGCAAAAAGTTAGTAACATTAAAGCACGATGCTCCAATTGAAATGAAACTCAATGATTTTGAATTAAAAAGAATTGATAAAGATAAACTTTATAAATTTCTACGAGAAATGGAGTTTAATAGGTTGCTTAGCTCTGCTATTTCTGTTTATGGGGAGCCAGATTTTAATGGTAAAAAAAAGGATGTTCAGATAAAGGAAAAAAAAGTTGAAATAGATAAAAAAGATTATTTTTTAATAACAGAACACAGTAAAATTGATGATTGGATTAAAGAAGCTGAAGAAATTGGAGAAGTTGCAGTTGATACAGAAACAAATTCTTTAGATCCTCATCAAGCCGATTTAGTTGGAGTATCTCTGAGCTCTAAGATTGGAAAAGCTTGTTACATACCAATAGGACATAATTCAAAAAAGTGCATTGATAAAGACATTGTGCTTAAAAAATTAAAACCTTTACTTGAAGATCCAAGTATCAAAAAAATAGGTCAGAATATTAAATTTGATTTTATTGTATTTTTTAATCATGGGATAACCGTATCAGCGATGGAGGACACCATGCTAATGTCTTATGTGCTTGATGCTGGAAAAAATAGACACAATATGGATACGTTATCTGAAATTCACCTGGATCATAAAACAATAAAATTCAAAGAATTAGTTGGTTCTGGAAAGAAACAGATAAATTTTAGTGAGGTCGATTTAGAAAAAGCAAAAGATTATGCCGCTGAGGACGCTGACATAACTTATAGACTATATAAAAAATTTTATAAAAGTTTGAAAGAAGAAAAAATGATTAATATTTATGAAATTTTCGAAAAGCCATTACTTAGAATATTGGCTGATATGGAAATACAGGGTATTAAAGTTGATAAAAAGTT
This sequence comes from uncultured Pelagibacteraceae bacterium, assembly GCA_902625035.1. GTDB lineage: Bacteria > Pseudomonadota > Alphaproteobacteria > Pelagibacterales > Pelagibacteraceae > Pelagibacter. The sequence goes on from CACNZK010000004.1 coordinate 19,770, forward strand.
TCTAAAAACATTATCTACTAAATTTGAAAAAAAGATTGAAAAAATTCAGAAAGAAGTTTTTAAACTCTCAAAAAAAGAATTTAATATTGCTTCTCCTAAACAACTAGGTGAAATTTTATACAATGATCTAAAGATTGCAGATTTAAAAAAAACTAAAAAGGGAAGTTTTGCAACAAGTGCCTCAGTACTAGAAGATCTCGCTTTTAAAGGTCATAGATTTCCACAATTAGTCTTAGACTGGCGGCAAGTTTCAAAACTAAAAAATACATATTCAGACTCTTTACCTGAACATATTAATCCTGATACAAAAAAAGTTCACACTTCTTTTTTATTAGCAGCAACGACTACAGGACGATTAGCTTCAAGTGACCCTAATTTGCAGAATATTCCGATTAAATCAGAAGATGGCAGAGATATTCGTAAAGCCTTTATTGCTGATAAGGATAACATTTTGATTTCTGCAGACTATAATCAAATTGAAATGAGAATTTTAGCTGATTTAGCTGATGTTAAAGAATTAAAAAAAGCTTTTCAAAATAATGAGGACATACATTCTCTTACTGCTAGCCAAATTTTTAATATTGATATTAATAAGGTAAATCAAGATCAAAGAAGAAAGGCTAAAGCAATAAACTTTGGAATAATCTATGGAATTTCTCAGTATGGATTAGCGAAGCAAATAAATGTTACGAATTTTGAGGCTGAAGAGTTTCTAAATTCATATTTCTCAAGGTTCCCTGAAATAAAAGTCTATATGGATCGAACAATTAAATTCTGTAGAAAAAGTGGATATGTAAGTAACATTTTTGGAAGAAGATCTCATTTTATAAATATAAATGATAAAAATTATAATGTGAGAAACTTTCAAGAACGTGCAGCAATAAATGCTCCAATACAAGGTTCTGCGGCTGAAATTATGAGATTAGCGATGATAAGAATTGATAAAAAGTTAAAGGAACAAAAAGTAAATAAAACAAAGATGTTGCTTCAGATCCATGATGAACTAATTTTTGAAAGCCCTAAAGATGAAGTAAAAAAAATATCTAAAGTAATAATTGATGAAATGTCTAGTGTTGCTGAGAGTGATCAACACTCTTTTTCAATACCTTTAACAGTGGATTTAAACACTGGAGAAAATTGGGGTACACTACATTAATTTATTTGCCCAAATTAGAACAATTTAGTATTTTTATAATTAAGTATGCAAAAACAAACAATTGCTTTAGTAGATGATGACAGAAATATTTTAACCAGCTTAAGTATTGCTCTAGAAAAAGAAGGCTTTAAAGTTCAGACTTACATTGATGGAGAGAGTGCTTTAATTGGATTAACAAGAACACCACCAGACCTAGCTATTGTTGATATAAAGATGCCAAAAATGGACGGTGAGGAGTTATTAAAAAAATTGAGAAAAAAAACCTCATTGCCAGTTATATTTCTGACCTCTAAGGATGATGAAATTGATGAATTATTAGGATTGAAACTGGGTGCTGATGATTTTGTAAAAAAATCAGGTGGTTTTTCAATTAAAGTTTTAATTGAGAGAATTAGAGTTCAACTTAGAAAAAAAGATTCCAAAGAAACTTTAGAGGAAAATAAAAGTATTATATCACATGGAAAATTAAAACTGGATCCTTCTCAATTAGAGTGCGAATGGAATGGTAAACAATTGCCTGACAAATTGACTACCACAGAATTTTTACTTGTAAAAGAGTTAGCTAAAAGACCAGGAATTATAAAAGAGAGAGCTCAATTAATGGACATAGCTTATAGAGAAGATACAGATATTGAAGATAGAACAATTGATAGTCATGTTAAAAGAATAAGAAAAAAATTCAAAAAAGTTGATCCTGAATTTTCAGCTATAGAAACCAGATATGGAAGCGGATATAGATGGAATGTTAGTTAATGCTCAGCAATTTTCTTAAGAACTTATCAATTTTAAAAAAATTTTTATTCATAAATTCTATTTTTTTTACAATTATAGGGCTTTTCACATTCGTTTATTTAAAAAATGTTCAACCAAATTTAATCAAAAAAAAATCCTCAAATCATATCGAGGTAATCAATAATACAATTGATAATTTAACAAGATTAAATGTAAAATTTGTTGAAAAAGATATTAGAAAGTTTTTGTTTTCAACACGATTTCTTTTTCAGAACCTGGATAGAGTTATATTTTTTGACAATAAACTGAATCTAATAGGAGATACTGATACATTAGATTTAGATCCAAGATCCTTTTCACAAAGGCTGGATACTATTGAGTTAGAGGTACTGGACTCTAAAACAACAAAAAAAATCACTGAAGAAAAAAATATAGATATTGGAAATGAAAACAATGTGTCTTTAAATGACGTTCTATTAAATTATGCAACTTCTAAAAACTTCGGAATTCATTTCACATTTACCGAGGAGGAATTCAATAAATTTAAATTAACTACCATTAAGAACGTGATGAAAGATGGAGAAAATATAGGATATTTAGCAATAACAGAAAATGCTAATGATATTAAAGCTGCCATTGATGAAAGAAAAACTTTTGTAATTAGGACTGCAATTGCAGTTGGTATCGTAATCCTGATTTTTTCATTTGTTTTAAATCGATATTTTTTAAAACCTATTAAAAATTTAGTTAGCTACACAAAAATCATAAAAAATAAAGACACGAAAAAAACAAATATAGACACATTAAAATTAAGAAAAGATGAGCTTGGTTTACTCTCTAGTTCTTTGGATGATATGACTTTAGAATTGCAAAAAAGAATTTCACACGCAGAAAATTTTTCAACTGATCTTGTACATGAAATTCGTAATCCATTAGCATCATTAAAAAGTGCATCTGAAATTTTACACGATGCACAAGACTCTGAACAAAGACTTAAATTGATTAATATTTTAAGTCACGATGTGCAAAGAATCGAAAGATTGATTACTGATTACTCACAAATGTTAAAAGATGAAGTTGCATTAAGTAAAGAAAAAATTAGAAAAATAGATATTGAGCCAATAATTAAGTCGGTAGTAGATGATTTTAATAATATTTATAAATTAAAAAGAGGAATTAACATTTCTTATAAAAATGACGGTAAAAATAAATATTTAATTTACGGAATTGAAAATAGAATTGAACAAATTATTGCAAATCTTTTAGATAACGCGATTTCTTTTAGTGATGATAATAAAAACGTAATTGTGCAAGTTTCAAAATCAGAGGATAATAAAGTATACATAAAAATATTAGATGAGGGACGGGGTTTTAAAGAAAAAGATACAAATAAAATATTTAAAAGATTCTACAGTAACAGACCAGATAAATTTGGACAGCATTCTGGGCTAGGGTTAAATATAGTTAAAAATTTAGTTGATTTACATAATGCCACAATCAAAGCATCTAATAGACAGGATAAAAAAGGTGCGAGTATGGAAATAGAATTTCCAAAAGTTTAAAGAGTTCTATTGATTAATTAATTTTTAATTGTTAGAAGAGCCACGATGGAAGATTATAAAGTAAAAGATTTATCACAAGCAGAATTCGGACGAAAAGAAATTTCAATTGCTGAAAGTGAAATGCCAGGACTTATGGCTTTAAGAGAAGAGTATGCTGGAAAATCTCCTTTAAAGGGTGCAAAAATTATAGGCTGTTTGCATATGACAATACAAACAGCGGTATTAATTGAAACTTTGGTAGATTTAGGTGCAGAAGTAAGATGGTCATCTTGTAATATTTTTTCTACTCAGGACCATGCAGCAGCAGCGATTGCGAAAGCAGGTATTCCTGTTTACGCGTGGAAGGGAGAAACAGAGGAGGAATATGTTTGGTGTATAAAACAAACCATTGAAGGCAAGAAAAGCTGGAAACCTAATATGCTTTTAGATGATGGTGGTGACTTAACAGCAATGATGCACAATGAATATAAAGATTTATTAAAAGATGTAAAAGGAGTCTCGGAAGAGACAACTACAGGGATAAAAGCTTTAAATAAAATGGAAAAAGAAAATTCTTTATTAGTTCCAGCTATTAACGTGAATGATTCTGTTACCAAATCAAAATTTGATAACCTATATGGATGTAGAGAAAGCTTAGTTGACGGAATAAGAAGAGCCACTGATGTAATGATGTCAGGAAAAATTGCAATTGTTGCTGGGTTTGGTGATGTTGGAAAAGGAAGTGCTGCATCATTAAGACAAAGTGGAGCTCGTGTGTTGGTTACCGAAGCAGACCCAATATGCGCATTGCAAGCAGCAATGGAAGGATACGAAGTTGTTTTAATGGATGAAGCAATCAGTAAGGCAGATATTGTTGTAACCGCGACAGGTAATAAAGATATTGTTACAGCTGACCACATGAGAGATATGAAGGATAGAGCAATTTTATGTAATATAGGCCATTTCGATAATGAAATTCAGGTTGAGGCATTAAAAAATTACAAATGGACTGAGGTAAAACCTCAAGTGCATGAAATTGAATTGCCTAGTAAAAAAAGAATAATTTTATTGGCAGAGGGCAGATTAGTAAATTTGGGTTGTGCTACAGGGCATCCAAGTTTTGTAATGAGCGCTTCTTTTACAAATCAAGTCATTGCTCAGATAGAGTTGTGGAATAATCATAAAAATTATGAAAATAAAGTTTATGTTTTACCAAAGCATTTAGACGAGAAAGTAGCCACACTCCATCTTAAAAAAGTTGGTGCTAAATTAACTAAACTTTCAAAAGATCAAGCAGATTATATCAGTGTAGGAGTAGAGGGACCTTTCAAACCTAATGCCTATCGCTACTAAAAGTGATTTTATCAGTTTACCTTCAGAAAAAAAAACAGAGGAATTAGCAAAGAAGTTTTCAAAAAAATTGAAATTAGGACATGTTGTTTTTTTTGTAGGGGAGATGGGTGTTGGAAAAACTACTTTTATCAGATACCTAATTAACAATTTACAAAAAAAAAATAGACTTAAAATAACTGAGGTAACAAGTCCTACATTCAATTTATTAAACGAGTACAAAATTAAAGAGATTAAGATCAATCATTACGACTTATTCAGAATAAAAAATTTAGATGAAATTCACAATTTAGGATTATTTGATAATATTTCTAATGCTATTACATTGGTTGAGTGGCCACAAAAAATAAAACCAAAACCAAAAAATTTGATAGAATTAAATTTTGAATATGGAAATGATTACAAAAAACGAATGATACAAATTAAAGGTTTAAATTTGTAATTATAGATAAATGCAAAATCTAAAAAAATTAAAAGGAGACGCATCACATAGAAAGTTTTTTAGAAAGAAGTATAATGGTCTAAATTCTATTGTAATTCTAGCAGAAAAAGACAAATTTAAAAATCTTCTTGTGTACGATGCAATCAGTAAGATTCTGAATAAAAACAAAATTCTAGCACCAAAACTATATCAAGAGAATTATAAAAATAAAAATATTGAAGTTGAGGATTTCGGAAATGAGACAATTTTTAAAACTTTGAAGAAAAGTAAAAAAAATAAATTATTGTATTTTAAAGATATAATAAAATTACTTAATCAAATACAATCAATAAAAGATAAAAAAATCAAAAATTTTCAAAATAAATATTATCGAATTCCTGAGTATAAAAATAAAATATTAATTCAAGAGGCCAATCTATTTTGTGAGTGGTATGCAAAAAAAAATTTGTCAAAAAATAAAAGACAAAACTTTAATAAGATGTTTAAAAAGATTATTAAAAATTTAGTATCATGCCTTAAGATGAAAAATGATACATTTGTCCATAGAGATTTTCATATTTCTAATTTAATGCTTATTGACAACAGAATAGGTGTAATTGATAGTCAGGATGCTTTAATAGGAAATAGGGCTTATGATTTAGCCTCATTAGTGGATGATGTAAGATTAAAAACATCAAAAATTCTTAAAAAGAAGATTTTTAATTCTTATATTAAAAATCAAAAAAAATTTAATAAAAAAAAAATAAAGAATGATTTTGAAATTTTATCTATTTTAAGAAACCTCAAAATAATTGGAATATTTACACGTCTAGCAATTCGAGATAAAAAAAAGGATTATTTAAAACTAATACCTTACACGTGGGATTTGATTTCTTTAAGGATCAATCAAAATGAAATTTTCTTAGATTTAAAAAAATTACTAAAAGATAATTTCAAAAAAGATTTATGAAAATTAATACTGCTTTAATTCTCTGTGCTGGATTTGGTAAAAGATTAAATCCTTTAACACTTAAAAAACCCAAGCCGTTACTTCAAATAAAAAATCAAACAATCTTAGAGGATTGCATTAATACTGTCATAAAATTAAAAGTAGAAAATATTTTTTTAAACACTTTTTATTTAAGTGAACAAATTATTGATTTTTTTAAGAATAAAAATTTTTCAGCAAAAATAAATATTATAGAGGATGGTAAAAATATTTTAGACACAGGTGGAGCAGTTTTAAATATGATCAATCACTCAGATAGTAAAGATTTTTTTGTTTTTAATCCTGACACTATTTGGAATGAAAATTATGTGAATGAAATTAATAGTATGCAAAAATATTATTTTCAAAATAAGTTAAATAATATTCTGTTATTGGTTAATAAAAAACTAAGCTTTGATAATAATCTTGTGGGCGATTTTGATTTAGAAAACAATATAATTAAACAAAGCTTTGAAAAAAACTTTATATATACTGGTTGTCAAATTTTGAATAAAAACTTGTTTGATGAATATGAGGTAGAAAATTTTTCAGTCGCTAAAATTTGGAACAAATTATTAATAAAACAACAATTAAATGGATTTGAGAGTACCAAAAAATTTTACCACTTAACAAATTTAGAAATTTTTAAAAAACTAAAAGGTTCTTAGATCTCTCTTTATCTAAATATTTACATTCATTTATTTTCAAATTGTCATCAAGTTTAATCATTAATGGATTTCCCGTTGGGATCTCTAGACTAGTAATTTGATTATTATCTAAATTGAATAAATATTTACATAAAGATCTTATAGAATTTCCATGAGCTGAAATTAATATATTTTTATTGATTAGTTTAGGTTGTATCTCTTTTTTGAAATACTCCAAAACTCTGTTGTATGTATCTTTTAAAGATTCTGTATCAGGAATGAACTCTTTAGGAATTTTCTGATATGTTTCAATATTTAGAGGGTGATAAGAGCTTTCTCTACTTAATTTTCCAGGCTTGACATCCCAAGATCTTCGAAACTCGAAAACTTTATCTTTTCCAATTTTTTTTGCTGTCTCAATTTTGTCCAACCCTGTAAGTTCACCATAATGTCTTTCATTGAGCTGCCATGCTCTTATAAAATCTTTTTTTGAGTCTAAAATTTTTTGTATTATCTTTAGAGTATTGTTCGCCCTTAATTGAAATGAAGAATAATAAAAATCTATATTGATATTTTGATTTTTGATAAGTAAACCGGCTTTCTCAGCCTCTATTTTGCCTTGAGCTGCTAGATCAACATCAACCCAACCAGTAAATCTGTTTTCTAGATTCCATGTACTCTGACCATGTCTTACTAATATCAAAAAACTCATCTTGTCATATTCAAAAATTATTTATAAAAAAATCATTTAACTAAATGTCAAAATTTTTTTCTAGATATAAAATCATATTTTATTTTAATAATATCCTTTTAATTATTCTATATCTATATCCTGGAAGTCTATTAGGTTGGATAATTTATGACAATAAAAGTATACAACCTCAAATAACACCTGATTTTGTAATATCATCAAATCACTTTTATGTATTTGTGTTAATTTCAATTATTGGTTTTTTAACTTTTGCCAATTCTAAGAAAAATATTTTATTGATATTATATTTAATTTTTCTGTCTGTAACGCTTGAAATTTTTCACCTAGTTATACCTGAAAGAAGTTTTCAATGGCCTGATTTATTTGGAAATTTACTGGGTGTTATTGTTGTAATTCTTCTTAATAATTTTATAAATAAATATGGGAGATTTAAAAAATAAATTATTAATTCTTATTTATTTTTTTACAATCGGTTGCTCATCAATTCCTTCAAACACCTCTAATAGTTGTTCAATTTTTAGCGAAAGATATTTATGGTATAAACATGCAAAAAAAGTTGAGCAAAAATGGGGTACACCTATTTATATTCAATTAGCAATAATTAAAATGGAGTCAGATTTTGATTGGCTTGCTAAACCAGCGAGACAAAAAATTTTCAAAGTTATACCCTTTAAGCGACCCTCTAGTTCTTTTGGCTATTCTCAAGCAGTTAAAGGGACTTGGGATCAATATAAAAGAGAAACCGGAAATAAATTAGCCACAAGAGCAAGATTTAAAGACAGTGTTGACTTTATTGGATGGTACACCAATAAATCAGAAAGTATTTTAAAAATATCAAAGACAGATGCATTCAAACAGTATCTTGCATATCATGAAGGTTGGGGAAATTATAAAAATTATAAAAAAAACAAAAAAGTAATTGGACTAGCTAAAAAAGTCGAGAAACAATCTAATAATTATAAAAAACAGTTATTGAGATGTAAAAGTTCATTAAATAGAAAAAAATATATTATTTTTTAGTTAGTTCTTTTTTTAATTCAAGATCTATAACATCAATTCTTTTAGTATTTTTGGCTAACGCTAAATACATTGATGGAGTAACGTATAAAGTAAAGAAAGTTGAAATAATCATTCCTCCCAAAATTGTTGAACCTACAGCTAGTCTAGAACCCTCACCAGCACCAGGTCCAATATTTCCAATTACCAGTGGCAACATTGCAATCATTGTACTTAGTGATGTCATTATAATTGGTCTAAATCTTACTGCACAGGCTTCTTTCACAGCAGATTCTATATTTTTTCCAGTCGTTCTAATTTGATTTGCATAATCAACAATTAAAATACTATTTTTTGTTGAAATACCTATCAGTATAATTAGTGCGATTTGAGAAAAGATGTTAATTGAGCTATTTAGAAATAAAACAAATACTAATCCCCCAAAAATTGCTAAAGGCACTGTTAAAATAATTATAAATGGGTGAATGAAAGAATTAAAAGTTGCAGCCATTACCAAGTATGCAGTCAGTAAAGCTAAGGCAAAAATTATAATTAATTCATTACTTGTTTCTTTGATTTCTTCAGACTTTCCTTTCCAAGTAATTTGATTTTCTGGAGCTAAATTAACCATTACTTCTTCAAAATATCTTATAGCCTCAGTTAACGTATATCCTTCATTAATATTAGCAGATATTGTTACCGCTGGCTGTCTATTATATCTTGCAAGTTCTTTTGCCGAACCTTCTTCTTTAAAACTAACTAAATTTGCTAAGGAAATTAGTTTTCCATTCGTCTCTGAACGAACAAATATTTTTGAAACACCTTCTTTGTTTCTTCTATCAGACAAATATTGTTGAACAATTATAGGGTACTCTTTACCTAATTTGTTGAAAGTTGTAATTTTTTTCCCTCCATAAAGAGTTTCAAGTGTTTCACCAATTGATTTCGTAGAAACACCTAAATCTTTAGCTTTATTTTTATTAATTATTAATTTCACCTCTGGCTTATTTCGATTGTAATCAGACTCAATTCTTGAAAGGTTTTTATTAGATCTTATTTCTCTAATTACTTTCTTTTGTATTTCTTCTAGCTCTTTATAAGTGCTTCCATAAATAACCATTTGCACAGGTTTATTGTAATTAGAAACTCTTATTGATTGTGGAGAAATCGGGAAGGCAACTGCTTGAGGTAAAGTTACTATTTTTCCTATTGCTTCTCTTAAAACAACTTCTTGTCCCTTTTTTCGATTTTTCCAGTCGTCTAATAAAGCAATTATTATAAAACTATTATATGAATTAGCCGAATTTCCAAAGCCTGGAACCCTCATTATAAATCTTGAATATGGACTATCCTCAGCTTGAAGAAGTGGAAGAAGTCTAGCCTCCACCTTCTGAGCTTGTTCTTGTGTGTATTCGAAAGAAGTTCCCTCATCAGTGAATCCAATAATTAAGTAGGCCCCACGATCTTCCATGGGCAATAATTCTTTTTTTGAAAAATTAAATAATAATACTGATGCGATAACTATTAAGACTATAAAAAAACTTACAGTTTTTGTCTTATTTACAATTACATCTAAAGTCTCTTTGTAAAAGTTTGCAAAACTTAAAAAAAACTTTTCAAATTTTTGAATAAAAAGTTTTTTAGAGGATTTTTTATTTAAGAATTTACTAGCAAGCATTGGGGATAATGTTAAAGCAACAAAAGAAGATACAACTATGGAAAAAGATAAAGCTATTGCTGTTTCTCTGAATAAAGTACCAGAAATTCCCTCAATAAAAATCAATGGAAGAAAAACTGCAATTAAAATTAATGTGGTAGCTACAATTGCAAAAGAAATTTGTTTAGAGCCTTTATACGCAGCAACTAATGGAGTCTCACCATTTTCTATTCTTCTATAAATTGCATCTGTCATAATAACAGAGTCGTCTGTTATTATTCCTATTGCTAAAATAAAACTTAGAAGAACAAAAATATTTATTGATAATCCAAATAAGTATAAACCCAAAAAAGAAGCTATAAGGCTAACAGGAAGCGCTATAGCGGGTACTATTACAGCTTTTAAATTACCAAGAAATAAATAAATTATTAAAACGACTAAAACAAAGGCTATTAACAAGGTCTTATACACCTCTTCAATAGCAGCCTCTACATAGTTTGCTCTGTTGAACGAAACTCTTAAATCTAATTCCTCTGGTAAAGATTTTTTAATTTGAATAATTTTTTTCTCAATATCTTTTGAAAGTTCAACTGTTGAGGCGCCACTTCTAGCATAAATACCAATTCCAACAGTTTTTAAATTAATTTGATCTTTAGTTTGAGCTTTAAAAAGAGTTTTCTCTGAAACAGGTCCAAATTCTATTTCAGCAACATCAGACAATAGAATAACTTTATTACCAGTTTTTTTAATTGGCAGCTGCTTGATTGAATCAATATCAGTATATGATTTATCTAAATTAAGTGTTAAATCAATATTATCTGCTTCAAGTGTACCAGCTGGAAGACTTATATTTTCTCCACGCATTGCAGTTTCAACTTCTTTAATTGTTAAATCATTTGCCGCAAGTCTAATAGGATCTATCCATACTCTTATACTTAACTCCCTTAATCCTCCAACTCTTATTCTTCCGACATTTTTCACACTTGAGAATTGATCAACTAAGTATCTTTCAGCATAATCTCCTAACTCAAGGTCACTCCAAGTTGATGATGATAGAGATAACCACATCGTAGTAGTAAAACCAGCTGCTCTTTTAAGTATTTGTGGAGGATCAGATTCGGAGGGCAAATTATCGATAACTCTCGCAACTCTCTCTCTAATATCATTGGCAGCATTATCTAAGTCTATACTAGTATCAAATTCTACATTTATTGTGCTTCTTCCATTTTCAGATTTAGAATCAATGTTTTTTATTCCCTCAGCACCACCAATAACATCCTCAACAACTTGTGTTACTTCTTGATCTACTATCGAAGCTGCAGCAGACTTGTAATCTACTTGAATTTGAACAACAGGTGGCTGTATACCATTCGGTAGTTCTCTAACTGGTAATTTCCAAAAAACAAATAATCCAAAAACAATCAAAATTAGAGACATGACCCAAGATATTGTCGGTCTTCTAATACTTAATTCGGTGATAAACATTTATTTTTTGATAGGTTTTATTTTTCCACGCGGTCTAACTTTTTTTAAGCCTTCAGCCACAATAATATCACCTTCAGTTAAGCCAGAGGTAATTTCTATACTTTTATCAGTCCTAATCCCTGTTTTTACCTCAGTTTTATTGGCAATATTCTCTTTATTAATTTTATAAACGTAAGACTTGTCTCCCTCAATCATTACACTTGTGTCTGGAACACTTAAAGAATTTCTCAAATTAAATTTAACGCCAACCTCTAACAATGATCCTGAAATTAACTCTAAGTCTTTGTTCTCTACTTTTACTCTAGATAATAAACTTCTTGTGTCAGCATTAATTCTACTTGAAACAAAGTCCACTTCACCTACAAATATTTTATTTTTATAGCTTGTTAATCTAACTTCTACTGGTAGTCCTTTTTTTATAGACGTAGAATAATTTTCGGGGATCTTGATATCAGAGTAAACAACAGAGTTATCATCAAGTGTAATAATGATTATATTGTTCGAAACAAGGATGTCCTCAGTTAGACCTGTATATCCCAACATCCCACTAAATGGGGCTGTTATATCTCCACTTTTTAATTTTATTATAATTTCCCCTTTTTTAACAAAATTTTTTAATTCTAGGTCTTCAAAAAGATCATCTTTTTTTATCTTAAAAGTTTTAGATTTTTTTGAGATTGCAGTTCCAAAAGTTTCTATTTTTTCTGAAAATTCTTTTTCAATTACTTCTGTAACAATTATACCTGGGGGTGGTCTTTTGCTAAATTTCTTTTTAAAATGGTTTCCAACCATTGTTCTTCCAATAATCACGATCGCTATAATTAAAAAAAATACCAGTATTATTGAAATTGTTTTTGTAGATCTCTTCATCTTTATCTAAATTATTCCGTATTCAGCCCAAGAACCGTCATAAATACAAGGATGATACTTATCATTTATTAAAGAATAAGCTAGTGCCAAAACACACGCAGTAACTCCAGAACCACATGAAAAAACTATATCTTTTTCATTTATATTTTTTAAACATGTTTCAAAAATAAGTTTAAGGTCTTTTTTACTTTTAAATGTTTTGTCTTCGTTTAAACAAAGATTAAAGGGTATACAAAAAGAATTTTTTATACTACCACTTCTTAAACCTTTTCTAGGCTCTGGAACCTTACCATCAAATCTTTCTTTACTCCTAGCATCTATCAATTTAAAATTCTTTTCGTCAATATTGATATCAATTTGTTCTTTATTTTTAACAAGATCTTTTTTTTCAAAACATTTGTAGTCAGATGTTTTAATATTTGTAGCATCATTTGTTACCTTTTTATTTTCTTTCATCCATTTTTTTAGCCCACCATTCAAAACATGAACTAATTTAGGATTATGACCAAAATAAATAAAATTAAACCAACATCTACATGAGCTAATTACATCTGAATTATCATATATGACTATTTCATCCTCATTTTTTATTCCCATTTTCGATACAATTTGTACCCAATCATTTTGGTTCACTAACATGTGTGGTAAATTAATTTCTTTTTTGGAATTAGCATCTAAATCAAAAAAAATTGAATTAGGTATGTGTTGTTTTTTATATTCTTCTAATCCATTTCTTTTAGTTTGCGGCATATGCCATGAACAATCAATTATTTTAACTTTATTAAGATTTTGACTCAACCAATCAGTTTCAACTAAAGACATCTTATCTTTTTTCTAAATATTTTTGATGGTATTCCTCAGCAGGACAATAATTTTTTAGTAAAGATATTTTCGTTACAACTTTTCCAGATAAACGTTCGTTCACTTCACTTAATACTTTCTCAGCAACTATTTTTTGTTTATCATTTAGATAAAATATTTCACTTCTATATTGAGTTCCAAAATCAGGTCCTTGAGAATTTAAAGTAGTAGGATCATGAATTTGAAAAAATATTTTTAAAATTTTCTCGTATGTGATAATTTTTTCGTCAAAATCTAGTTTTACAACTTCAGCATGATTTGTATTTCCAGTGCAAACCTCTTTATATGTCGTGACAGAGCTATTTCCTCCACAATATCCAACTTCAGTTTTAATAACTCCATCAATTTTACTAAATTTAATTTCTGGTCCCCAAAAACATCCGAGTGCTAGAACTGCTATTTCCATTGATTAAGATTTAATTTAATTTACAAATTATTCATATGCTCAGTAAAAATCAATTAGGTTTTTTGTACATGTTTCTGTCCATTATCGGATTTTCACTAATGGACGTTATAGTTAAGTGGTCAGTTGATTATCCAGTTGGACAAGTCCTATTTTTTAGAGGTTTTTTTGGGATTATTTTTTATTTTTTTATTATTCCAAGAGAAAGACTTCATGATTTTTATAAAACAAAAAGACCAGGATTGCATTCTTTAAGATGTATAGCTGGATTGATTGCAATAATTGCAATTTTTATTGCTTTGAGAAAATTACCTTTAGCAACAGTAGTAAGTATATCTTTTGCAGCCCCAATATTTACAACTATTTTTTCAATATTTTTATTAAGTGAAAAAGTTGGTATTTACAGATGGTTGGCAGTGATAGTTGGATTTATTGGCATTTTAATCATTACAGAACCAGGGATAAGTAATTTAAATATCTATTATATTTTTCCAATAATTTTTTGTTTAGGACTTTCTTATGTTGCAATAACATTAAGACAACTTTCAACAACAGAGCCAGTTTGGCTTATCTCTCTTTTCTTTTCTATTGCAATTACTTTTCTAAGCTTTTTGACTTTACCGTTCGGTTGGGTAATGCCTAGTTTCAATCACTTTTTAATTCTATCTTTGGTAGGAATTTTCGGTGGAGTCTCAAATCTGTGGCTAAGTCAATCATATAAATATTCTGAAGTATCCCTTGTAACTCCTTTAAAATATCTGACCTTAGTGTTTGCTATTATTTTCGGATATTTTATTTGGGACGAAATACCTACAATAAAAACATTAATAGGGGCGTTATTAGTAATTGTTTCAACACTTATAATTTTTAGAAGGGAGATTTATAAGAAAAAAATTATAACATCCAGACCAATCAATGACTAAAGTACCTAAATATTGGACTAAGGCAAAAAAGTATTTATCTAAAAAAGATAGAACTCTTTCTAAGTTGATCAAAAGTTATGAAAGTCCCTCAGAAACTATTTTAACTTCAAGGCGAGATATTTTTTTTTCTTTATGCAAAAGTATAATTGGGCAACAAATAAGTGTAGTAGCAGCAAATTCTGTTTTTTTAAAATTTAAAAAGAAATGTAAAAATAAGATTAATGCTAAAACAGTATCTAAACTGACCTTTACTCAATTAAAAAGTTGTGGACTTAGTAGACAGAAAGTTTTAGGCATAAAGAGTTTAGCCACTCAAACAATCGAAAAAACTTTTAATCCTAAATTGATTAATAAGATGTCTGATGAGGAAGCTATAAATTATTTATCACAATTGAGACAAATAGGAAGATGGTCAGCTGAAATGATCTTGTTATTCACATACAATAGGTCAAATATTTGGCCAATTCAGGATATTGGCCTTTTAAGAGCTATTTCAAAAAATTATAGAAAAAAATATTTACCACCTGAAAAATTTGTAGCATTACTAAAAAAAAGATTCAGTCCTTATTGTTCTGTTGCGACTTGGTATTTATGGAGAAGTATAGATCCCGAGCCTATTCAGTACTAAATCCCTCAACCACTTGCATATGTCTTTTTGTAGTTTTTTTTGCTACAGCCCAGCTATCTTGATATTCTTTTGAGGAGTGACATTCTAATGCTTTAGCATAACTTGGAAATTGCCACACAACAGTCCTACTAAAATCATCACCATCAAAGGTGTTGTGCTTGCCACCTCTTATCAATGGGACACCGCCATAACTTTTAATTATAGGTGTTGCTAATTCTGAATATTTTTTAATATTTTCTTGATTATCAATCTTAAAGTATAAACTTACCCAATAACCTTTTTTCATATTAATCAATCCATTCTTGGTAATTATGCAAATTATCTATCAAAAATTTTGGTAATTTGTCTAGTGGATATTTTTCAAGTTTTTTACCATGACCTATTTTTTGAGCCCTTTTATCTAAAGTTAGATCATAAATTGCAATTTTATTTTTAATGATATTGTTAATTGCGTCTATTGAAATAGGATTTAAGTCAAATTCTCTATGATGCAAGTATGACCTAAGTTTATGTTCGATTTCATTTGCATTTTTTAAGTAAGTAAAATGCCACCCCCCATTCTCTATTATTTTTATGTCTATAAATTTTGTCTTAGAAAATAAAACATCAAATCTAAAAAAGGAATATTTTCTAACTTTTATATTTCTCAACCATTGAGGAGATTTTAAATGTTTCTTTTTACAAGCTCTTGTTCCAGTCCAAAAAAAGTTTGGTAATTTAAGGTTAAATTTGTAGTAAAACATTTCTTGTCTAAACATAATTATTTTTTGATCAATCTTGCCAATCTCTAATCTTTCTAAGTTAGGTATCTCATCTACATCTGAGATTAAAATTAAATCTTCATCGTTAGCATCTTTTAATCCATCAAGAATAAAGTTTCTTTGCTCATTTTCTCGTAAGATTGAATTTGATATATATTTTTCTGATTTAACATCCTCATGATCATCATTCAAAATTTCTTGAATATCTTTAGGTCTTTTATCGTGTATTAAATAAATAATCTTATTTTTAAATTTTTCGAATTTTTTTTTATTAAAATGAAGTTTCCTTTTATCACCTTTGTGAGTGAAGCTGCTTTCAACAATAACAAAATAATCAACATATTTATCCAACATATTAAGTCTAAGATCTAAAAGTACTTCTTCGTTAAAATACATGAAACAGTCAAAAATTTTCATAAAACCTTTTTTAATCTTTTTTAATTTTTTTTATATGATAAAAAAATCTATGGCAGATAAATTAATAGTTAGTTTTGAAGAATATACCAAAATAGTTGAGAAATTAGCTATTGAAATTCATAATAATTATAAACCAACTGTTTTAGTTGGTATAATGAGGGGGGCAGCACCCATAATTGATATTCTTTCAAGAATATTAAAACTTCCGATAGCATACATTGTTATTCAAAGTTATACAGGAAAAGGTCAGGAGGACCAACAAGGTGAACTAATGTTTGCAAGAGAAATAAGTTCTCTGGCTAAAGATGAGGATTTTGAAAAAATTCTTTTAATTGATGATTTATCAGATACAGGACTAACACTAAATAAAAGTATTGAATGGTTAAAAGGTTACGAGCCAACAAAAAAATTTATTAAAGAAATTAAAACTGCATGTTTATGGAAAAAAAAATCATCCTCTTTTGAGCCAGACTTTTGCCCAATTAAATTAGACTCAGATCCCTGGATCGTTCAGCCTACAGAACATTATGAAGAACTTTCCATTGAAGAAATAATAAAAAGAAACTAGTCAACGGGGCTAGTTCTTAGCCCCGTTAAATTCTATTTAGCTTACAGCAAAACTTACAACACTAAGAATTGCAACAACCCATATTGCTGGAGAAGTACTTGAAAATTTCCCAGTAAATATTTTTATTAAAGCATATGAAACAAATGCTAAAGCAATTCCATTACTGATACTATAAGTTAATGGCATAGCAATCATAGCTAAAATTGCTGGGGCTGACTCTGAAATGTCATTCCATTCTATGTCAGTAATATTTCTAATAAATAAAACAGAGACAAAGAGTAAAGCAGCACCATCGATTTGTTTAGGCAAACTTGTTGCAAGAGGTGCAAAAAATATGCATGCTAAAAACAATATACCTATCACAAGAGAAGTCATCCCGGTTTTACCTCCAGCTTTTACACCAGCTCCTGACTCTACATAACTAGTAACAGTTGTTGTTCCCATCATAGCACCTGCAACAGTTCCAACGCTGTCAGACAACATTGCTTTATTAATGTCTTGAACTTTTCCTTGTTTATCAACTTTACCTGCAACGTTTGCAACAGATGTTAATGTTCCTGCTGTATCAAAAAAATCTATAAATAATAAAGTAAATATTACTGTAGACATTCCAGCAGTCATGGCAGCGGATAAGTCAAATTCAAAAAGGTATGTCATTGGTGGCGGCGAACTCGCTAAGCCATTAAATTTAGCTAGACCAGTAGCCCAAGCAATAACACTAAAAAATAAAATTCCTATAATGATATTTCCTTTAACATTCATTTTTTCAAGAACAATGATTGCAATAAATGTTGCGCATCCAAGAAGAACTAAAGGGTCGCTCAAATTCCCAAGTTGTACTAGCGTTACAGGATTATCAACTACAACTTCCATAATTTGTAATCCAATAATTGCAAGAAACAACCCAATACCAGCACCAATTCCTAGTTTTAAACTTTTTGGAATCGAATTAATTAACCAAGCCCTAATAGGTGTTAGTGATATAATTAAAAACAATACTCCTGCAACCAAAACTGCACCAAGAGCTTCTTGTGGAGAATAACCCATACCAGCACAAACACCAAAAGCAACAAATGCATTAATACCCATACCTGGTGCAAGTCCAATCGGCCAAGTTTTTCCGTAAAAGGCCATTATAAAACAAGCCAACGCAGTTGCTAAAATTGTTGCTGTATAAACAGCGCCGAAATCAAAGAAACCTTTTTCAGGGCCGGCGAATTCCCCTGATAAGATGAATGGATTTAAAAACATTATGTAAGCCATTGTTAAGAACGTAGTTGTTCCCGCAATTACCTCTGTTTTAAAATCTGTTTTATGTTTTTTGTATTCAAAATAATTTTCAAGCATTTATCCTCCTATAAACTGCAAAATATTTGATTCTCTCTAATAATACCCGTCAAAACTAATTCTTATTAACAATTTTCAACCCATAAGTTTATATTTATGCCATAATTATGTTGTTATTGTAAAAGTATGAAAAATATTAAGCTTTTAATTCTAAGTTTTTTTTTAACGTTCTCTTTATTAGGTTGTCAAACAATCAAACAAAAAACTGACGCTATTGTAGAAAAAGAAAATAAAAAATTGAGCGAATTTATAGGTAAATCCTCTCAGGATCTAAAAATTAGCTTGGGTAGTCCAGATGAGGATTTTAAAAATGAAAAGGGGAATTTAGTTTTAGTTTACAACACTAAGAAATACGGAATTCCTTGTGAAAGAAGATTTGAAGTAAACACAAAATTGATTGTTATTGGATTTGTATCTAACGGTTGCTTTTGATTACCTGCGGAGAATTTATCTCCGCAAGCAAGGTGTATTTAGTATACTTATTTAATTTCAATAAGTTTTCTTTTTTTATGCTCTGGAACAATCCTTTCACAAGATATTGTTAAAAGACCGTCTTTTAACTCAGCACAATTTACTTTTACATCATCAGCTATGGTAAATGATCTGGCAAATTGTCTTTGGGAAATACCTTTATGAATTATTTCTCCATCTACATTATTATTATCAGATTTATTAACTTGTTTAGTTCTTACAGTTAACAAATTATCCTCAAACTCAACTTCAACATCATTTTTATTAAAACCAGCTAAAGCAACCTCAATTGCATAAATATCCTTACCAGTTTTTCTAATGTTATAAGGTGGGTAATTTGACTGCATAGTCAAAGAACCATTACCAAGCATATTTTCGAATTGGTCAAACATATCGTCAAAACCAATTGAAAAAGGTCTTAGTGAGTTGAATATAGATAAATCCTTACTTGTCATAATATCCTCCTTTGTTAAGCAAGTTTATTTATTGTTAGCCCCATTAGGCGACCAACATTGTTTATATGGGAGTTATTTATTTTTTTTCAAGATATCAAATTTTAATTTTTTCTGAGATCTTTAAAATAAATGCGTAGTCAAAAGCTATTTCTTCAATGGCACCATCTCTACCTGACTTACCTCCATGACCTGCATTCATTTCAGTTTTTAACAAAAGCAAATTATTATCAGTTTTTAAATCTCTAAGTTTAGCTGTAAATTTTGCTGGTTCATCGAATAGCACTCTATTATCACTTAAGCTTGTAGTAATTAACATGTGAGGGTAATCCATTTTTTTAATATTATTATATGGAGCATAAGAATAAATATAATCAAAATGGTCTTTTTTATCCTTTGCATTTCCGAATTCATCAAATTCTCCAACAGTAAGTGGCAAAGAATGATCCAAGTTAGTTGTTAATGAGTCAACAAACGGCACAGCCATAACAATTCCAAGAAATAATTCTGGGGATTGATTAACTACCGCTCCCATTAATAAACCTCCAGCTGATCCACCCATACCAACAATTTTTCCTTTCGATGAGTATCCTTTTTCAATCAAAAACTTTGCTACGTGTATATAATCTTCGAATGTATTTTTTTTATTAAGAAGTTTTCCTTCTTTCCACCATTTCATTCCTTTTTCCATTCCCCCTCTAATATGTGCAGTTACCCAAATAATATCTCTGTCAATTAAACTCAATCTAGTTGAAGAAAAATCCGGGGTCATTGAACTTCCATATGACCCATAGCCATATAAAAGTAAATTTGCTGTCCCATCAATTTTTGTTTTTTTGTGTCTGGTAATTGTAAGTGGAACTAATCTTCCATCATGAGAAGGGCATTCTAGTCTTTCGACAATATAGTCATCTGGATTATGACCAGATGGGATTTCTTGTTCTTTTACTAATTTTTTTTCTTTTGTTTTTAAATTGTATAAATAAGTTTTACCTGGTGTTTTTGGAGAGGAATATGACAAGTAAACTAAGTCAGTATTTTTATTTCTTTGGATCAATGAAACACCGGGCACAATCACAGATTCGTCAGTAAATTTTAATTCTTCCTCAATTCCTGTTTGTTTATTTCTTACAAATAATTTTCCCAATGCATTTGATTTTTCCCCTCTGATAATCCAATCATTTAAAAATATTAATCCTCCAATTAAAACCTCTTCTTTAGCAGCTATATAAATTTCCCACTTTTGATTTAATAAATCATCACATCTTTCAATTTTGAAATCTTCTGCACCATCATTAGTATGACAATAAAAATATCCATCCCAAGAATTGACTGAATAAATTACACCCTTTTTTCTTTTTATGATTAATTTCGGCTTTGGATTTTTTTCTGTTACCTCAAAGTAATATTGTTCGGAAGTATTATGATCTGATGTTGTTATAAAAAAATATTTTTCATCTGAGCTTAAACTTATGCCAACAGTAAATGCTTCACTCTTCTCTTCAAAAATAAGCTCATCATCTTTGACCGATGATCCAATTTTGTGTCTAAATATTTTTCTTGGTCTGTGAAATTCATCAAGCTTTGAATAAAAGAAATATTGGTCGTCCAAACTAAAAGTAATACTTCCACTAGTTTCTTCTATTCTCTCAGTGACTAATTTTCCTGAGATAATATTTCTTATGTAAATTGTATAATATTCAGATCCTTTTAAATCTAAAGAATAACCTAAAAGTTTGTCATTATAACTTACCTCTAAATCACCTACACCGAAATATTCAGTTTTTAATTTCTCTTTTTCTTCATCACCGTTCCAAAATTCTTCAACTTTATCACTCCCAATTTTCTTTCTTAGTTTTATCGAATAATTTCCTACTGCGGTTGTTTTAGTCCAATATTCATATTCTTTATCTTTAAATTTTAATGATTCATCATCTAACTTTATTCTACCTTTAATTTCATCAAATAAGATTTTCTGATATTTTTTTGTGTCTTTTAAATTATGTTCTGTAAAATCATTTTCTTCTTCAAGATATTTCCTAACATCTGGAAGTAGCTTTGAACTATCTTTTAAAACCTCAAGAATATTATCTTGATGGATCCAACTATAATCATCTTCCCACGTGGTATTGTGACAAGATTTAAGCTCTGGTTTTTTTTTAAGTTGTGGTATTTTCATTAAACCAAAAATATATGAATATAATAATTTATACAGTGGTTATATTAACCATTTTTTATTTTCTACTACGTTTAATAACCAACATTTCATCAAGGAAAATTTCAAAAGGCCTAAGATTTTTAATTATATTAGGATTAATTGCTTTAGCAGTTTTGTTTGCTATCGGTGGAAAATTTTTATTAACCCTGCCTCTTACTTTGGCAAGTTTAGCTTTATTAAAATTAAAAGGTTTATCCATTTTTCAATTAATTTCTCTTTTTAGACTTATTCAAACATTAAGAAGATCTGGTCGCTTTTCTTTTAACCAAGCAGGTACAAATAACGTTTCGTCTATATCAGTATCAGAGGCCTACAAAATTTTAAATTTAGATATGAATAAAAAAGTTACCAAAGAGGATGTTAATAAAGCATATATAAAAATTCAAAAAAAGATACATCCTGACATTTCTCCTGAAACCTCGAGATTATCCTCAATTGTTAATGAGGCTAAAGATATTGTGCTAAACGATATTTCTTAAGCAATAATTTCTAAAAATTTCTTAAAAATTTTTTGCGGATCAATTTTATCTTTACCTAAAGTATTATGTGTTACTGTGTTTTCTCCGTCTGGAATTACCGGAAACATTTTTGAGCTATAATTTCCATAAATTAATGGAGTATCAGCCATTAAAGTAATCGTTTTGATACCTAAAGCTGAGGATAAATGACTAAAGCTTGAATCATTACAAATGGATACATTACAATTCTTAATTAATGGTAAAATTTCTTTAATAGTTAAATTATCTAAACGAGTACAAAAATTCTTAAATTTAGATTGCAAAATTTCGTTTAACACTTCCTGTTCTTCATTTGCCTTACCTGTTGCAAGAAAAAATCTGCAATTTTTCATATTTGATATCTTATCAATTACGCTTAGGAAAGTTTTTCCAGGAATTCTTTTTGTAGGTCCAGAACCACCTATGCCTAAGAGAATATTTGTGGTATTTTTATCTATTTGAAATTTTTGTGCTGCTTTAGAAATTGAATCACTATCGATTTGTACTTCAGGATCCTCATTAATGTCTAAATTTAAATTTTTTTTTAAAAATTTTTTAGGAGCCTCAATTATATGTTGTTTGTTTTTTGCAAACAATGGATATTGGTAAATTTGTGGAATACAAGATATCTTAGCAACTAAGTTAAATCTAAGAGATGAATTAAAAATAAAAATTTTATCAAATTTATATTTTTTTAAATCTTTTGCTAATTTAAAAATACCAAAAAAACCACCATGTCTATTATTTGTTTTATTATCTCTTTCTAAGGTAAGAATTTTATCAATATATTTTGTCTGGTGTAAATATTGATTGGCTTTAGAGTTTTCTTTTACCAATATACTAATTGGTGAATTAAATTTTTTGGACAAAGCCTTTATAAATGGTAAGAAAATTACAGTATCTCCAATACCCATTCTGCTCTGAACTGCTAATATTTTCATATAGTATTTATAAACTTTACTGAGTATATTTTTATATAAATTTTTATTATGACAAAAATAAGTGGAATTTTTGCTGCTTCAATGTCAGTGCTTAACAATGATTTAAGCCTGAATGTTGAAAAAACAATAATGCATGCTGAGAAGCTTATCGATCAAGGTTGTCATGGCACAGTAATATTTGGCAGCACAGGTCAGTCTCAATTAATACCTATTTCAGAAAAAATTGACTTACTTAACAATCTTTCAAAAAGCAAATATCAGGATAAACATATAATTGGCACAGGTCTAAACTCTTTAGGTGAAACAATAAATTTTATGAAGATAGCAGTTTCATTGAAACTAAATAAATTTTTAATTATGCCTCCTGCTTATTATACTTATGGTGATGCAGAGGTTTTGGATTTTTATTCTAGAATAATTAACTCTGTACCAGATTGCAAAATTATTCTGTATAATTTTGAGAAACTAAGTGGCTATAAATTTAGTCTGAATTGCGTAGAAACACTTGTAAATAAATTTCCAAATCAAATAATTGGAGTTAAGGATAGCTCTTACAATTTATATGAAAATTTAAAATTTAAGAATTTTTCAATTTTACCTGGTTCAGAAATTAAATTGTTAAAAGGTTTGGAATTAGGATGCTCTGGTATAATAACTGCAACATGCAACGTTACGGCAGAATTATCTAGGCAGGTTTATGATGATTTCTTTGCAGGAAAAAAGCAGTTACACAATGATAAGTTATGTGATGTAAGAAAAACTTTTGATAAATATAATTTAATTTCAGGTTTACACACTTACTGTGCTCAACATGACCAAATATACAAAAACATTTTACCACCATTAAGACTTTTAAAACAAAAAGATGAAGAAGAATTAATAAATAGATTAAAAGATTTAGAATTTTATAACAAATCAACCTTAGCGGCATAAATGCAATTAGCAAGATTTCTCAATAAAGTTTTTAAAAAAGGCGGTTTTGTATTAACTGATGCAAATTCTAAAGACTACATAATAGGACAACCAAATGATAACCCTATTAAACTAAAAATTTTAAATAAAAATCTTCATTATAAATTGCTATTCCATCCTGATTTATATTTTGGTGAAGCATATACTAATGGTGAAATTGTAATTGAAAACGGTACACTGACAGATTTTTTAGATCTTGCATTAATGAATTTTGGAAGGGGAGAATTAAACTTTTTCAGTTATTTAATCAATAGATTAAGAGGATCATATAGATATTTAACTAATTTTAATTTTATTAAAAAATCAAAAATGAATGTATCTCACCATTATGATATTAAAGACGACTTGTATGACTTATTTTTAGATACAAAGAGACAATATTCTTGTGCATATTTTAAAAATGAAAATGACAGTTTAGAAACAGCTCAAAATAATAAAATTCAACATATAATTAAAAAATTAAATATAAAACCTAATCAAAAAGTTTTAGATATTGGTTGTGGCTGGGGTTCACTTGCCATCGATATAGCCAAAAGTGCTCAATGTGAAGTAACGGGTATTACTTTATCAGAGAACCAACTTAATTATTGTACCCAAAAAGCTAAAGAATTGAATCTAGAAAACCAAGTAAAGTTTAGACTAATGGATTACAGAGAGTTAAATGAAAAATTTGATAGAATTGTAAGTGTTGGGATGTTTGAACATGTTGGAAGAAAATTTTATAAAAAATTTTTCAAACAAATTGAAAAAATGTTGAAAGATGATGGGGTTTCACTGATACATACCATTGGATCTGTAAATCCTCCAAGAGATCCCCATCCATGGATTACTAAATATATTTTTCCCGGTGGTTATACTCCAAGTTTAAGCGAAGTAACCAACCCTATTGAAAAAGCTGGCTTAATAGTTACAGATATTGAGGTTTTAAGGCTTCATTATGCACACACGTTGAGACATTGGAAAGAAAATTGCCTAAAAAATAAAGATAAAATTATCAAAATGTTTGATGAAAAATTTTTTAGAATGTGGGAGTTTTATCTTGCTGGTTGTGAAATGGCATTCAAGTGGGGAGATCAAGTTGTATATCAATTTCAACTTACTAAAAATTATAGTTCAACACCTGTGACTAGAGACTATATTTATCAATAAATTATTGATAGGGTCATTTCTTCTCAGAAATGAAAAAAAAACAAAAAAAATCAAAAAAAAAGAAAAAGAAAAATAAAGCCACCAAAGTTAAAAGAAAAATAAATAGAATTAGAAAAAGCTCTAAAAAACAAAGAAAATATAAGTTAATTAAAAAAAAGAAAAAAATTAAGTCTAAAAAACCAAAAAAAATCAATTACCAACCAAAAATAAAGAAAAAACAGAAAGATAGCCTAGTCTTAAAATTAGTTAAATTTCAATTATCACTTAAGCCTCAGTTTAATTTTAAATTTAATTTTGGTTTAGAAAAAAGCATTCAGAGTTTTTTTGACAAAATTTCAGAGACAATTTCTAACTATAAGATATTAAAAACCGACGAAAAAAGAAGAATAAAAATAGAAAAAATTGAAAGAGAGAGAAAAGAAAAAATCGAGGCGGCAAAAAAGAGAGAAGAAGAAGAAAATTTAAGATTAAAGCTGAAGGAACAAACGCTAAAAGAAGAGGAAAGATTAGAAAAACAGAGAACCAAAGACATAAAATTATTTTTAAGAAAAGAACAAGCGCTTTTAAGAATCGAACAAGCAGAAAAGCAAAAACAATTTTTAAAACAATTAAGATTAGATAAACAAATTGAAAAATTCAGAATAAGAGAGGTTAAAGAATTAGAAAAACTTGAGAAAATTTCATTAAAAGAAAAAAGAGAAGATTATTCAGGATTACAAGAGAGAATTGATAAACTTAAAGAGAAATACAGATTACTCAGGGATCAAAAAATCAAAGAAAGAGTTGAGGCCTTGGGTGTTAAACTTCAAGGTGATGAGGACAGAGAAACTTTATTAGAAAAAGAAAAGGAATATACTTTAGCGAGACAAAAAATTGAATTTGCACTTGAAAGTTTTTACAGAAGTGCAAGCAGTTTAGTATTTCAACTAAATAAAAGACACATTACACGAGATATGTCTATTTTTCGATGTATAGATAGACGATTTGAAACTGGAGAAGTTTTTATTAAATGGGACGAGTCATCAGATGATGAGTGGTTATTATTAATTTACATCAAAAATAATTCTCCAGATGAAGGAATTGTCATTGAGGATAAAACAAACCCTGAAAAAAATCTTTCCCATGAGTTTAGAAATGTGGACATATTTAAAGCTTCAGACACCATGGTAGACTCTTTAACACAGCTCATCGCAAGGAAAAGAGCCAAAAATAATAATTAAACATTTATATTTAATTAGATAATATCTCATATGATTTTAGGATCTGCCTTTTTAATAATTTTATATTTAATTTTCAGATACATTATTGCGTGGATCACATATTATAATAATTTAGACCCAAGACTTGGTGAAAGTACTTGGCGATTTACTTATGATTATCCAGTAGTTGGTGAGAGAGATATTTCCGATTTGGATGACAAGGATTTTGTTAGATTAAGAAGAAAAAAAAATAAAATTATATTACTAATGTACTCAATAGTATTAGTAATGTTTGTATCCTCTATGTCTTTACTAAGTAAATTTTTATTATTTTTCACAAGTTAGATTTTTTTAGTTGTTTTTTGTTTTTAAGATAAAGAAAATAAGCCACTATCTCATATACAATAGAAAATACGTTAAAAATTATCGGTAGCTTAAAAAAATTATAAAGAAATTTATATTTTGGCATTTTTTTCCATAATAATAAAAATGCCTCTGCACCTCCTAAAACTTTCTCACCATCTTTGATGTGAAGTCTTCTTAAAAGTTGTTTACTGTCTTTAGAAGTTTCTTTTTCAGCCAATTCATTATCTGTAATATCAACCCAATCAATTTCTTCTATTTTTTCTTTTTTATAAAGATCAATTTCAGCCTTACAAATTTTACAAGAATTATTAAAATAAACTTTCATAATAAGAGAATTTATTACTAATTTGTCTCAGATATGTACATGCGTAAAATACACTAGTTGAAAATTTTATGAAACAATCTATTTAATATCTTTTATGAGTAATTTCTTTGAAAAATCTGACTTATCTAGAAAAGAGGCTGAAAGTATTATTTCAGACACTTTGCAAAAATGTGATGATGGCGAATTATATTTGGAAAATTCAAAATCTGAATCGATATTATTAGACGATAACAAAATTAAAAATTCCAGTTATAATTCAGATTTAGGATTTGGTTTTAGAGCTATATCTGACGAAGTGGTTGCTTATTCCCATTCTAATGAAATTTCTAAGAACTCTTTAAAACAATCTTCAGAAAATCTAAAGTCAACATTAAAATCTGTCAAAGGTACTTACAATCATGAAATTCCTAAATCAAATAAAAAGTATTACGACAATATTAATCCTATTGAGCAAAAATCTCTTAATGAAAAAATTAAAATATTGAACGATGTAAATGATTATTTACGATCTAAAGGTGATAAGGTTAAACAAGTTACAGCTAATTTTTTGGGAGAGCAAAAGTCAGTAGAAATAATTAGATCTGGTGGAGAGACTTTGTCAGATGTCCGTCCTTTAATAAGATTTAATGTGTCAGTTATGGTGGAGAAAGATGGCAGAAAAGAAACAGGTGTATACGGTGTTGGTGGAAGACAATCTTATGACTCATATTTAAAAGATGAAAATTGGAAAAGTGTTTGTGATGAAGCTTTAAGGATAGCATCAGTGAATTTAGAGAGTAAACCTGCGCCAGCAGGTGAGATGAAGGTTGTACTCGGACCTGGGTGGCCAGCAATATTAATTCATGAAGCTGTTGGTCATGGCTTAGAGGGAGATTTTAATAGAAAGAAAACATCAGCATTTCATAATCTTATGGGCCAAAAAGTTGCAAGTGAGGGAGTCACAATTATTGATGATGGTACCATCGACAAAAGAAGAGGTAGTCTTACAATTGACGATGAGGGGACACCAACAGAAAAAACTGTCTTAATTGAAAATGGGATTTTAAAAAATTTTATGCAAGACAGACTTAACGCACGTTTGATGAAAACAAGATCTACTGGTAGTGGAAGAAGAGAAAACTATAGACATATAGTTCTACCAAGAATGAGAAATACGATGATGCTAAGTGGTAACCAGTCCCAAGAAGAAATGATTAAAGCTGTCGATAAAGGTATTTTCGCAGTTAGTTTTGGTGGTGGACAAGTTGATATTACATCCGGAAAATTTGTATTTAATTGCACTGAAGCTTATGAAATTGTTAATGGTAAACTTGGATCACCAATTAAAGGTGCAACATTAATTGGTGATGGTCCTTCAATTTTAAAAAAAGTTTCCATGGTAGGAAATGATATGATGATGGACCCTGGTATTGGGACATGTGGTAAAGCTGGACAAGGTGTACCTGTAGGCGTTGCGCAGCCATCAATATTAATCGATAAGATGACTGTAGGTGGTACGAAACTTTAAATGGTCAAAGATCAAGAATTTTTAGAGAAAAAAGCATCATATTGTTTAGGTTTAGCCAAAAAATTAGGTGCAACAGACTCAAGTGTGGTTGTAAAAAATTCAGTTTCTGAAACTGTTAATTTTAGAAATAAAAAATTGGATGAAGCTAATAGATCAGATGATCTAGGTATAAGTATCACCACTTACATTGGTAAAAAAAAATCATCAATATCTTCCTCAAATTTGCTTAATGACAATTTAAACATTTTGATTGAAAAATGTGTCGAAACTACAAAAAATACTCCTGAGGATGAATTTAATTCTTTACCGGACAGAGAATTATTAGCAAAAGAAGTTAAAGATTTAGATCTCTATGACGATAGTCATATAGCGAATGACCAAAAAATAGATTATTTAAAAAAATTAGAGGCTGTTGCCTCAAGCGATAAAAAAATTATCAATACTGAATCTAGTTTTACTCAGAATAAATCTAATTTTGTTTTAGCTAATAGCCAAGGTTTTTGTGATGGTTATAAAACATCTTCATTTACAGCATCAAGTGTAACAGTTGCAAAAGATGAAAAAAGCATGGAAAGAGATTACGAGTATTCTAGCAAATGTTTTCTTAAAGACCTAGATGATGCAGAGAAATTAGGAAATCTTGCTGCTAATCAAACTATTAGAAAATTAAGTCCAAAAAAAATTGGTAGTGAGAAAATTACTATAATTTTTGATAAAAGAATAGCTAAGGGAATATTAAGTACTTTTGCAGGCGCTATTTCTTCATCAGCAATATCAAGAGGAACTTCTTTTTTAAAGGATAAAGTTAATCAAAAAATATTCTCAGATAAAATTAATGTATTTGATAAACCTGATATGCTTAAAGGATTAGGCTCAAGAAATTTTGATAGTGAAGGGGTAAAGACCGAAACACTTAAACTAGTGGATCAAGGAATTTTGAGACATTATCTGATTGATACTTACAATGGAAAAAAATTAAATCTTAAATCTAATGGAAGATGTGGAGGAACAAGTAATCTTTATTTTGAAAATGGAAATATTAGTTTCAAAGATTTACTGAATTCAAATTCAAAAAGTCTCTATATTACAGAAACCATAGGACATGGAAGTAATATTGTGACTGGAGATTATTCAGTTGGGGCAACTGGGTTTTTAGTTGAAAATGGTGAGTTTAAATATCCAATAAATGAAATCACCATAGCAGGTAATTTTAAGGACATGTTTCAAAATATCACCTTAGCAAATGACTTGGAGTTCAAATATGCAACTAACTCACCAACCATGTTAATAGAGGGAATGGTTGTTGCTGGTAAATGAGTGAATTTTGTATAATTGGTTCTGGAATTTCCGGAGCGACAATTGCAAATCTTCTAAATAAAAAATATTCAGTAATTCTGTTTGATAAAGCAAGAGGTCCTGGGGGTCGTGCATCTTTTAAAAGAATAAAAGGCAAAACAGGTTTTGATCATGGTACTCAGTATATTTCTCCAAAAACTAAAAAATTTAAAAAATTTACTAAAGATTTAATAAAAAAAAGAATTCTAAAAGTGTGGGATGGCAAACATGTTTTTCTTAACTCAAAAAAAAAAGAGGATAAAAAACATCTGAAAATAATTGGAAAAAATGGAAACAATGATATTAGCAAATATTTGCTAAAAAAAATTAATTGCAACTATCATAGTGAATTAAAAAAAATCTATTATAAAAATAAACTCTGGTATTTGTTATTTGATAATGGAAAATTGAAATCTTTTAAAAACCTAATATTGACTTGCCCTTTTCCGCAATTAAAAAAACTCTCTAAAAAATTCATAAATAATCCCTTTTTAAATAAATCTATAAAAATGGATGCAAATATTACTACTATGATTGCTATAAAAAAAAGTAAGTATTCAAAAAGTAGCTATCTTTTTGAAGATCCAATTCTTGGATGGGCCGGAAACGAAAACTCAAAAAAAAGGTTTAAATCAAATTATGATTTATGGACTCTTCAAAGTACATTTAAGTGGGCAAATAAAAAGATTAAAAAAAATAATAATAACAAAAAAAAAAATTCAAAAATTATGATTGATAAATTTTTTAAACTTTCAAATATCAAAAAAACAAAAATTTATTATTCACTTAATCACGGTTGGAGATACTCTTCAAATTCTATACCATTTAAAATTAAGAGTTATTGGGATCCTAAGAAAAGATTAGGTGTTTGTGCTGATTGGTTTGTAGGACCTAGATTAGAATCAGGATGGATAAGTGCGCAAGATTTATTTAAAAAAATCTCAAAATAAATTAATCAAAATATTTTAATTTATATTCCCAGTTACCCATCCTTGAATAGGATACTTTCAGTATCATTAAATTTTTACGATCATACCAGATATCAAAATCTAATCTTTTATCTTTCGGTATACTCATGTCTTTAGACTTTAATGTAAAATGATCAACATCATAAACTTTTCCATATAGATCTATTTTTTCTCTACCTAAAAAAGTTACTACTTGATCCTTAATACTCCCTGAGACGGGACTTATTTGAGAACTTGCCTGTAAAATTTTGTGATTCCACCAATTTCCAATCACGTTATCAGCTAAGGCCTCCCCATTATATGAAGAGCCTTTGATATCAAATTTTTTACTTTTTTGATTAAATGTTAAATTAACAAACTTCTTTTTATCGTTTTGTAAAGTTTTAGAATTATAAGAAACTAATTGATCTTTGAGATATTTTTCCTCACTATAACCCTCAATTTGGAAAACTGTTGCTCCCAAAAGTTTAACTGTAAATTTTATTTGATTAGTAACAATAGTTTCTGCTCCATTTCTATTGAAAAAATAATGATTATAGCCAATTAGCTCGCCATTTCGAAAAATCTCCATCTCAATTTTATTGTATTTGATGTAATGTCCAATATGAGCGATTGAATTTGTTGGATAAATAAAAAGAAATAAAATGACTATAATTTTTTTCATTTAACAACTAGTTTAATAGACTTTATTAACAATAGAAATAACTTATTAGAATGTTTTTAAAAATTAAGAAAATACCAAGGGTCAATTGGAGTTCTAATAAGCCTTTTAATTTTAAGCCAAAATTTTCCACATTCTTTTTTTTGTGTTTTGGTTTGATGTTATTTGGTCTTGGGGAAGGTTTATTAATTGTATCTTTTACTGGTGCTTCTCCATGGAGTGTTTTAGCTCAAGGTATCTCTTTAAATGTTAACTTAAGTATAGGAACAATAACATTTTTGATTAGTGTTGCAGTTTTAATTTTGTGGATACCGCTTGGTCAAAAACCAGGGATGGGTACAATACTTAATGCAATCATTATTGCATTGATGATTGATCTTTGTATAAAATTTGTTCCAACCCCGTCCAGCTATTTATATCAATTAATTTTAGCTATAATTTCAGTAATAACAGTTGGAATTGGTGGAGGTATTTATTTAGTATCTAATCTTGGAGCAGGACCAAGAGATGGCTTGATGATTGGTCTCCAAAAAATAACAAACTTACCAGTTGCTGCCGTGAGAGCTTTTTTAGAAATCTCTGTTGTAACTATTGGATGGTACTTAGGTGGAACCGTGGGAGTGGGAACATTATTATTCGCTTTTGGAATTGGTCCCTGTGTTGCTTTAGGTTTGTACCTAGTTGATAAAATTTTCGATTAGGCTGCAGCGCCTGATTTTTCACTTCTCTTTCTTTCATGTGGATCGAGAATTGCTTTTCTTAATCTACAAGAGTCTGGAGTGATTTCTAAAGCCTCATCAGTATTTAACATGCTTAATTGCTCCGCGATGGACATTTTTCTTACTGGTGTTAGAACAACATTTTCATCTGTTCCTTGTGTTCTCATATTAGTTAATTTTTTACCCTTCATAACATTGATGATCATATCACCAGGTTTTGGAGACAATCCCACAATCATACCTGGATAAACAGGATCATTATGAGTTACAAACATCTCTCCTCTAGCCTGTAAATTAAATATTGCAAATGCAACTGCTTTTCCTTGTTCCATTGAAATAAGTGCACCATTTCTTCTACCTTCCATATCACCCTCAAATGGTCCATACTCATGAAAAATTCTGTTAATAACACCATTACCTTTTGTAAGTGTTAAAAACCGACTTGTGTATCCCATTAAACCTCTTGTTGGTGCATGAAAGATTAATCTTTTTTTATTTTTACCAGTATCTTTTAATTCTATTAATTTGCCCTTTCTTCTATTCATTGAGTCTATAATTTTTGATGAATGTTCCTCGTCTAGATCCATAGTTATTTCCTCTATCGGCTCAAGTTTGTTACCATTTTCATCTTTTTTATAGAGAACTTTTGGGGGGCTAACAGTCATTTCAAAACCTTCTCTTCTCATTTGAGTGAGTAAAATTTCCAGCATTAATTCACCTCGACCACTTACAACAAAAGAATCATTACCTTCATTTTCTGTAAAAGAAATTCCAACATTATTCTGAGCTTCTTGAATTAACCTATCTCTTATCTGAGTACTTGTAAGCTTTTTTCCCTCAGTGCCAGCTAGAGGAGAAGTGTTAACAGTAATTGTAATTGACATTGTTGGTGGGTCGATTGGAGTAGCTTTAATAGGATCATTTACTTCAAGATCACAAATTGTGTCTGCAACATTTGCTTTTTCTAAACCAGCGACAACTACAATATCACCAGCCTCACCGATTTCGATTGGTACTTTTTTTGTTCCCTCATATCTAAAAATTTTAGTAAGTCTTCCCTCATCCACTTTTTCGCCTTTTAAATTTATTGCTTTGATCGATTGATTAGCTTTTGCAGTTCCTTGGGCAATTCTTCCGACCAAGCTTCTCCCTAAAAAATTGTCTGCATAAAGAAGAGTAGACAGCATTGCAAAGGGTTTTGTTTTATCAAGTTCAGCTGGTTTTACATGATCAATAATTTGATCTAATAAAGGATTTAAATTTTCTCTTGGACCATCAATTTCTTTATCAGCCCAACCAGATCTTCCACTTGCATATAAAACAGGAAAGTCTAATTGTTCTTCATTTGCATCTAAACTTACAAATAAATCAAAAGTTTCATCCAATACCTCATTAGCTCTTTGATCTGATTTGTCTAATTTATTGATCACTACAATTGGTTTTAAACCTTGTTTTAAAGCTTTAGATAGTACAAATTTTGTTTGAGGCATAACTCCCTCAGCTGAGTCAATCAGAAGTAATGCACCATCAGCCATGCTTAAAACTCTTTCTACCTCTGCTGCAAAATCTCGGTGACCTGGTGTATCAATAATATTTATTCTCGAATCTTTCCAATTAATTGATGCAGGTTTTGCTAAAATTGTTATTCCTCTTTCTTTCTCAAGTTCACCAGAGTCCATTAATCTTTCATCAACAACTTCATTTTCTCTAAATGAGCCACTTTGTTTCATCAGATTATCAATTAGGGTAGTTTTACCGTGATCAACGTGTGCAATTATAGTGATGTTTCTTATATTTTTGCTCATAAATCCTGGCTCTTATACCTTAAAAATTTTTTTTGAAAACTTTAAAAAAGTCAATATACACAAGGATTTTGAACAAAATTTGTCGTTATTTTGTTTTTTTTGCCTTTTCTCTTTTAAGTCTTCTTTTTTCTTTAAGAGTAAATTTAGGTTTTTTATTTAAGCTTGAGTCCTTAAATGATTTCCCACTGTATCTTTTTGACATTTTATCATTTTAATATTTGCAAAAAAAAAGGCCATCAAAAGATGGCCTTTAAATCCCTTATATTTTAGATTGGGTTACATTCCCATGCCACCCATTCCTCCCATGCCGCCCATGCCGCCCATTCCTCCAGGCATTCCAGCAGGAGCTGCATCTTTCTCTTCAGGTTTATCAGCTATCATAGCCTCAGTTGTCACTAATAATCCTGAAATAGATGCTGCATCTTGTAAAGCAGTTCTAACAACTTTCACAGGATCAATAATTCCCTTAGCGAACATGTCACAATATTCCTCGTTTTGCGCGTCATAGCCATGTGTTTTTTTATTCTGTTCTAAAAGTTTACCAACAACTACTGATCCGTCCACACCAGCATTTTTTGTAATTTGTCTGATAGGAGCTTCTAATGCTCTTCTTACCAAATCAACACCAGCTTTTTGGTCTTCACCTTTAGCTTTAACTTTTTCTAGATCTTGAGCAGCATACAATAATGCACAACCACCACCAGTAACGATACCTTCTTCAACAGCAGCTCTTGTTGCATTTAAAGCATCTTCGACTCTGTCTTTTCTCTCTTTTACCTCAACTTCTGTTGCACCACCAACTTTAATCACTGCAACACCACCAGCTAATTTTGCTAATCTTTCTTGCAGCTTTTCTTTGTCGTAATCTGAAGTTGTCTCATCAATTTGCTGTTTGATTGAAGAACATCTAGCCTCTATATCTGATTTTTTACCTGAACCATTTACTATAGTGCTATTATCTTTATCAACTTTAATTTTTTTACAAGAACCAAGATCTTCAAGTTTAACATTTTCAAGTTTAATTCCTAAGTCCTCAGAAATAACTGAACCACCAGTAAGAATTGCAATATCCTCAAGCATAGCTTTTCTTCTGTCACCAAATCCTGGTGCTTTTACAGCTACAACTTTTAAACCACCTCTTAATTTATTTACAACCAAAGTAGCTAATGCTTCACCCTCAACATCTTCAGAAATAATCATTAATGGTCTTCCAGCTTGAACAACTGCCTCCAAAAGAGGAACCATTGGTTGTAGGTTTGTTAATTTTTTTTCGTGCAAAAGAATAAAAGGATTTTCTAATTCAGTTGTCATCTTATCACTATTCGTAATAAAGTATGGAGATAAGTATCCTCTATCAAACTGCATACCTTCAACAACATCTAATTCTGTTTCAATTCCTTTATTTTCTTCAACAGTGATAACACCTTCATTACCAACTTTTTGCATTGCTTTTGAAATCATAGTACCGATTTCTTTATCACCATTTGCAGAGATCGTTCCAACTTGAGCAATTTCATCACTATCTTTTACTTTTTTAGCTGAAGATACAAGATTTTGTTTAACCACATCTACCGCAGCATCAATCCCTCTTTTCACATCCATAGGGTTCATACCTGCAGTAACATATTTCACACCTTCTTTTACAATAGCTTGCGCAAGAATAGTCGCTGTAGTTGTTCCATCACCAGCTTCATCATTTGTTTTGCTAGCGACTTCTTTAACCATTTGAGCACCCATGTTTTCAAATTTATCTTCAAGATCAATTTCTTTAGCAACGGAAACACCATCTTTTGTAATTCTTGGAGCACCATAAGATTTATCCATAACTACATTTCTTCCTTTTGGTCCTAGTGTTACTTTAACAGTATCAGCAAGGATATTTACTCCTCTAATCATTGCTGCTCTTGCTTCTGCATCGAATTTTACTACTTTTGCCATTTTATTTTCTCCTTTAAATTAAATTACTTGCTTGAGATTCCCATAATGTCTGATTCTTTCATTATGCTGTATTCTTTGCCATCAATTTTGACTTCGGTTCCTGACCATTTGCCAAATAAAACTTTATCTCCAACTTTAACATCCATTGGTATCGTTTTACCGTCCTCAGTTTTTGCACCACCACCAACTGCTACTACTTTACCTTCTTGAGGCTTTTCCTGGGCTGTATCAGGTATGATTATTCCACCAGCAGTCTTTTCGCTGCTATCTAAAACTTCTATTAAAACTCTATCATGTAACGGTCTAAATTTCATAAATTCTCCTTATTAATATGGTCTTCATATAGAGATTGGCCTTACTATTTCAAGATATAGTTAAAAATTAGTTGGTCAAAAAATATAGGAATTTGAGGGTTTTATGGTTTATAGATTAATTTGATGACTAAAAATTTGGATAAAGAGGGTCTAAGTTCTATAGCAGACAATTATCAACTATTTTATGTTGACTTATGGGGAGTGGTCCATAACGGGGTTACTCTACATCTTAAAGCGATAAAGGCGCTTAAAGAAATCAATAAAAAAAGAAAGGACTATATTTTACTCACAAATGCACCTAGACCTAATCATGCGGTTAAATCTTTTTTAGAAAGACTAGGCATGGAAAAAGAAATTAGAGACCATGTTTTTACCTCTGGTGAGGCAGCTCTCATTTATTTAAAGAAAAATTTAATTAATAAAACTTTTTTTCACGTAGGGCCACCAAGAGATTTTGATTTATTTAAAGATTTCGAAAAGATGAAATTAAATAATATAGATAAATCTGATTATATTTTATGTACAGGATTATTTGATGATCATAGTGAAGATTTAAAATATTATAAAAATTTATTTGAAAAAAATATTAAAAAAAAAATGATTTGCACAAATCCTGACCTGATTGTTGATAGAGGAAACACTAGAGAATTCTGCGCTGGGTCTGTTGCAATGATTTTTGAAAAGATGGGTGGAGAAGTTGTTTACTTTGGTAAACCATATCCCGAGGTTTACAATCAATCTATTAATAATAAAAATAAAAAAATTCTCTCTATAGGTGATAATTTAAATACTGATATAAAAGGAGCAAACCTTTTAAATTATGACTCTTTAATAATTTCAAATGGAATTCATAAGGATGAAATTAAAGAGAAAGGAATTGAAAAAGTTGCAAAATCTTACGAAGCGATTTGCAATTATATTCAATCAGAATTGAAATGGTAAATTCAAAAAACATATATAAAAATTTTAATATCGATACTAGACATAAAAACTCAATAATCTTGATTGGTAACTTCGATGGAGTTCATAAAGGACATCAAAAATTATTCTCATTAGCCAAGGAATATAAAAAAAGATATTCCTCAAAAATCGGTGTCTTAACTTTTGAGCCAATGCCAAAGATGTTTTTTAATAAAAATCTAGATAATTTTAGAATATCTAATTTGCAACAAAAAATTGATAGTCTCAAAAATCTTAATGTAGACTTTATAATCATAAAAAAATTTGATCGAAAATTCTCAAAAATAAAATCTATAACTTTCATTAAAGAAATATTAGGTAAAAAGTTAAATCCAAAATTCATTTTTGTAAGTAATAATTTTAGATTTGGGAACAAGAGAGAAGGTAACGTTGGACAGTTGATTAAATTTGAGAGGATGTGTGGTTATAAGGTAGTAAAACCAAAACCATTGTTGACCAATAAGAAAATAGCATCTTCATCGTTGGTTAGAAAACTTTTACAAAAAGGAAGATTAGATAAAGCTAATAAAATTTTGAATAGAAATTGGTCAATTGTTGGAAAGGTTCAAAAGGGAAGACAGCTAGGAAAAAAAATTGGTTTTCCAACGGCAAACATTGATATCAAGAATTATATTTTAGCCTGTCCAGGCGTATATGCAGTAAAAGTAAAAATGAGTGATAAAAACAATTACATAAAAGGAATTGCTAATTTAGGCTATCGCCCAACATTTAATGGAAAAAAAATATTATTAGAGGTTCATCTATTTAATTTTTCTGGAAATCTTTATAATAAGTATTTAACAGTAGAGTTTAAAAAATTTATTAGAAAAGAAAAAAAATTTAAAAATGTTGAGCAGCTTCGAAGACAAATTAAAACTGATTTATTGATAGCGAAAAAATAAAATGAGCAAATCACAGATTAATCTTCCTAAGACTACTTTTTCAATGAAAGCAAATTTGCCGACACGAGAACCAGAAATTTTGAAACTTTGGAAAAAAATAAATCTTTATGATGAATTAAGAAAATCGAGAAAAGGAGAGGAAAAATTTGTTCTTCACGATGGTCCTCCTTATGC
The DNA here is from genome assembly GCA_902625035.1 of uncultured Pelagibacteraceae bacterium. Lineage (GTDB taxonomy): Bacteria > Pseudomonadota > Alphaproteobacteria > Pelagibacterales > Pelagibacteraceae > Pelagibacter. The sequence goes on from CACNZK010000004.1 coordinate 58,106, forward strand.
GAACGGCAATATACACATGGGAACAGCTTTAAATAAAATTCTAAAAGATATAATTGTGAGATTTCATCAAATGGATGGAAAAGATTCTGTCTATGTTCCGGGATGGGACTGTCATGGATTGCCAATAGAATGGAAAATTGAAGAACAATACAAAAAAAATAAAAAAAACAAAAATGAAGTACCAATCGTTGAATTTAGAAAAGAGTGTAGAGCTTTTGCAGAAAAATGGATAGATATTCATAAAGACCAATTTAAAAGGTTAGGAGTTGTTGGAGATTGGGATAATTACTATTCTACAATGAGCTTTGATGCTGAAGCACAAATAGTAAGAGAATTAGGTAAATTTTTAAAAGAAGGAAGTTTATATAGAGGTTTTAAACCTGTTTTGTGGTCAACTGTTGAAAAAACAGCTTTGGCAGATGCAGAAGTTGAATACCAAGATCATAAGTCAGATACTATTTACGCATCTTTTCCAGTTAAATCATCAAACATTAAAGAATTAAATGATAGCGAAATAGTAATTTGGACAACTACCCCATGGACTATTCCAGCCAATAAAGCATTAGCATACAATGAAGGCTTAGACTATTTATTAGTTGAAATAAATGATGATGGAGATTTTAGAAATAAAAAAATTGTAATTGCAGACGCATTAATAGATTCAGTTGTAAAAGATACCAAAATTCAAAGTTTCAAAAAATTAAAAAATTTTAAAGGTAAAGATTTAAAAGGAACAATATGTAATCACCCTTTTTTAAAACTTGGTTATAAATATGACATACCTATGCTGGAAGCACGTTTTGTTACTACAGAACAAGGCACTGGAATTGTTCATTGTGCGCCAAGCCATGGTCCTGATGATTTTAATTTGTGTATGAGTAATGGAATTAAAGCACTTGAAACAGTTGATGGTGATGGAAAATATACAAAAAATGTAGCACTTTTTGAAGGGATACATATTTTTAAATCTAATTCAATTGTCATTGAAAAATTAAAAGACCAAAAAAAATTATTATCAAGTGGTGAACTTGTTCACTCTTATCCCCATTCATGGAGGTCAAAAGCACCATTAGTTCACAGAGCAACTCCTCAATGGTTTATTTCTATGGATAGTCATAAGCTTAGAAACAAAGCTTTAAAAGCAATTGATGAAACAACCTTTTATCCTAGCAAAGGAAAAGAAAGATTAAAATCGATGATTGAAACAAGACCTGATTGGTGTGTCTCAAGACAAAGGGTATGGGGAGTTCCATTACCTATTTTTATTAATAAGAAGACAAGTGAAATTTTGGTTGATGATGAGGTTTTTGATAATATTGCGAAAATTTATGAGAAAGAGGGATCTGATTGTTGGTTTTCGGATGATCCACAAAAATTTCTTGGAAAAAAATATAAAGCTAAGGATTTTGAAAAATTAAGTGATATCGTAGAGGTATGGTTTGATAGCGGTTCTACACACTCATTTGTATTGGAAAAAAGAAAAGATTTAAAGTGGCCTGCATCTATGTATCTCGAGGGCTCTGACCAACATAGGGGATGGTTTCATTCATCTCTTTTAGAGTCTTGTGGAACAAGAGACCGTGCACCTTTCGAGTCTATTCTTTCTCATGGTTTTGTAGTTGATGGCAAAGGTTTAAAAATGTCAAAATCTTTAGGAAATGTGATTGCGCCCGAAGAAATTTTAAAAAAATATGGAGCTGATATACTTAGAATTTGGGTTGCTTCCTCAAATTATGCAGAGGATCTTCGAATAGACTATTCAATACTAGATCAGCATGCTGAGTCTTATAGAAAAATAAGAAATACATTTAGATATTTGCTTGGAAATCTTAATGACAATTTTGAACAAATAAATTTAGAAAAAATTAAAATTGAGAATTTACCTGAATTAGAGCAATTTATGCTGCACAAAATTTACAATTTAAATTCTAAATTTAAAAAGTATTTCAAAGATTACGATTTTCATAATCTATATAAAGAATTATTAAATTTTTGCACTGTAGATTTATCTGCTTTTTATTTTGATATAAGAAAAGATACTTTGTACTGTGATCCAATAGATTCGAAAAAAAGAAAATCTACACTTATATTATTGAATATTATTCTTAATTCTCTTGTGAGATGGTTTGCACCAATTTTATCTTTTACAACTGAAGAAATTTATCAGCTCGTTTCTAAGAACAAAAAGAGTGTTCATCTTGAAAAATTTTTAGATTTTCCTGAAAGATTTAAAAATTTTCAGCTCAATTCAAAATGGGAACAATTAATCAAAATAAGAGATATCTGCAATCTTAGTATCGAACAAAAAAGAGCAAGTAAAGACATTGGCTCTAGCTTAGAGGCGGCTTTAACTGTAAAATTGAATAGTCAGAGCAAGGAATTTTTAAAAAATATTGATTTGTCAGAACTTTGCATAACTTCTTCTGTTAAAATTGAAAATAGTGATACAAACGAAATAATCGTAGAAACAAGCAAAGCGGTAGGTGAAAAATGTCCAGTATGTTGGAAAATAAGTAGTACACCATGTGAAAGACATAAATTGTAAATAAAATGTTAAAAAAACATTTAGTAGATTTTTCTATAATCATTTTTATTTTTTTATTCGATAGATTTAGTAAATTATTAATTATTGGTTCACCAGAAATATATGAGCAATATGGTTTGAGCATTACATCTTTCTTAAACTTTAGTTTGATTTGGAATGAAGGAATTGCTTTTGGTCTATTTTCTTTTGAAAATAAATTTTATTATAATTTACTCACAGTTTTGATCTGTTTAATCACTATAATTATTATTTGGCTGATGCTTAAATCTAAAGGATTTGAAAGGTATAGCTTTTTAATGATTGTAGGAGGTTCATTAGGTAATATTTTCGACCGGATTTTTTATTCTGCTGTTCCTGATTTTATAGATATACATATAAATAATTTTCATTGGTTTATATTTAATGTTGCTGATATATTTATTACTCTAGGAATTTTATTTTTGATAAGTATTGAAATTTTAGGTAGCAAAAAAAAACAGAGATGAAAACGATCAGTAATATCCTTATAATTTTTACAATAAGCTTATTTTTGCTTTCTTGTTCAGATACTCTAAAAGGGTTTAAGCTTAAAAAAAAATCAACGTCAGGTGATGAGTTTTTGATACAAAAAAAAGATCCCCTTGTATTACCACCTGATTATTCAGAATTACCAAATCCAGATGGAGAAGTTAAAGAAAAAAAAATAGAAGATGATGAGGAGACTCAGATCGAGATTGTATTTAAAAAAGATAATTCAGACGCCCAAGAAAATGAAAACTCCAATTCAACAGATTCTGGATTAGAAAAGAGTATACTTAAAAAGATACAAAAACAATAATGTTTACTGACAACTTTTCGTTAAAAGGTTTTATCAAAAAAAAGAAAAGTAAAAAAATTCAAAAGTTTTTAAAAGAACTTATTCACTCCAATGATCAGGTTATCAGATCACTTACAAATAATTATAGCTATAGTTATTCAAAAAAATTTATAAAGAAATTAAAGAAATTTAAATACATAAGAGTTTTTGGCATGGGTGGCTCATCATTAGGAGCTCATGCAATTTATGATTTTTTAAGAGACAAAGTAAGAAATGACTTTTTTTTTATATCTAATCTAAATAGTAAAAAATTTTTTACTAAAAAAAGATATCTCAATTTAATTATTTCTAAATCCGGAAATACGTTAGAGACTATTGTCAATTCAAATGCATATAATAATAAAAATGATAAGAATGTTCTGATTACTGAAAACAAAAAAAGTATTTTAAGAAATATTAGTTATAAACTTAAGGATGAAATTATAGATCACAATAATTTTATTGGAGGCAGATATTCAGTTTTATCAGAAGTGGGAATGTTGCCAGCAGAATTAATGGGATTAAAAGAAACAAAATTTAAGAGATTTAATAACTTAATAAAGAATAAATATTTTTTTAATTCAATTATTAGCAATGTTGTTAACATTGTAGAAATAGTAAATAGAAAAAAATTAAATTCTGTAATTCTTAATTATGACGAAACTGCCGATAATTTTTTAAAATGGTATCAACAACTTGTTGCTGAAAGTCTAGGTAAAAACGGACATGGTGTTTTTCCTATAATCTCCACAATGCCTAAGGATAATCATAGTTTGATGCAATTATACTTGGATGGTCCAAAAAACAATTTTTTTACCTTTTTTTCTACACAAGAAAAATTCACATCTAAGATGAATTCTAAAAGAATTTCAGATGAAATTGATTTTCTAAGAAAAAAAAATTTGAACGATGTTTTGTCATCACAAATTTCTGCAACTCAAAAAGTTTTTAAAAAAAAGAATCTTCCTTTTAGAAGTTTTATTATTAAAACTAGAAGCGAAGAAGCTCTTGGTGAATTATTTTGTTTTTTTATAATAGAGACAATTCTAATAGCTAAAGCTTTGAATATAAATCCTTTCAGTCAACCAGCCGTCGAACTTATAAAAAAAGAGACAAAAAATATATTGGTAAGAACTTAACTTACAAAATAAACTTTTGAGTTGCCATAATTACGAGTGTCCAAGATTTTAACTTTTTTTGTAATTTCTATTTTATCCTTTTTATGTCTGTGAATAATCATAAGACTATTATTATTAAGAATATTTTTTTCAAGTATTTGTTCAATTAATTGATTGATTCTCTCTTCTTTGTATGGCGGGTCTAGAAATACAATATCAAATCTCTTATCTATTTTTTTTTTTGAATTAAAAAACTCGAAACAATCGTGTTTAAAAATCTTAAAATTTTCTTTATTTGCAAATGAAGAAAGATTCTTTTTCAATATTTCAACTGCTTCAGTGTAATTTTCAAAAAAATAAACATTTTTTGATCCTCTTGAAATACACTCTATTCCAAAAGAACCAGACCCAGAGAATAAATCTAAAATAGAGGAATTTTCTAATTTTTTACCTATTATTTTTGAATGGTCTAATAAATTAAAAATTGATACTTTGACCAAGTCTTTTAGTGGTCTTGTCTTCTTATTTTTTGGTAATAATAATTTTTTGCCTTTAAATTTTCCAGAAATTATTCTCATTACTCAAATAATTTAAAACCAATATCTTTCCTAAAATATCCATTTTCCCAATTTAAATCATTAATTAAATTGATTAAATCATTTCTACTTTCTTTTAAATTTTTTGATTTTGTTACAAAATTAAGAACTCTACCCCCGTTGGAATAAACATTAGAATCTTTTATTTTTGTCCCCGCATGATAAACAAAGCTATTATTTTCAAGTTTTATTTTTTCTAAATTCTTTATTTCAATATTATTTTGATATTTATCGGGATAACCTTTTGAGCATAAAACTATACAAATACTTTTTTCCTCAAACCATTCTAATTTAATTTCTCTAAGATTTTTACTTGTGCAAGCTTCAATAACTTCAAAAAAGTCTGTTTTAAGTCTTGGAAGAATTGTTTGACACTCAGGATCACCCATTCTCACGTTATATTCAATTAGAAATGGTTCATTTTTTATTATCATTAAACCAGCATATAAAAAACCAACAAACTCAGTATTTAATTCCTTCAAACCCTTTAATGTCGGCTCAATTATTTTTTCTAATATTTTTTTATTTAAATCCTCATTTTCAAGACGAGAAGGTGAGTAAGCTCCCATTCCACCAGTGTTTTTACCTCTGTCACCCTCCAAAACTCTTTTGTGATCTTGTGCAGAGCCAAATTTTTTATAATTTTCACCGTCAGAAATGATAAAAAAACTCATCTCTTCACCTTTTAAAAATTCTTCAATTAAAATATTTTTAGCTTCTCCAAATTTTCCATTGAAAATTTCGTTTACAGCATTAATCGAGTGTTCTAATGACTCGCAAATATAAACACCTTTTCCTGCAGCCAAACCATCTGCCTTTACTACAATTGGAAATATACATTTATCTAGAAAAGATAAACTTTCTTTAATGTTGTTAAATACTCCAAAATTTGCAGTGGGAATATTATATTTCTTACATAAATTTTTTGTGAAAATTTTTGAACCCTCAAGTTGAGAAGCAATTTTGTTCGGGCCAAAAACTTTAATTTCATTTTTTTTTAGAAAATCTACCAATCCATCAACTAAAGGTTTTTCGGGGCCAATTATAATTAAATCTATATTAAATTGTTTAATTAATTTTTTTAGTTTTTCAAAATTAGTTAGGTCTATCTCTATATTTTTAGCTATAAAACTTGTGCCCGCATTCCCTGGAAAACAGTAAATTTCTTTTATTCTTCTCGATATTTTTAATGAGTTACAAATAGCATGTTCTCTTCCTCCACTTCCAATTATTCCAACATTCATGTAAGTATATATAAACTAAAAATGTTAAAAAAATTAGCAAAAATAAAATATCTTCCTAATAATTTCAAAATTATTGAAAATGGAGATCATGTTTTATGCGCAATTTCAGGCAAAAAAATTTCTTTAGAAAATTTAAATTATTGGAATGTTGATACTCAAGAAGCTTACTTTTCTTATAAAGAAGCTCATTTAAGAAAAGAGAAAAACGAAAAAAATTAAACTTTCCATCTATTATGAGTCCAAATCCACTGATCTGGATTAGACATTATCATTTTTTCTAAAATCTTATTAAGTTCGTGGGTAATATCATTAACTGTTTCATTTTTTGAAAATTTAACTGTATTTAAAATTTTTAACTGAAAAGTATCGTCAATTAACCTTTCGATATAAATGGGTACAACCACTGTATCAAATTTCTTAATAAATTGCGCAGGAATTGTAGTAGTTAAAGCTTCTTGTCCAAATAATTCTGACTGAATTCCCTCCGAAACTCTTTGGTCAATCATAAGCGCAATTGATGTTCCATTTTTGAATTCTTTAAGCAGCTCCTTTGTTCCAGAAATTCCTTTTTTTATTTGTTTTTTACAAATATATTTTTTTCTAATTCTTTCCATTATAGGATTAAGAAATTTATTATTTAATGGTCTATAAACTGCCGCTAAATTAATATTAGACTTCTCTAAGTGCATTGCCATCAATTCAAAGTTATTAAAATGACCGGATATGAATATTACAGGTTTTTTTAGTAATTTTATTTTTTCAAGTTCTTCTTGATTTTCTACAACAATTTTTTTTGAAAATTTAGGATCATTCCTAAAATTTTTAATAAACATGTATTCTGAAAAAATTTTTCCATAGTTAATCCACATTTTTTTAAGAATTTCATTTTTTTTAGCTTCATTAATATTTGGTAGAGCATAGGATAAGTTTTGGTGTGAAATTTTTTTTGATCTAAATAGTGGGCCAATATTTCTAAAAATAAAACTAGAAAGTAAACGGGAAATTTTTAATCCAAATATTTTCATTATCATAAATAAAATAATGATAACGGAAGACTCAATAAAATATTTAATTTCTTTCATCAATTTTAGATTTAATAAATTTAATTAGTTGGTCCTTTTTTGGAATTTCCAAATCTATTTCTATAAAATTTATTTCACTTTTTAAATTATCGGGTATTTTGATAAAATCCTTCTCAGTGGTCAGAATTTTTAAATCTTTGTTTCTAGCAGTTTCTAAAATTTTTTGGATATCTTGATTATTATAGTCATAGTGATCTGCAAAAATTTTTTCTTCAAGCACGTTAAAATTATTATTTTCTAGAGTTTCCCTAAAACTAAATGAATTACCGATACCAGAAAAAATTAAATATTTATTTGAAAGATTAAGTGTTTCAATATTTTTTATTTTTACATATGAGTCAAAGATTTCAATTTTTGGATTTATATTTTTTATAGTCAATTTTATTTTATTAAGATCAATATTTGTATTAGTAACTTTTAAAAAAACTCCATCATATTTCCTTAAACTATTGATTTCCTCTCTTAAAGGACCAGAAGGCATTAATAAACCATTCCCAATCCAATTTTTACTATCGAAACAAACAAATTTTAAATCGTAATCTATCTTTTTTTCTTGAAGCCCGTCATCAAAAATTATTAGATCAAAATTTTTTTCAATAGCAAGATTTATTATTTCATCTCTATTTCTTAATGAAATAACTTTTGATTTATTTTTTAATAAACCATATTCATCTTTTTGGTCAAAGTACTTTTTTTTTGCGTTCACAACATTATAGTTTGATTTTTTAAGTAATTGATAAAGTTTTAATGTTGTAGGTGTTTTTCCAGTTCCTCCCAAATATATGTTCCCAATACAAATTGATTTGATTTTCTTAAATTTTTTTTTTGTATAAAGTTTAGAAAAAAAATTACTTGCTTTTACAAATAAAGTTAATGGCAATAACAAATAAGCTAAGTAATTAGGTTTTTTGAAGTCCCAAAATTTAGGTTTGCTTAGATTCATTTAATAACTATTAACAAATTTCCTTATAAGTTTTATTTAAAATATTTTTTCCAATCAAATATAAATTTTGTGATATTTGTTTTGGATTACTTTTTTTCCTAAAGGTCATATGTAGTAAATTCGCAAGAGTTTTATGGTTAGTTACTTTTTTAGACAGTTTTTTATTTTTAAGAAAATCATAAATTTCCTTAAAATTTGAAACATTTGGACCATGGAATACTTTGCATCCGTACCTTACAGCCTCTAATGGATTTTGTCCTCCGTGATTTATTATGGAGCCTCCTAAGAATACATTTTTACATTCTTTATAGAATGATTTTGTTTTACCATAAGAGTTTACCAAATAAATATTCGTATCAGGACTTATCTTTTTCTTTGGTTCATCTAAGTGAACTTTTAAATTGAGATTACTTAATTCATTTTTAATTGATTTAACTCTGCCAACATGTCTGGGAATAATTATTGTTAAAAGATTCTTATATTTTTTATATAGTTTCAAGTGAGTTTGGCCACAAAATTTTTCTTCATTAAAATGTGTACTTGATGCACACCATAAATTTTTTGATTTTAAAAAATTTCTCAAACTTTTATCTAATTCCAAACCTTCACTTTCTGACTGACTAAATTTAAGATTTCCAATAAATTTAATATTTTTAGCTCCTAGTTTTTTTAAGTATTTTTTTGACTCTAAACTTGAAGAGAAGCATATCTGAAATTTTTGAAATAACGATTTTGCAAAATTAGGAAAAATAAGCCATCTACCTAATGTTTTTTTGGTTATTCGGCCATTTAAAAGAATAATTGGAATTTTTTTGTCATATAAATTATTTATTGTATTTGGCCAAATTTCAGAGTCTATAAAAAAAACTTTAGAAGGTTTCCAATAATTTAAAAATTTTTTAGAAATAAAATCACAGTCAATTGGAAAAAATTGGTGAATTGTTTTTCTTAATTTGAATTTTTTAATTATATTTGATGAACTTACTGTATTAGAAGTAATTAAGATTTGACTAACACTTTTGTTTTTTTCAAATCTTTCTATTAACGGGATTACACTTTGCACCTCTCCCACACTTGCACCATGAAACCAAATTAATTTTCCTTTTTTTTTATTTTTTGAAAAAAAACCAAATTTTTCCTTAAATCTATATAGATCTTCTTTATTTTTAATTAATCTTATAATTAATATCAATGGGGAGAAAAAAAAAATGATGTTTATCAAAATTTTATAAATAAAAAGCATCACATTTTAATTTGTTTATTATAAAAATTCTTATAAATAGATGAGTTATTAATTAGCTCTTCATGATCACCTTCAGCGACTATGCTACCTTGGTCAACCACATAAATTTTGTTTGAATTTAAAATTGTAGAAAGTCTATGAGCTATTACAATTGTTGTTCTATTCTTTGTGAGATAGTTGATTGCTTTTTGTATTTTATCCTCTGTTTCAGCATCTAGGGAGGAAGTAGCTTCATCTAATAAAATAATCTTACTTTTTTTTAGTATAGCTCTTGCAATTGATAGTCTTTGTTTTTCACCACCGGATAGTCTAATCCCATCTTCTCCAATTTTTGTATCGTATTTGTCTTTTAACTTTTCAATAAATTCTGATGCAAAAGAAAGTTTTGCAGCCTCATAAATTTCTTCGTCACTTGCATCCATGTCCGCATATGCAATATTATTCTTGATTGTATCATCAAATAAATTTGTATCTTGGCTTACAAATGAAATTTGATTTCTTAAAGATTTAATTTTAGTTTTGTAAATTGACTGATTATCTATAAATATGTCACCCTCATTGGCGTCATAAATCCTAGGTATTAAATTAAGGATTGTTGATTTACCGCTTCCACTATGTCCCACTAGGGCTGTCATTTTTCCACCAAGCATTTTTAGATTAATATTTTTTAAAGTGGTTTTTTCTAAATTTTCTTCTTTTGGATTTTCATAAGAAAATTTAATATCTTTAAATTCAATATTTCCTTCATCAAGAATTAAATCTTTATCATCAATATTTTTTTGAAGCTCTGATTTTTGATCAATAATTGGAAGAATTCTTTTTGCTGAAACTAAACCATTATTTATAACGATGTTTAATGTAGCTAAAGATCGAACAGGTTGATATGCCAACATCATTGCAGCTAAAAAAGAAAAAAAGTTACTGATATCTATTTCATCGTTCATTATTAATTTTCCTGTATAATAAATTAATATTGCTATCATTACCCCGGTCATTGTTTCCATTATTGGAGAAGCTCTAACAAAGACAATTGACATTTTTCTACTTTTTTCTTTTACGTTATTTAAAAAAATTTCAGCACGATTTTTTTCGTAAATTTCTTTTTGAAATATCTTTATTAACTTATGATTTTTAAAAACTTCTATTAAATAAGAGCTTAAAACTCCAGCCCACTCCATTTGTTCAAATGAAACTTTGGTTATTCTTTTTCCCAGCGATCTTGAGGCAAATGATGCTAAAGGTATCATTATTATAGCAACTAATGATAATTTCCAATTTTGATAAAACATTACGCCCATTAATCCAATTAGTGTAAACGTGTCCTTAAAAAAATTTAAAATTCCAGTAGAAACAAAGTTTGTTAAATGACCTACATCATTTGTTAAGTTAGAAATAAATTTCCCACTATGTTTATTGTCAATTAGTTTCGTGTCAGCATCAATTAAGTTATTTAACATATCAACCTGAACGTCTTTTTTCACATCTTCAGAAACAGTGATCATTAAAACTTTTGCGATATATAAAGACAACCCTTTGGTAGCAAAAGCGACCATTATCAATAGAGGAATAACTATCATCAGTTTTTGATCTTTATTTATAAAAATTTCTTTTATGGCTGGATCCAAAAGATAAGCAATCGATGACGTACTTCCTGCAACACCAATAGAGAGCAGTAAAGCTAAGATAATTTTTTTTATATGTTTTTTTGTATAATCTTTATAAAGTCTTTTTATAATTTTTATGTTCGTCATTAAATTAGCTTCCCTATAAGCACCGAAATAAAAATTAGCAACCCAAGAAAATTATTAGATTTGAATATTTCTAAACAATTTGATGGCTCTTTGGAATTAAAATTTTTTAATTGAAAAAAATACATATGATAAATAATTGTAATTAAAAAGATAAAATATAATTCTTTAAATTCATTTAAATAACCAACTATTATTAAACATAATGAGAGAACTGTGTAACATATATATAAAAAAATAATTGGGTTAGATTTAAATTTTATTGAGGTTGATTTGAGTCCTATAATTTCGTCATCTTTAATATCTTGAAACCCATATATAGTGTCGTATCCAAGTGTCCAAAATATGGCTCCAAAATAAAATATAATTGGTATTAAATTGATTTCAGCGTTAATTGAGGTCCAACCTAAGATTAAACCATAATTAAATGTAATTCCTAAAAAAAGTTGTGGCCAATATGTTAATCTTTTCATTAAGGGATAAGTAAAAGCTAATGGCATGGAAGCTAAAGCAATAATTATTGTAAATAGATTAAAATTAATTAGTACAAAAAAAGCCGTGATACACAAAAATCCTGAATAAAATATCGCAAGTTCAACAGATATTCTTCCTGAAGCTATTGGTCTATTCTTAGTTCTAAAAACTCTTTTATCAAATTTTCTATCGAGAATATCATTAACGATGCATCCTGCTGAACGCATTAATACTGAACCTAAAAAAAATAATAATAAATAAAAAAAATAATCATATTTATTAGATGAAAAATCATAAGCTATTGTAAGACCCCATGCACATGGCCAAAATAATAGCATGTATCCAATCGGCTTTTTAAGTCTAGTAAGTTCTAAGAAAAGATTTAATTGGTTCATAAGATTTTACTTGTAAATAACAAAGGCAAGATTGATAATCAAACTGATTCGTATGAATATTGATTATACCGTAACAGCTTTGATGTTTCCCGCAATACCATTGTTGATGGCAGTTTATAGTAATAGATTTCATTCGTTAAGCATTCTAATTAGACAACTTCATGATGAACATGTGTATGAGAAGCACATACCACCTGAGTGGAAAAAACAGTTTATAAATTTAAGTGGAAGGATAACTCTTTTAAGATGGACAATTTTATTTGCGTCCTTTGGCTTTCTGTTTAATATGTTAACTGTTTTTGCCCTTTATTTTGATGAAGTTTTTATAGCGAGGATTATTTTCGGGTCATGTTGTTTGTCGATGATTATTTCAATATTATTTTTTATTAGAGAAATTCACATCTCAACGAATGCTCTTAAGTTACATATGTCTGATATGGATGTAAATTTAGATTAAGGAACTATAACTGCTGGACCAGTTAATATTCTTGCTTCTAGATCTTTATGAGCTTGAGCAGCATCCTGAAGTGAATATTTCTTTGAAATTTCAACATTAAATTTTTTTGATAAGACTGCATCAAAAACTTTTTTTGCGGATTCTACAAGCTCTTCTCTTTTTAGAGTGTAATGAGCAATAGATGGTCTTGTAAAAAAAAGACCTTTCGTATTTATATCTTTTTTAACATCTATGGTATCAACGTAACCTGATGCATTTCCAAAAGCTACCATCATTCCTCTAATCTTTAATGTTTCGATTGATCCTTTGAAAGTTTTGATACCAACACCATCGTAGACAACGTCAATACCGTTTTTACCAACAATTTTTTCCACTTCTTCTACAAAATTTTTTTCAGAATAATTAATTACGTGATGGCAACCATTTTTTTTTGCAATCTCCTCTTTGGCTTTTGAGCCCACAGTTCCAATAACTTCAGCACCTAATGCATTAGCCCATGGACATAAAATCTGGCCAAGCCCACCTGCAGCAGCATGATATAAAACTTTATCACCCTTTTTTAATGGATATGCTCTGTGTAATAAGTATTCTGCAGTAATTCCTTTCAATGTAATGCAAGATGCTACCTCATCAGATACTCCATCAGGAACAGAAACTAATTTTTCCTCAGGCATTATTTGCTTTTCCGAATAAGCACCGATAGGCATTGATGCATGAGTAACTCTATCACCAACTTTAAATAATTTTACCTCAGATCCAACCTCTTCAATTATTCCACAAGCTTCAAGTCCAATACCACTAGGTAATGGGATAGGATAAAGACCTGTTCGATGATAAATATCTATAAAATTTAAACCAATTGATAAATTTTTAATCAACACCTCTTTTGGTCCAGGCTTCTCTAATTTTATATCTTTAATAACTAAAACTTCTGGACCACCAAATTTATCTATTTGAACTGATTTCATTATTTATTTCACAAAAGTACCATTATGATAATCTTGAACAGCTTGTAAAATCTCTGCTTTAGTGTTCATTACAAATGGTCCACCTCTAGCTATTTCTTCATTTATGGGTTTACCTGAAATAACTAAGAATTTTGCATCAGATTGTGCTTTGATTTTTAAATCCTCACCTTTGGATAGCAAGATTAAAGTACTATCTTTAATTTTTTCATGATTTTTTTGACCAATTTTTATTTCACCATTTATAAGATAGATAAATGTATTGTGCGTAGAGGGAAGACTATATTCAAAATCTTTGTTTTTATCTAATTCAACATCAAAATAAACGGGTTCGACATTATGCCCTTTAACTGGACCTTCAGCCTTTTCAAATTTACCTGCAATAACTTTTACTTGCTTATCATCATCTTTGTGAACGCTCATTTTGTCTGCATCAATATAAATATATTCTGGTTTACTCATTTTTAATTTTGCTGGCATATTTATCCATAATTGAAATCCATGAAGTTTTCCTTCTTTCATAGCAGGCATTTCAGAATGAATAATTCCACTTCCTGTTTTCATCCATTGAACATCACCAGCAGTCATTCTACCTTTTCCACCAGTACTGTCTTCATGTTCAAAGTCACCAGCAAGCATATAAGTGACAGTTTCAATTCCTCTATGAGGATGTGGAGGAAACCCAGCAATATAATCTTCACTATTTTCTGAACCAAATTCATCTAGCATTAAAAAAGGATCAAAATAATTTGGTTCAACACCAATACTTCTTTTTAATTTTACTCCTGCTCCATCAGAGGCTGGAATAGGTTCAATAATTTTACTTACTTCAATATTTTTCATTGCTCTTTAATAGTCTTTATATTTTGATTTTCAATATTATTTTTTAATTTTTCAAATTAAATTTATAAGCTCACTTAAATTTTTAATTTGATTAATAGGTTTATAGTCAAGATTATCAAAGATGTTATTATTTCGATTTACCCAAATAGATTGATAACCATAGTTTCCTCCACCAGAAACATCCCAGGTATTTGCACTTAAGAATGCCACCTGGCTTTTTTCAATTTTATATTTTTTTATTGGTAGATCATAAACTTTAGTATCAGGTTTATAAATTCCAACCTCTTCAATAGAAAATAAATCATCAAATAAACTATGTATGTTATTACTTTTTACCAACTGATTTAAGAGAGAAGGGGTTCCATTAGAAAGTATAGCTAATTTAAAATTTCTTTCTTTTAATATTTTAAGTGTTTCCGGAACTTCTTTGAATGGAGAGAGAACCTTATATAAATTTAATAATTCATTTTTCATTGAAGTATCTATGTCAAAACATTTCATAGATTTATCTAAACTATCTTCAGTAATTTGCCAAAAATCTTTATGTCTTTTCATCAAACTTCTAAGCCATGTATATTCTAGCTGAGTAGTTCTCCAGAAGTTTGCAAAACCTTCCCACTTATCTCCGATTTTATCTTTACATTTTTCAGCAGCAGAATTGACATCAAACAACGTGCCATAAGCATCAAAAATTATTGCTTTAATATTTTTCATAAACTAACTTAACATAAATGAGTAATATAAGATTATTTTTTTCAAATGTATTATCAGCTAACTTGACTGATAAATTAGATAAATCTCAATCTCATTATTTAACTAAAGTAATGAGAGTGAAAATAAATGAAGTTTTTTCTTTATTTAACAAAGATGGAGAATGGGAGGCAATAATTTTAGAAATTACAAAAAGTATTGTTAAGTTCAAAACTACTAAACAAATAAGGCAAAAAGAAAATATAAAGGAATTATGGTTGGCATTTTCGCCAATCAAATCAAACTATCAGAATTTTATGATACAAAAAGCAACAGAGTTAGGAGTTACAAAATTTTTACCAATTATTTTCGATAGAACAGTTGTTAGAAAAATTAATAAAGAGCGTTTAGAAAAAATCGTTATTGAGGCAAGCGAACAATCAAATCGTATAAATGTACCACTAATTGAACCTGCCCAAAACATAGATAATTTTTTAAAAAAAAATTCAATGGATTTAATTTTTACAGACTTAAATTCAAATAATAAAAAAATTGATAAATTAAAACTCACAGAGAAACCCGTTTGCATAATTATAGGCCCTGAGGGTGATTTTTCTGAAGTTGAAAGGGATAAGATTCTTTCTTTTAAAGGTGTTCAATCAATCAAAATTAACGAGAATATATTAAGATCAGAAACAGCCGTCATATCTACGATTTCAATCGTAAATTATGTGATTAATTGATAAATTGTCGCGAAAACTAAAGTGTAATTTTGATAAAAGAGCTTTATATAGCTATTTAAAATGAAAAAAATTTTATTTATATTTTTAACACTATTTATTTCGCATAAATCTTTTGCTAATCAGCCTGTTGACTGGCAGTTAGGTTTTCAAAAAGCTGCATCAGAATCAATGAGAGAGATAGTTGCTTTTCATGATTATCTATTATTACCAATCATAATTGCAATTAGTGTATTTGTTTTATTTCTGATGTTATATGCATGTGTAAGATTTAGAGCTTCAGCAAATCCAAATCCATCTAAAAGAACACACAATGTTGCGGTTGAGGTTTTATGGACATTAATCCCATGTTTAATTTTAATTGTAATTGCAGTTCCTTCATTTAAGATTTTATACAAACAGGATACAATACCAAAAGCAGACTTAACAATAAAAGCAATTGGGTATCAGTGGTACTGGGGATATGAGTATCCTGATGAAAATATTATTTTTGAGTCATACATGATAGAAGATAAAGATTTAAAACCTGATCAACCCAGACTTCTAGCGGTTGATAACGAGGTTGTTGTACCAGTTGATAAAGTTGTAAAAGTTTTGATAACTGCCAATGATGTATTACACGCATGGGCTTTACCTTCTTTTGGTGTGAAAAGAGATGCTGTTCCTGGAAGAATTAATGAGACATGGTTCAAAGCTGAGAAAGTTGGAACTTATTATGGGCAATGTTCGGAACTTTGCGGTATTAAACATGCATTCATGCCTATTACGGTTAGAGTTGTAACTGAGGACGAATATCAAGAATGGTTGTTTGAGGCGAAAGAAAAATTTGCAAAAGAAGAAATAGAAAATAATAATCTAAAATTAGTGAGGAAATAGATATGTATACACAAACAGCTTCACATGATGACCATCATACACCAACTGGCTGGAAACGTTGGGCATATTCTACAAACCATAAAGACATAGGAACAATGTATTTAATTTTTGCGATTACAGCAGGAGTTATTGGTACAGCATTTTCAGTTTTGATGAGAATGGAACTTATGCATCCTGGTGATGGAATTTTAGGTGGAAATTATCATCTTTATAATGTTTTAGTAACTGGTCATGGGCTGATAATGATTTTCTTTATGGTAATGCCAGCTATGATCGGCGGCTTTGGAAATTGGTTTGTTCCGATTATGATTGGTGCACCTGATATGGCATTTCCACGAATGAACAATATCTCTTTTTGGTTATTACCTGTTTCACTTACTTTATTGATCTTATCAATTTTTGCTGATGGTCCTCCAGGGCAAACTGGAGTTGGAGGTGGATGGACTATTTATCCTCCTTTATCATCTAAAGCTGGCCAACCAGGACCAGCTATGGATTTAGCAATTTTAAGCTTACACTTAGCAGGTGCTTCCTCAATTTTAGGGGCAGTTAACTTTATCACAACAATTTTAAATATGAGAACTCCTGGAATGACATTACACAAGATGCCACTATTCGCTTGGTCAATTTTAGTTACAGCTTTTTTATTACTGTTGTCTTTACCAGTCTTAGCAGGGGCGATCACGATGTTATTAACCGACAGGAATTTTGGAACCGCCTTCTTTGAAGCGCAAACTGGAGGGGACCCAGTTTTATTTCAACATTTATTTTGGTTTTTTGGTCATCCAGAAGTTTATATTTTAATTCTTCCAGGTTTTGGAATGATCAGTCATATTGTTTCAACATTTTCGAAAAAACCTGTTTTTGGTTATTTAGGAATGGCTTATGCAATGGTCGCAATTGGGATTGTAGGCTTTGTTGTTTGGGCTCACCACATGTATACAGTGGGATTAAGCACAGACACAAAGGCTTATTTTCTAGCAGCAACTATGATAATTGCTGTGCCGACAGGAATAAAAATTTTTTCATGGATAGCAACTATGTGGGGTGGATCAATTTCATTTAAAACACCTATGATGTGGGCACTAGGGTTTATTTTTATGTTCACAGTTGGTGGGGTAACAGGAGTGGTCCTTGCAAATGCTGGAGTAGATACTGCAATGCATGACACTTATTACGTTGTAGCTCACTTTCACTATGTACTTTCTTTAGGAGCTGTATTTGCAATATTTGCGGGATTTTACTACTGGTTCTCAAAGATGTCTGGTTATGAGTATTCTGAGTGGTTAGGCCAATTACACTTTTGGCTAACTTTTATTGGTGTAAATTTAATTTTCTTTCCACAGCATTTCTTAGGATTGGCAGGAATGCCTAGAAGGTATGCTGATTACCCAGATGCGTTTGCTGGATGGAATTATATTTCATCAATAGGTTCTTATATTGCAGTTGCTGGGTTAGCCGTATTTTTTGTAAATTTAATTTATGCTTTTGCAAAAAAGAAAGTTGCAGCTCAAAATCCATGGGGCGTTGGAGCCACAACTTTAGAATGGACAGTGCCATCTCCACCAAATTTTCATACTTTTGAGGAGCTTCCAAAGTTTGTTGATGATCAAGAAACAGAAAAATCTCCTAGCTAATAATAAGCAGAGCAAAACTAATGGATAATTCAAGAATAAAAAAAAGAAGTTTATCACAAGAAGATTTATTTAATTTTTCTGAATTATTCAAGTTGATGAAACCAAGGGTGATGTCTTTAGTAATTTTCACTTGTGCAGTAGGCTTGTTAACTGCACCAAATCTTGTTTCAACTAAAGACGCAATTATTGGAATTTTATTAGTTTCATTAGGTGCCGGAGCAGCTGGAGCTTTAAATATGTGGTATGAGTCAGATCTCGATGCATTAATGTCAAGAACATGTTTACGACCGATACCTACAGGAAAGATTAATAGAAATCAGGCTCTTATATTTGGAGTAACTTTGTCAATAATTTCAGTTATAGCTCTAGACTATTTTACAAATAGAATTTCTGCAGCAATATTACTTTTAACAATTTTGTTCTATGTGTTTGTGTATACAATATGGCTAAAAAGACGGACTCCACAAAATATCGTAATCGGCGGAGCGGCAGGAGCATTTCCACCTGTGATTGGATGGACAATATCAACAGGATCTTTAACTATTGAGCCGATATCTTTTTTTCTAATAATATTTTTTTGGACTCCATCTCACTTCTGGGCTTTAAGTTTATATAAATCAGGTGATTATAAGAAAGCAAATATACCAATGCTTCCGCTAACAAATGGTGTTGAAAGTACCAAATTAAATATATTTGTGTACTCTTTATTAATGATACCAGTCATAATGTTTCCATACTTAATAAACTTTGTTGGCTTATCTTTTTTGATACCATCATTATTATTAACTCTTTATTATAACTTTTTGTGTTATGAGCTATATAACTATAAAAAGAATAAGTTTAACCCCAAAAAAGCAAAATCAATATTTGGTTTTTCAATCTTATATTTGTTTTTGGTTTTTGTATTTTTCTTAATAGACAAGATAGTATGATTGTACCTGATAAAAAAACTAAAAAAAAAAACATTGTAACAGCTTTAGCAATTATCGCTTTTATGATATTTCTTTTTCTATTTACGCTTTATAATACTGGAGTTTTTGATAGAGCAATATGATACAAAAAAAAAATCTTACACCATTGGTTCTTATAGGAATATTTGTATTTATGTTGGGTTTATCCTATGCGGCAGTACCTTTGTATGATCTTTTTTGCAGAGTGACAGGTTTTGGAGGAACTACTCAAATTTCAAATAGTGCACCAAAAGTAGTTCTTAATAAAGTAGTAAGTGTAAGATTTGACACTAATGTAAATAATTTACCTTGGGAATTTAAGGCAAAATCAAATGTCATGGATGTTAAAGTTGGTCAGGTTAATAAGATAGAGTTTGAGGTTGAAAATTATGGTAATGAGCCAACTGCTGGTGTTGCAAGTTTTAATGTGTCCCCAGCAAGTTTTGGAAAATATTACAGTAAATTAGGCTGTTTTTGTTTTGAAAAACAAGAATTAAAAGCTGGAGAAAAAGCAACTTACGTAATGACTTTTTACTTAGATCCCGAAATGGTCAATGATCCTAGTGTCAAAAACCTACATGATGTTACTATGTCGTATACTTTTTTCTCGACAGATTATTATAAACAATCATAATTAAAATATGTCAGCTGAAAAAAAACATGATTATCATTTAGTAGACCCAAGTCCTTGGCCTATCTATGTTTCTTTCTCTTGCCTAGTATTAGCGATAGGTGCCGTGTATTATATGCATTCAGATGTTTCATGGGGAATGTATCTTGGGTTAGCTCTTCTAATTTATGGTGCTTATATGTGGTTTAGAGATGTGGTTATTGAAGCTGAGCATCAGGGACATCATACTCCTGTAGTCCAAATTCATCATCGATACGGAATGACTTTATTTATCGCTTCTGAGGTAATGTTTTTTGTTGCCTGGTTTTGGGCTTACTTTGATGTTAGCCTTTTTCCAAATGAATTTACGGGCAATGTATGGCCGCCCAAAGATATTGAGACTTTTGACCCATGGGATATCCCTTTAATAAATACATTGGTTTTACTTTTATCCGGCACAACAGTTACTTGGTCTCACCACTCATTATTAGAAGGTGATAGAAAAGGTTTTATACAAGGATTAGTTTTAACAGTAATTCTCGGAGCATTTTTTACAGCTCTTCAAGCGTATGAGTATCATCATGCTACATTTGCCTTTTCTGATCATATTTATGGTTCTGTTTTTTACATGGCAACAGGCTTTCATGGTTTTCATGTTATAGTTGGGACAATTTTTTTAGCAGTGTGTTTATGGAGAGGAAAATTAGGACATTTTACAAAAGACCATCATTTTGGATTTGAGGCAGCTGCATGGTATTGGCATTTTGTTGACGTTGTGTGGTTATTTTTGTTTGCTGCAATTTATATTTGGGGAAGTTAATTTGATCCTTGAAACATAAGTTTTTATTTTCTGTTTTTATCATTTTCTTTATTCTTGTTTTTGTTGGACTAGGTACATGGCAAATTATTCGTTTAAATTGGAAAAACAATTTAATTTTAGAGATTGAAAATTCGTTAAAAAATCCTCCAGTGGAATTAGCTGAATCAAAGCAAGAAAATTTTCTTAAAATTAGAACTTCCGGATCTATCGATTTTGATAAACAAATTTATTTATATAATTTAAATGATACAGGCACCCCTGGTTTTGAGGTAATAAATCCAATTACTATTGGAGATGAGAATTATTTGATCAATAGAGGTTGGATACCATTCGAAAAGAAGGGCACTGAAGAAATCAATATATTTGATCAAGAAAATATTATTGGAACTTTAAAATTACAAGGTAGAAAAAATATCTTTAAACCGGATAATGATTTAGTTGAAAATTACTGGTTTAGTTTAAACAGAGAAGATGTCTTAAAGTTTACAGGGAAAAATTTTTCAAAATATATTATTTATTTAGATGGAAATTATCAGTTTCCTAGACCAAAAAAAATTACTGCAAATATTTCTAATAATCATAAAAAATATGCAATGACATGGTTTTCATTAGCGATTTCAATTCTTTTGCTATATCTATATTTTAGAAAAAAAAATTATTAAATGAATTATATTAGCACCAGGAACAACCAGAAAAACTTTACTTTTAAGGAAGTTTTTCTCAAAGGTCTAGCAGATGATGGAGGACTTTTTGTGCCCAAATCAATTAAACAATATAAAAAAGAGGAATTAGATAATTTTAAAAATCTTAGTTACAATGATTTAGCGGCTGAAATAATTTATCCATTTATAGGAGACTTTATGTCTAAGGATGATCTAATCTCTATGATTTCAAAATCATACTCAAATTTTAGATCTAATGATGTTGTAAAAATCTCTAATCTAGGCAGTCTAAAAGTTTTAGAACTATTTCATGGTCCCACATTGGCCTTTAAAGATATCGCTATGCAATTAATAGGTAATTTTTATCAATACCATTTAGGTCGTGACCAAAAAAAAATTAATATAATAGTGGCAACTTCAGGCGATACAGGTGCAGCTGCAATAGACGCTTTAAAAGGAAAAAGTAATTTAAATGTTTTTGTATTGCACCCAAATAATAAAATTTCACCAGTGCAAAGAAAGCTAATGACGATACATGAAGATAACAATGTATTTAATATTGCGGTAGAGGGCAACTTTGATGATTGTCAAAATTTAGTGAAAGCAATGTTCAATGACGAAAAATTTTCTAAAGCAATAAATATGTCAGGTGTAAATTCAATTAATTGGGCAAGAATAATTGCTCAATCAGTTTATTATTTTTATGCATACTTCAAAGTTGGAAATGGCAAACCTTTATCTTTTTGTGTTCCAACTGGTAATTTTGGAGATATTTATGCTGGTTACTTAGCAAAAAAATTAGGTCTTCCAATTGACAAACTAATCGTAGCTACAAATAAAAATGACATACTTCATAGAGCAATATCAGGCGGTGATTATACTCAAAAAAAGGTCGAGGAAACCAACACTCCAAGCATGGATATACAGATAGCAAGTAACTTCGAAAGACTTTTGTATGATGTAAAAGACTGCGACTCTGAAGTTACAAAAGATGTAATGAGTAAAATAAGAAATAATTCTTACAAAATTGATAAAAATGATTTAGATAAAATTAAAAAAAATTTTATATCTGAAATGCTTAATGAAAATGAAACTGTTAAAATGATAAAGACAATTAATAATGAACACAAGATAGTAGTTGATCCGCATACAGCAGTTGGAATTGGTGCAGCAAGAAAACTAGGATTGGAAAAAAATTGTGTTGTTTTATCAACTGCCCACCCATGTAAATTTCCACAAGCAATAGAAGATGCAATCTCAAGAACTGAAGATTTGCCAGATAGTCTCAACTATGTTTATGATAGAAAAGAAAAATTCAAGCTTCTTCCTAATGAAATTGAAAAAGTTAAGGGTTATGTAATGAATTCAATATGAAAATAAAGATAAAAGATCAAATACCAGACATAGATATTTTTCATCTTGTTGATGGAGAGCCACAAAAAAATAAATTAAGAGGAATCATTGGTAATGGAAAGATTGTTTTATTCGGTCTACCTGGTGCATTCACATCTACTTGTTCAAAACTTCATCTTCCAGGATTTGTAGCAAATGCAGATAAAATCAAAGCAAAAGGAATAAAAAATATATTTTGTTTATCAGTAAATGATCCTTATGTGATGAATGGCTGGGGAGAAATTAATAATACTGGAGATAAGATAAAAATGTTGTCTGATCCATATTTGTTATTTACGAAAGCAATCGGTGCAGAGGTTGATAGAAATTCAAAAGGAATGGGAATTAGATCTAACCGTTATTTAATGGTGATTGAAAATTTCACACTAATAAATATTCATGTTGAAAAAGAAACTAAGGAGTGTGGTTTAACTTCAGCAGAAAATTTACTGAATAATCTATTATAAGTCGGCAGCATCTCTAGCTAGTAAATCTACCTCATTATTTAATTCATCACTAGAGTGAGCTTTTACCCAATTCCAACTTATTTCAAATTCATTATTTAGTAGATCTAACTCTGTCCAAAGTTCTTTATTGCTTACATCTTTTTTGTTTGCTGTTTTCCATCCATTTTTTTTCCAATTATGTATCCATTCTGTTATTCCAGATTTTACGTATTTAGAGTCTGTAAAAATTTGGACCTTGCTGCCCTTTGGAATTTCTTTTAAAGCTTTTATAGGCGCTAATAATTCCATCTGATTATTTGTTGTATCTTGTTTACCTCCTTTTATCTCGGTTTTCTTACCATCAATGAATATAATTGCTGCCCAACCACCTTTACCTGGATTTCCAATACATGAGCCATCAGTATAAATTTTTATCATTATTTAGAAGTAATCTTTATAAGCTCTTAATTTATTATGAATTACCAGCTTCTGGTAATATTCTCTTGGGTTCTTAATCTTTATTAATGCTGTTTTAGGTGTATTTGTATAATCGTAGAGTCTAGTTAGGAAATATCTTAAAGCAGCACCTCGACAAAGAACATTCAATGATTTTTTTTCTTTCATTGAAATTTTTTTTATTTTTTCATATCCCCTGATTAAGCTCGCAACCTTTTTTTTGTTAAGGTAAAATTTAGAATTTAATTGATCAAAGCATAATGCATTTATACAAATTGCTATTTCGTACATAAAAAAATCATTTGCAGCAAAATAAAAATCAATTATCCCAGATAATTTATTCTTTTTAAAAAAAATGTTATCAATAAACAAATCTCCGTGAATTATACCTTTTGGTAACTTTTTGGGCCAATTTTTTTTAATATCTTGAAAGTTAATTTTTAAAAATTTTTCTAAGTTTTTAAAATCTCTTGATTTGAACTTAATCTTGTTAAGTAATGTCTTAAGTTTAACCACACTCATAGAATTATTTCTATAAAGATTTATTTTTTTTGTAGATAAGTGCATCTGAGCAATTGCTTTTCCTATTTCATAACAATTTTTGTAATTTAATTCTTTTTTATCTTTCCCGTTTAAAAATGTGACAATACATGCTGTTTTGTTTTTTAATTTTATCAAAAATTTTCCGTTTTTATTTTTGATTGGTTTAGGGCAATTTATTTTTAGATCACTTAGTTGATCCATTAATTTCATAAAAAAGGGTATTTCTTTTTTTAAAACTCTTTTTTCAAAGATTGTAAGAATGAATTTTTTATTTTTTGATCTTAATAAATAGTTAGTATTTTCTATTCCTTGTTTAATACCTTTAAAGCTTTTAATTTTTTCTATTTTAAATTTCTTATTTATATAAGAAATATCCTTATTAACTATTTTTGTATATACAGCCATTTTAGTTTAATTTTTTTGGAACTTTAAATACAACGTCTTCTTTAATGATTTCAACTTCATCTATAGTGACTGTAAATCTATTTTTTAATTCATTTATAAAATTATCTACTAAAACTTCTGGAGCAGATGCTCCTGACGAAATACCAATTGTGTTAGAATTTTTAATTAAATCAAATGGAATTTCACTTTTTGAATGTATTAACTGAGAATTAGAACAACCAGATTTTTTAGCAACCTCTACTAATCTTACTGAATTTGACGAATTTCTACTACCTATTATAAAAAATAAATCACACATTTTTGCAATATTTTTAACTGCCATTTGTCTGTTTGTCGTTGCATAGCAAATGTCTTCCTTCACAGGTTCTTTTATATCAGGAAATCTATCTTTTAAGATTTGAATTATATCTTTTGTATCATCAACAGATAATGTTGTTTGCGTAACATATGAGATTTTTTTATCATTTTGAGTTTTGTATTCTTTGGCTTCTTCCTCATTTTGAACTAGATCAATAGACCCTTTGGGTAATTGACCCATTGTGCCAATAACTTCAGGGTGATTTTGGTGTCCTATTAAAATTAAATGATATCCAGCTTTATGGAGATTTTCAGCTTCTCTGTGTACTTTTGATACCAACGGACAAGTGGCATCAACATAAGTCATATTATAATTCTTAGCATCCTCTGGAATTTTTTTTGGGACACCGTGTGCTGAAAAAATAACTGGTCGTGTTTTATCTTTAATTTCTTCAAGTTCTTCCACAAAAATAGCTCCCTTTTTTTTTAAATCATCAACAACATATTTATTATGTACGATTTCATGACGAACATAAACTGGAGCACCATATTTTTGAATGGATTTTTCGACAATTTCAATAGCTCTTTCAACACCCGCACAAAAGCCTCTCGGTGCAGAAAGTAATATCTTTAAATGTTTATTTTTCATTTTTCTCTATTAAATATTCAAGCAATATATGTGGAAAGGTTAAAGACGCCAAACCTATAAATATAATTTTAATAATTGAACTATCAAAATTATAAGCATTATTTAGCAAATAGAGGCCAACCAAAGAAAAAATAGCTGTTAGAATTGTTAGAGGTAAAGCTTTTTTTGTAAAAATTTTAAAACCATTTTTTAGATCATTACTATCAAGCTCAGACATCAAAGAAATAATATGTCTAATGGAATGCAAAAAACAGAAATAAATCGTAAAAGCTACTAACGGAGAGAAATAGAAGTTGATTATAATTATAGAAAAATAATC
>CACNZK010000005.1:0-25000 GCA_902625035.1 uncultured Pelagibacteraceae bacterium
CAACGTTCTACATTATCTTGATCAATATCTTTTAAGTCAATACCAAAAGCAATGTTAGCAGAGACAGTATCGTCTGCTAGGTAAATTTCTTGAGGTACATAACCAATAGAACTTTGCCAACCTTTTAAATTTTCTTCATTAATTACTTTCCCATCAACTTCAATTGTACCTTGTTGAGGTTCAAGTAAACCTAGTATTATATCAATCAAAGTGGTTTTACCACTACCAGTAGTCCCAACAAAACCAACAGTGCTATAAGCAGGGATCCTAAGACTTACGTCTTTTAAAGTTGTCTTAGTTGAATTTGGATAGTTATAATTAATATTCTTTAGTAATAATTCCTTATTAAGTTGTAATCCGTTTTGACGTCGATGATAATCATTAATAGGTTTAAGATTTTTCAAATCAGTATACATAGCATCAAGTGAAGGTCCAACTAAACGTAAAGAAGTAATGTTGCTATAAATAAGCTGAAAGGCTGGCATCAGTCTGTAGCCTGCAAAAGCATAAAGAGCAATTATTGGTAAGACATCTGTAAAAGTATTACTTTGCTTAATTAGATAAAGTACTACCAATAACATGCCACCAAAAGCTATAGCCTCAAGAAAAAAACGAGGTAACATACTTATGGATTGACCTGATGCTTGATACTTAGCAAAAATTTTTGCTTGATCAGAAAATCGTGATACGAAGTTTTTCTCTAAACTACCAATCTTTATTTCTTTTATAGATCCAAAAGCTTCGATAATAGTGGTAAATCTTAACTGGTTTGCTTTTAATCGACCTTCACCAATTCGACTTAAAATACTTCGTACAAATTTATAAATTAAAAAATAAGATAAACCAATTGTCAATCCGATTATTATAGCAATCTTTGTATTAACAATTGTCAACATAGTTATCAGAGTTAGAACTATAGTGCTTTGAGTAATCAAACTGATCATGGGTGATAAACCTTTGCTAACAACCATGCCTACTTCAGAAAGTATGGTTTTGCCAAGATCAGCACTATGACGATTTAAAAACCAACTATAATTTTGATAAAGATAAGCTTTGACAAAACGTTTACTAATTCTGTATTGACACATTGAAGTAAATTTTAATTGTAGGTAAATTGTTAATGCTTTAAAGGCTAGCGATATTACTAACATAACCATTACAAAAACACCTAAAAAAAATAAGAACTGTTGATTTGTTTCTACTCCAAACATACTAGAAATTTTGAAAGCCTTATTTAAAACTATGTTTGTTTCAACAATCCCTGGATTTGTAAGCACTGTCATAAATGGCATGATCGAAACTACCCCGATCATATCTAATAATGCCATGATTAAAACTAGAACAAGTAATAAGCCAGCACGTTTACGATCTGGTTTTGATAGAAGAAATAAAAGCTTTTTAAAATTTTTCATTTGTAAAATCGTAAATGGATAACGAATTTAATTTCATTTTAATTTATAATAATCTAATAATTCAATCTTTAAATTTTACTTTAACTGTCTAAAAAATTTACATAATTGTTTACAACATTTTTAGATTTTCCTAAATAATAATTAACTGTTTTTTGATTTTCTTTATTCTTTATTGGAAATGAAGTTTTTTTATTTGCTAGAGTTAAAATTTTTTTTTCCATCTTTTCTGGAGAGAAATAAACTATGTCTTTATTAAATTTATATAGATATTTTTTAAGTTTTAGATTTTTTTCAAAAAACGGCACCATTACGTGTTTTCCATTTGCCAAGGACTCAATTGTAGATCCAGAATTTTGACCAATAACAATATCTGCTTCATTAATGAATTTTTCTGCAGTTCCACCCTCGAAAACTTTTATACTTTGATTAATTTTTTTTGAACTTTTATAAGTAAACATATTTTTTCTTTTAATTATTATTTTAAAATGATGATTTTCAGATAACTTGTTAAGAACCTCTATTACTTTGTCGTATGTCAAATTCCAATTTAAATTACTATATCTTTCATCAAGGGGTATTCCTTGCTTTGTGTTAAATGACAAAAATAAAATATTTTTTATTTCTTTTTTTATTTTTTTTTTATTAATAAAATCATAGATTCTAGGACAACCATTCACTGAAATTTTTTTAATATTCTTATTATCCATCGCTATAAGCATTTTTTTCATTAAATCGTTATAAACTGATATTTTTTTAAAATATCTAAAAACATTTTTGTATTCATTTAATTCTATACGTTGTTTAACATCCTCATCCGACATAAAGCATTCTTTATTCCATAGTTTAACTGGAATATTATTATTTTTGCATCCAACATAAATCCCTGTTTCAATCCAAAAATAATATGCAAAAGAAATGAAATTAATTTCTTTTTTATCAAAATATTTTTTTAAGTAAAAAATTACATCAGTCCAAAATTTTTCATGTTTTTTTCTCTGTTTTTCAGTAATTGTCTCAAAATCTTTCTTGGAGGGTTTGGGCCTTAAATAATTAAAAAAAAATTTTTCTTTATTACAAAAACAAAAAAAAATTATCTTAGCTATACTTCTTTTGAAAAAAATAAATTCAAAATTATGGTTTATACTTTTATTTATAATTTCAAGGTCTCTTCTTCCTCCAATGAATCGATCTAGAACAATGATAACCTTTTTATTCTCAAATTTATTTTTGAAATTTTTTGGTTGATGCAATGAAAGTTTTATTAGATAAGCACAAAATTTTGTCAAATTTAATCTACAAGAATAAAACAAAAAGATGTGGTGAATGAATAATAATGATCTATAAATTTTTTTTTTGATAGATATTTTATAATCCATATAAATTTTTTTTCTTTTTATACGATTTTTCTAAATTCAAAATATATTCAAAATCAGATTTACTCATTTTATTTTTTAAGTAATAAAATTGTTTTTCAAATGTCTCTTTGATTTTTAGTCTTGGCAAATATAACCTTTGAAGCATTTTTGCAGTAGATTTTGTTTTTTTTGTGTTTAAAAATTTACAAATTAAATCCACAGAATACTTTGGATTTTTCCAAATATCTTCAATAAAGAAAATTTGAGTTTTTTTGTTTTTAAAAATTTTGTTTTCTAAGTATGGCTTATATTCAGATTCCATAAACATTAAATATTTTCCAATTCTAGTGGATGAAACAAATCTTTTAATATTTTTTGGTTCAACAAACCACGGAATTTTTTTATTTTCTTTTTTATAATGAAATACTGTTTGCCAAGGGTGTCCTGATATTTGCCTATCGACCCTGCTTCTTGATAAATTTTCATAAAGTATCCCAATTGGATTTCTTAAAGTTATGATTTTTTTAAAATTATTAAAATACTTTAGTTTACCAGTGCAATTCGGAAAAAAATCATCAACCACCATGGGAATTATATTTTTTTTTATTTTTAAGTTATTAATAATTTTATTAGTTTCAAAATCATTATCTTTGATATTTAAACTTTTGTAATAATCCTTTTTTTTTTGACTATTATTTACACTTGATAAATCATGTTTTCTGAAATTTAAAAATCTTCCTAAACTGTTCTCAATCATGGACATTTGCATACCTTGTAAAATCAGATCAATAACTAGATCCTCGTCTATCAAATTAAGATTTTTGAACTTAACATAATTATTATATCTTTCTGGAAAAGATTGATTTTCGCAATCTTTAAGTGATGATATAATACTCGATACAACAATTTTTCCTGACTTTGCTATTCCATCAATGAAAACAAAATTATTATGTAATAACTTTCTTCTTAAAATTTTAATTTTTTTTGACATGGGTTATCGGTATTCTTTTTAAATCAAATAAACTAGTTTTTTTGTTATTAAAGCCATTAATAGCCGAAGGACAACAAATTATTTTTTTACTCCTTAGGTAATTTATAATTCTCTTGTTATAATCAATTTTTTGTCCTTCTGGATAAGAGTAATGTTTTAATCGGTGCCTGATTCTTTTAGAAAAAAGTCTGAAACTTGTGTCAACTTGTTTTTTAAACTCGTTATTGCTCATTGTTCCAAAACTTAAATGTTCGTGACTATGACCTCCTACAGTAAATAATTTGTTTGACTTAAGTTTAT
Source organism: uncultured Pelagibacteraceae bacterium (assembly GCA_902625035.1). Taxonomy (GTDB): domain Bacteria; phylum Pseudomonadota; class Alphaproteobacteria; order Pelagibacterales; family Pelagibacteraceae; genus Pelagibacter. Next base: position 4,059 of record CACNZK010000005.1, read on the forward strand.
TAACTTGAGCCCATGAAATTTTTTTGTCTATTTCTGAATTCAAAGATTGTACTTTTTTAATTTTAGTAACATTAAAAATATATGAAACTAAGCTATCATAATTAAATTTTAAATCTTTTTTTATTTTTTTTCTTAAATATTCAAGAAATTTAATTTTTTTATCTTTATTTTTAATTGAAATTTTTTTTTGGAGCCAGGGTAATTTAATTTCTTTTTCAGATGTATTTTCTATACAATATTCAATTTTATCAATCCAGCTCATTGTATTATTCTCAATAAAATCAGTTGAGAAATAAAATGTTGCAGGAATATTAAGATCGTCAAGTATCGGCGCAGCTACATTATAATTGTTCTCAAAGCCATCATCAAAGGTAATAATGCATTTTTTTTTGTTTTCATTAAAATTAAAACCTTCAATAATATTTTCTATTGGGATTATATCGGAATTTTTTTTTATTCTTTTTAAAAATTTGTAAAAATCATTTTCTAAAATATGTTTTTTATTGTAATTTCTCACTCCAAAATTATTTTTTTTAATAACTCCATGAAATAAAAAAATAGAATAAGTGTTTTTACAGAAATATTTATTTCGTCCCATAATTATCGATATTTTTTATACACTTATTTATTTTGGAACTAGGAAATGCAGAATAATACTTACCTAATCTTTTTTGTTTTTTTGATTTTATTTTTTTCAATTTTAAAAATTTTTTATAAAGCTCAATCGTATTGATAGTGTTAATAGCTCTTATCTCATGAATTTGGGTTCCTTTTTTTAATATTATCTTTTTTTTAAAAACAATATTGCCAGTATCAAGACGTTCCTCAACATAGTGCAAACATGTATACAAATTTTTGAAATCATTATTATAGATCGACCATAATATACTGTCTAAACCTCTATAAAATAATGGATTCCCTCCATGAAAATTTAAAATTCTTTTATTTTTAAAGCTCTTTAAAAAATTTGAATTTAATTTTCCAACACCAAAGCAAAATATGTTATCAAAATTTTTTTTCTTTATAAAATTTATCGATTTTTTATAATTTAAGTCTTTAAATTTTTTAGCTTTAATCGTTGGAATTTTGCCATTGAAAAAAAAATTTTTTTCAAACATAAATTCTTTTTTTTTATATCGATGTTTTGTTTTATATTTAAAATTTGATTTTTTCGTCTCAAATATTACAAAAATTTTTGACAATGAGGAAATACTCTTTATAAAAAATTTATGATGCAATGTATCTGTGGTTAAAATCAGATTTGTCATTTTACAAGATTTTCAAAGTTACTAAATCGGAGTCTTTAACATTTTTTTTGATTTTTTTTCCAAGCACCTTTGATATATCATTTGGATTTAATTTTTTAAAAGGTCTAACTATTTTTAAATGCTCTCTTTTTATTTTTGACCCTTTCTTCAAGCTTAAATCAAAATAAATTGATCTTCTCATTGAATTTAAATTTTTTTTTTCATTTTTTGAGATACTCTTTGAATAATTTCCTAACATTTTTTCAACTCTATTAATCGAGGTTACCATTTTACTCATGTTTTTTGGATCTAGTGAAATTTTATGATCTCTAAAATTGGAAAAATTATTGTTTAGTGTAAAATGTTTTTCAATTATTTTAGCCCCTAAACTTACAGCAACTAAACTACTTTCTATTCCTAGTGCATGATCGGATAAACCAACGGTAATTGGTAATTTATCTTTCAAATAACTCACCGATAATAAATTAGCTTCATTGTCTTTCACAGGATAATCAGATACACAGTGCAAAAAGGCCAATTTTTTTTGAGGGAATTTTATCGAGTTTAATATTTTTAAAATTTTCCTTATTTCAGATAAATTTATTAATCCAGTTGAAATTATTAATGGTTTATTAAAAGCACCACAAAATTTAATAAGATCATAAAAATTATTATCTCCTGATGAAATTTTAAAAACATCGACTATTTTTGATAAAAATTTAGCACTCTCAAAATCAAACGGGGTCGATATAAATTTTAATTTTTTTTTCTTAGTATAATTAGATAATTTTAAAAAATTTTTCTTTGATAATTCAAAACTTTTTAATTTAGAAAATCTTTTTTTTTCTAATTTATTTATATAATAACTTGTATTGAAAGTTTGGAACTTTACTGCATCTACACCACAATTTTTAGCTTCATTAATTAATTTAATAGCGTTCTTAAATGAACCTTCATGATTATTTCCAATTTCTGCAATAATAAATGTTTTTTTTAGATTTTTGAAATTATTCATTTTTAAAGTCGTTCCAAAAATCTTTATACCACTTAATGTACTTAATATAACCGAGATCCAAATTAAATTGTGGTTTGTAATCTATTAGTTCTTTCGCCTTGTTGATATTTAAAGTTCCTCTCTCTGGCATGAATTTATCTCTTCCTACATAATTAATTTTTATTTGTGGAAATTCCTTCTTAACAAGATTTGCTAATTCACTTAATTTTCTAGAGTTTCCATACGTAATGTTAAAAGTTTGATTAATTGATTTTACATTTATGCACGCTTTGTAAATTCCTTGAATTAAATCCTCAATGTATGTAAAATCCAGTTTTTCTTCTCCACTCCCGTTTATATCTATATCTAAATTTTGGATTGCATTTTCTATAAATATTTGACCTACCCTTCTGCTAACACATCTTTCTCCATATAAAGCAGAGGGTCTTATTATAGTATATGGCAAATCAAATACTTGACTGTATGTTTTAACAATATTTTCACCTGATAATTTCAATGTTCCATATACCCCTATAGGATTACATTTCATTTCTTCATCAACATCTTTGCCATCAAAGTTGCCATAAACCATACTTGAGGATAAATAAATCACATGTTTCTTGCCTTTTCTTGCATAATCAAGAGTATTCTCAAGTGTCCTCAAACTATTATCAAAAGTAGTGTGTGGATCTTTGTTGGATTTATTAGCATGAGAAACTGCAGCTAAATGAATAATGATATCTGGGTTTATTTTATCGTAAATTTTTAATACTTTTTCGTAATTCCGCGCATCTTCAATAATTAATTCTATTTTCTTACCTTTAAGTAATTTAATTCTATTGTTTAAAATTGAAGTATACAATTCTTTATTCTTTACTTCCTCATTATTCAAAGCATGCAAATTATTAATAGATAAACTATCCAGAATATAGGGAATTCCTTTTTTCTCTTTTAAAAATAAAGCTAGATTATGACCAATAAAACCACATCCTCCTACAAGTAAAATCTTTTTATTATTTATATCCATAAAATTTTTCTATTGTTTTTATAATCTTAGATAATTCAATATTTTTTAAACTTGGATAAATTGGTAATGAAATATTTTGATCTGCATATTTTTTTGCAAATTTAAAATTATTTTTTTTGTATCTGTATTTTTTTTTATAATAAGTCATAAATGGCAATGGTGTAGCATAGTGAATACTTACTCCAATTTTTTTTTTCTTAAATTCTTGAAGTAATTCATCTCTTTTTTTACAAAAAATTTGAAAAACAAAATATGAACATTTGTATGAAAAAGGCATACAAGATATTTCTTTTATATGTTTTAAATTTTTCAGGTATTTTTTTGCTAAAGAATGTCTTTTTTTTAAATTCTTTTTATATTTTTTAATTTGTTTAAGACCTAAAGCAGATTGAAAGTCTGTTAACCTGTAATTAAAACCTAAATTTAAAACGTCATATTTGCCTTGTTTTTTTCTTTGATTAATATCCTTATCTATGCCGAAGGCTTTCAATCTTTTTGCTTTTTTATAAAAGTTATAATCATTAGTGACCAACATGCCTCCCTCTCCAGTTGTGATCTGCTTAGTTGGATAAAAAGAAAAGCAACCAGAAATTCCAAAATTTCCAGCATGTGTTGAACCAAATTTAGTTCCTACTGAATGAGCACAATCTTCAATTAATTTAATTTTACTATTTATACAAATTTTTTTTATTTTACCCATATCACATGATAAACCTGCCATGTGAACTACAATCAAGGCTTTAGTTTTTTTAGTTATTTTTTTTTTTACTTCCTCTGGATTTATATTTCCTGTAATTGAATTTATATCTACAAAGATAGCTTTTGCGCCAGTATACTCAACTGCATGCGAGGTTGCAGTATGTGACATAGCTGGCACTATCACTTCATCACCTTTTTCTAGACCAATAGATAAACAAGATATATGCAAAGCTGCTGTACAACTTGAAACTGTTAACGAATATTTTGAATTAGTAAATTTTCTAAATTCTTTTTCAAATAAAGATGTATTTTTTCCATGTGTTAGCCAACCACTTTTTATTGTACTTTTTACTAATTCTAAGTCAGCATTAGATATATTAGGTTTTGAAAATTTTACACTCATTTAAATATATTTAATCTTTACTTTTTTATTTTTTTTTAGTGCTTCTTCAGCTGCAAAGCAAACTGACATTAAATTAAATAAATCTTTGTTCTGGATAGTATGCTTTTTTTTTGGTTGCACTAAAGAATCTAAAAAATTATGAATTAATTTTTTTCTATTTTTTTTATCTGGATAAAAACTACTATTTTTTTTTATAGAATTTTTATCGATGGTAACTGATCCTGTTAAAGTATTTGAAAATGTTTTGTTTTTGGTAAATATTTTTAATTCATGAAAATGTTCATAAATTCCACCAGCATTTGCTGTAATTTTTGCAATTATGTTTCCTGGAAACTCTAAGACAAGTAAATACATACTATTTTTTTTAAATCTTGTTTTACTTGTAGCTATATTATTTGCAACTGTAAAAACTGATCGAGGTTTTTTATTTAACAACCACATCACCAAATCTATCACGTGAATACCTGCGCCCAATAAAACAGAGTAATCTTTAATTTTTGACCTCCATCCATATAACTTATTTTTTCTTCCCCAAATATAGTCAGCCTCTAAATAAAAAATATTTTCTTTTTTTATTTTCTTTTTTATATCTAAAAATAGATCATTGACTCTTAAAACTAAATTAGAGGTAATTTTTAAATTTGATTTTAAAATTAAACTTTTTATATACTTAAGTTCTTTTAAACTTAAACACATTGGTTTTTCTACTATTATATTTTTTTTATATCTAATGCACTTTAAAATCTGTTTATAATGATCACTATCATAACTTGCTATTGAAACTAAATTGATTTCTTTATTAAAAAAAATTTCATCTTCATTATTAGTTATTTTGATTTTAGGAAATTTTTTTTTTAAATATTTTAATTTACTCAAATCTTTTTCGCAAACTATATTGACTTCAGAATTTTTGTATCTATGAATGGCTTCAAAATGCTTTCGCCCAATTCCGAATCCAATAATTGCTGAACTAATTTTTTTCATTTAAATAACTATATTGAAGAAATTTTTTTTCTGAAAATTTTTGACATATACGCTTTAGCTCTTTTAAAGTATCTATAGAGTGCTTTTGAGTGCTTTCTTTTTTTTTATTTTTTATATTAAAAATTTTAAATTTTTTTGGGTTTTTATAAAAATATCTTGTAACGTGCTCTTTATCTAACTTTGAAAAAAATCTTAAATTTTCTCCAAGAGTATTTGTTTTGATGATTTCAATTGATTGACCAGACGGGAAAGTTCTAGGAAATACATTGGTCATAAGATCAATATTTCTTTTTTTTTTGTGTAAATTAGACATTTTATTTATCAATTTAAAATCTATTAAGGGGCTGTCTCCTGAAATTCTCATAAAAAAATTTTTTTTTCTCATTTTTGCCGTGTGAAATAATCTTTCTGCTACATTTAATAAAGACCCCCTATAATAATTAATTTTCTTTTTTTTTAAAAATTTGGCTAATTTATCGTCATCTTTATTTTTTGATGTTGCTACAACAATTTTAGCATTTCGACTTTTTTTAATTTTATCAATCACATGTTCAATTAATGTTTTGCCATAAATCTTATACAAAACTTTATTTTTAAATCTTTTTGATGATGTTCTCGCTTGAATTATAATTAACAAAAATTAACCTCTTTGTACATTCCCCTTAACTTCAAATCTTCCTCTGCAATCAATAATTAATTTTGATTTTTTTTTTATCAAATCATAATCAAAAATATCATGATCGGTCATTAAAATCACAATATCAAAATTTATCAAAACATTTGAATTTAAATAATTAATTTTTTTTATTGTTTTGTCTAGCATCTCCTCTTTAATATAAGGATCATAAAAACAAATATTTTTAATATTTTTTTTATGTAGTTTATCAATTAATTTAATAGATGCCGATTCTCTTATGTCATCTAAATTTTTTTTATATGAAAGCCCCAAAATTAAAATTTTAGCTTTCTTATTTGATATCTTAATTTTTTTTAAATTACTCAAAATTTTTTTTATTAAAAAGTTTAAAACTAAAAAATTTGTTTGAGCTGATAACTTTATAAATTTCGCAGGTAATCCTAATTTCACTGACTTCCAATATAAATAATTTGGATCTACTGGAATACAATGACCACCAATTCCAGGACCTGGAAAAAATCTTCTAAAACCATATGGTTTTGTATTAGCAACTTCAATAATTTCAAATATATCCAGATTCATTCGATCAGCTAAGATTTTCATTTCATTTATAAAACCTATGTTAATTGATCTGTAAATGTTCTCTAAAAGTTTAGAAAATTCTGCAATTTCTAGGCTTTTGCTTTCAACAACTTGATTAAAAGATTTTTTGTAAAACCTTGAAATAACTTTTAAACAATTCTCAGAAAAACCACTCACTACTTTAGGTATTTTTTGAATCGAATTTTCATTTACACCTGGATCTATTCTTTCAGAGGAAAAACCCAAAAAGAAATTTTTTCCTATATTAAACTTACTTTTTAGTTTTTTATAAATTTCCTCATTTGTAGTACCAGGATAACTAGTGCTTTCCAATATTAACACCTGACCTTCTTTTAAAAATCTTTTTATAGACTTAATTGTATTTCTTATAAAACTTAAATCAGGTACTGTATTATTCTTTAAAGGTGTGGGTACGCAAATAATAATTATTTCACACTCTCTAATTTTTGAAAAATTGCTATAGAATTTACCTCTTTTATTTATTAAAGCCACATCACTATTTGAAATTCTATCAATATAACTTTTGTTTTTTTTTATTTTAGATATTTTTTTTTTATCTGTATCAAAACCAAAAATATGAAAATTATTTTTTACCAATAAAATTGACAATGGAAGTCCTACATAACCAAGACCTATTATCCCTATTTTGCTTGATTTGTTATCAATTTTTTCAAGGGTGTTTTTAAACTCTAAATTATTCATTATGTTAGATCTTACTTATTTAAGCTAATTTCGTATTTTAAATATATAATTTATAAAATACTATTCATATAAAATTATATCAACTGTCAATTTAAAGTATTAATCACAAATTTATTAAAACTTGACTTATCTGAATTATTATTAAATCTTTAATCTGATGTTAAAATTTATATCTATAAAAACAAATAAGTTATCAAAAAAAAATATATTAGATATTATCAAATTGAAAGATATGAAATGGAAATATGGTTTAAAAAAACAACAAATTTTTTTTAAGAAAAATATTAAAAAATTTGACTCACACAATATGTTATACGATAAGAAAATTCTAGTCGGATATACATGCCTACGTAAATTGAAATTTAAGAGAAATTCAAGATCATTTAAATATTTAATTTTTGACACCTTAATTATTAGAAAAAAATATAGACATCTAGGATTTGGAGATAAAATAATGAAATTTAATAATAAAATTATAAAAAAGCAAAAACTAACTGCCTTTTTGATTTGCCAAAAAAGAATGGTTTTTTTTTATAGAAAGTTTAATTGGATAAATAGCGAAAAAATTTTTAAAAAAAAAAATATCATGTTTTACCCAGAAAAACTAAATACTAAAATTTTTAACATAAATAGTTTTGTTGAATTATTTAAATCTTAAAATACTTTTTTATTAGACTGAAATTATGATCATTTAACCAAATAATAATTTTAAGATTTTCCTTTTTACAATAATTTTTGAATTCTGAAATTTTTTTTTTATCTTTTGCTACTAAAAGAATAAAAAAAGTTTTAAAATTTTTACTTTCCACAATTACAGCATTAAGTTTAAATTTTTTGAGTCTTTTATTTATTGATGGAAGTGCATAAAAACCCCAATTTTTTTTTACAACATCAAAATTCATTTTACTATTAAATTGAATACTAATATTTTCATTATTTTTAAGAAAAATTGATCCTTTATCTACTAATGAAATATTCTTATTTTTTCCTACTAAAAATTTTCTATTTCTTTTTTGAATTCTCATATTTAAATTTAGTATATAATCTTATAAATATTTTTTAAATTTATACTAATAAGATAATTATTATATTTGAGTGATTATTTAATACACAAATAACCTTTAAAACATAGATATTGAAAAACTGTTTGAATATCAGAAAAACCTGATCTTTTAAGATATCCAAGATTTCCTTTGTCACTAAACGGTTCCAAAACTCCTCGCAATGACTGAGATTTTTGAATAATTTCATTTGAGGTAAATTGATTTTTTTCTTTAAAGTCCCAGTAAAGTGAATTTAAAATATTGTCAAATCTTGCATCATTTCCTCGTATTTTCTCGAAAATTATAAAAGCTCCACCCCAATTTAATGATTTATATATTTTATCATAAATTTTTTGTCTTGAGGATGGATGAATAAATTGCATCGTATAGTAAGAAATAATCAAATTTGATTTTAAAAGATTATATTTAGAAATATCCTTATTATATAACTTAATATTTTTTACATTAGAAATTTTGAGACTCTTTTTTGCAAAATTATACATGTCTTTATCAATTTCTAATCCTATAAATTGAATATTTTCTTTATTTGTAAACTTTGATAATTGTATTAATAATGATGATGACGAGCACCCAAGATCATAACAAAGACTTTTTTTTGAGAGGAAATAATCAGATAATCCCAAAATTATTTGATGCCCCTCATAATAAAACGGCACTGACTTTTTAATATGGGTATCAAATTCTTTTGGAATTCTACCACCAAAAGACCATTTTCCTCGAGTGTTTTTCTTTAATTTCATTTAAATTTCAAAGTTTATATCAATTTTAATTAAATTATATATATAGTGAATAGGATCTAAAAGAAAATTTTTTAACATAACAAATTAATTATAATTTAGAACAATGTGTGGAATAGCAGGGTATATGGGTGAGAAAAAACTCTCTTATGCTCAAATTCAAAATTGTCATAATAGTATGCAATTAAGAGGTCCCGACGCATTTGGATCAGCTCATTTTAAAGTAAAGAAGAAAAATATTAATTTATTGCATAATAGACTTAAAATAATAGATTTATCAAATTCAGCTAATCAACCATTCTCAAGCTCAGGGTACACTTTGATTTTTAATGGAGAGATTTATAATTTTAAAGAAATTAAAAAAAATTTGGTTTCAATAGGTTATAAGTTTAAAACTAATTCTGACACCGAAGTTCTTCTTAAAAATTATATTCATAAAAGTTATGAAGCTTTTAATGATTTTGAGGGTATGTGGTCGATTGCTATCTGGAACAATAACAAAAAAGAGTTAATTTTATCCAGAGATAGATTTGGTCAAAAACCTTTGTTTTATCTTAATTACAATAATCAATTTTATTTTGGATCGCAAATTAATCAAATAAAAAGTATTTGTAGTCACTCGTTGAAAATTAATGAGGAGAAAATCTGGGATTATTTATTTAGTGGATACAGAGTTATCTTTAAAAATGAACAAACCTTTTATAAGAAAATAAAACATTTTCCACCCAGTCACTATGCGGTAATAAAGAATGACAAAATTTTTTTCAAAAAATATTGGACGCTTAAAAAAAAAGTAAATAATAAAATTTCATATATAGAAGCAAAAAATAAAACAGCTGAATTGATTAAACACTCTGTTAAAAATTGTTTAATTTCAGATCAAAAAATTTCTTCTATGCTAAGTGGTGGAATTGATTCCAATGTAATACATAGCTGTATTAAAGACTTAAAACATACAGATATTACGTTTTGCTCAATCATTGATAATGACAAAAAGTATAATGAAAAAAAAAATATCGATATTGCACTAAAAAATGATCTTTCAAATAAATTAATTGTTCGTGAAAGTGATTTACTAAAAGAAGAATTTTTAGAAGATTTACAAAAAAAAGTTAAATTTTATTCAAGTCCATACTTAACAATTTCTTCTTATGTCAGTTCTCTTATGCAAAAAAAAATTTCGGAAAATAATATTAGGGTCAATCTTTCTGGTTTAGGTTCTGATGAAATTTTTACAGGTTATTACCAACATCATGCATATTATTTAAAATATCTAAATGATCAAAAAAATAAAAAAAGTTACAACTCAAACTATAAATTTTGGAAAGAAAAAGTTTATCCACTGGTGAGAAATCCTTTTTTAAAAGATAAGAAAATTTTTTTAAAAGATGAAAGTTTCATTTCATCCTTGCTAAACTACCGTGTAAATCCAAAAATAATTAATTTTTCAAAAAAAAAATACTCTTATAATTTTAAAGATAAAAAACATTCAGAAAATTTCTTAAAGAATAGAATGTATAATGAAATTTTTTACGAAAATATTCCAACCATGCTTTATGAGGATGACCGTAATCATATGTTTTATTCAATAGAAAATAGATCTCCATATTTAGATAAAAATTTGGTTGAATTTGCCATGTCCTTACCCTTAAATTTTTTAATCAAAAATGGTGTAGCAAAATACATATTAAGAGATGCATTTAGAGAAAAAATTAGTAATCAAATATTATTTAAAAGTCCAAAAAAAGGTTTTAACTTTAATATTTTAAGATATTTAAAGATTAAAAAAAATTATGATAATGTAATGGAACTATTTTACTCAAAAGCAAATCCTGTATTTGAATTTATTAAATATAATGATGTAAAAAAAATTTTAAAAAGTGAAAATATGTTAAATTCCGAAAATAAATTCTTATTTAGTGTTATAAATTTATCCTTATTTTTAAAAAATAAATGAAACTTAGATGGTGTAAAAAATGTGTTTTACCGAACTCAAGACCAAATTTGATTATCGATAAATTTGGGATATGCAATGTTTGTAATCTTAAATTGATAAGTAAAAATATAAAAGATATTAAACCACTTGGAAAAAAAAAATTTAAGCAATTAATAAAAAAAGTATTAAAAGATAATCCAAAAAATAATTATGATTGCTTAGTTCCCGTATCAGGTGGTAAAGACAGTACATGGCAAGTAATTAAATGTTTAGAAAACGATCTTGTTCCATTAGCAGTAACCTGGAAATGCCCATCGAGAACAGAATTAGGACAAAAAAATTTGGATAATTTAATTTCTCTCGGAGTTGATCATTTTGATGTAACTATTAATCCCAAAATTGAAAAAAAGTTTATATACAAAACTTTTCTGGAGTCAGGTGCAGCTGCTATTCCAATGCACTTGGCAATTTTTAATTTATCTCAAAGAATTGCGTCAAATTTTAAAATTCCATTAATTATTTGGGGTGAGAATTCTGCTAAAGAGTACGGTTTTAAAAAAAAAACAGATGTATTGAAAAAAAATTTGGATAAAAAATGGGTAAAAAGTTATGGTGTTACTCATTCCAAAATAGCTGAGGATTGGATTGATAAAAAACTAAAAAAAAAGAACTTAATTTTATATTCTGATAATCAAAATTCTAATTTTAAACCATATTCTATTTTTTTAGGAGATTATTTTGGGTGGGATCCAATTAGAAGTTTTAAAGTTGCAAAAAAAAAAGGTTTTAAATCAAACAAATTTGCAAAAACAGGCTTATATGATTTTGCAGATATTGATGATAACTTCATATCAATACATCATTTTCTGAAGTGGCATAAATTTGGTTTTTCAAGATTATTCGACAATTTATCCATTGAAATTAGAAAAAAAAGAATTTCAAGATCGAAAGCTATAGATATAATTAGAAAAAAAGGGTTAGATATTCCAAAAGACGACATTAAGATATTTTGTAAATATTTGGGTATTTCTCATAAACACTTTTTCAATATTTGTGAAAAGTTTAGAAATAAAAATATATGGAAATATGACACAAAAGAAAGAAAATGGAAAATCCCAAATTTTTTAATCTCAAATTTCAATTGGTAAAAAACTATAACCTACAAAAAATAATTGAATAAATCTTTAATTTGGTGAAATTTATTTTTCTAATAAAAACCAAGAGATATCGCACTGGGGTGCTAGGTTATCTCTTTTATAAACAAAACCGTAATCAATTAACTTCATTTTATAATTGTCTATTAAATCGCCCGCGAAATCTCTCTTAAATAATTGATTTTCATAACCTCTATACGAAACTTTAGTTGGAGTGGGATTATAATATTCTGCAACTAGAACATATCTATTTGATCCATTAACCAGGTTTGCGTAGACAGAATCTAAATGATCAGGATTTATATGTATCAAAACTCCATATGTAAATGTTAAGTCAACTTTATTATCGTTAATTTTTTCTAAAATAGATTTTTGAGTAATTTCAGCAATTTTTCTATCACTTGCCTTTTTAGCAGCTTTTTCATTTATTTCATAACCACTTAATGTTGAATTTGGCAAAAGAGTTTTCAACGCAACTAAATTAAGACCCTGACCACAACCATACTCTCTAACTGATTTAATGCCATAGGATGCTCGCAACATCTTTGTCCATACGACAATTTTATTTTGAAGTTTTCTCTCTGAATTATTTCTATCAATATAACCCTGGTTAAAATCACTTGCCCACAGTTTTTCTTGCTCAGTTTTATAAGTCATTTATTTTACTCAATTAAAAAAATAACTTCTATAATATAAACAATTAAAGTCAACTTATTGAGGAGATTTTAGAACATTTTACAATAAATAAATCTTTAGTTATATCAAGAATTACTTTTTTTCTAAATTAAAGTTGATTTAGATATAGTCAAATATATATCTAAAAAATATAATCAGACAACTCAGTTTCAATTATATCAATTTCACTTTTGCTTAAAAGTTGGGAAAATTTTCCAATATTCTTTTTAGAGAGATTGGGCTGATAATTTGAGGATATATTATCAGGTAAAGTCATATGTTTACATAGTATTTCTACAGAATTTTCATATTCATTTACAAAATTCTCAAAACTTATCTTTAAAATCTTTGGGTCCTCAATTTTTTTTAATCTTGCCTGCATTTCTTTATACCAATTAACAAACCCTCTTACAGAGTTGCCTTTTTTAAATTGTTTAATTTCTAGAAATTGGTCTCTTGGGTCTCTTGTTATAATAACAACTTTTGAACTAGAAAAATATTTTGTAGACTCAAGTGCGTTCCAGCCAGATCCTGCCTGATTTAATAGTATAGGACAACCAGCAGATTCTGGTAAAAAAATTCTGTCATGTAATTTTTGAGCTGAAAAAACAAATTTATCTTCTGAAACGAGAATTCTAGTTTTTGGAATAATATCAATAAAACCTACTTTTCTTTTTGCAATATTTATAATTTTTTGCAAAGGGGTTTGGATGTAATGACGCCAATTTAACTTCATGGGAAAGTCTGTAGCAGTTACTTCTTTGGTAAATTTTTCAAATTCTTCTTTAAAAAGTTTTAATCTATCTGGAAAATTTTTTCCCATAGTTTGTTTTGACCACGTATTAATTAATCTATTTGTAATTTTTTCAAACTGAGAAATTGCATACTCACATGTGGCTGGATCAAAAGCTTTATTACAGGCCGCCTCAAGTGCTAATAGACCATTTGTAATTTGAGGTAATTCATATTCTTCTCCTAACAAAGGATTATATAAATCACCACGTTTGCTAAAATAATCAAAAATTGCACCCGATCCAGAATATGTTGTGCCTAGCACTATGATATATTTTGGAGTAAGAGCGTTTTTATCCATTACCAATTATTTTTTATTTTTATTTAAATTATATTTAAATATCCAATATTTTATAACAAATAATCTATCTAATAAATTAAAATGGATAATCATATCCAAAATAATCTATTTCTTGTTTATGTAAACTAGAAACCATTTTGATATTCTCGTCATCATAAAAATCATTTGAGTCATATTGTTTTCGATTACTACTTTTTACTTTTGGAAGATTGTCAATTATTATCGGAATACCTATTCGTTTACTAATTATAAGCAAATGATCCTCTATTTTTTCAAAAGTGCCCAGGTAATCCAAAACTATTTTATTTTCACATGAATAAATTGGCCAATTTGTTAAAGGAAATGGAACTATACCCTCTGGATCTCGACTAATTTTAAGTTTTCTTTTTAAAAATTCTTTAAACTCTATTTTTTTGGACATGTTTTTTGTCCTCCATAAATAATCACTAATCTCATAATCATATGGATTTCTGACAAAAGCAAATTTAAAATAATTTTTCCATGCAAAATTATCAAATGACATCATAATGTCTGCAGTCGGGCAAGCTGGGTTAGATCCTAATAATTTATGATAACGCCTCTTAATTGATGCATTTACAAATTCTGGGTAATTTAATCCTCGACGATGTAATAAACTTGATGTTATTTCTTTAAATGAACTTAACCATATTGAAGGAGAAAAAAATGTATCAACAATTGCTCTTTTATTCATTTTCCCCCCTTCTTTGATTGTTTCACTCCAAGAACCAATTTGAATGTCATTTGGACCTAAATATTTGTTTAAAGCTAATTGAATTGTGCTGCCAGCACATTTCCTGCTATGTAAAAAAATGAACTTATGTTTATGGCTTATAATCATATTGAAACTATAATTATCAATTTTTGGTTAAATGCTCACCCAATCTAGAGCTTAAAGCACAAATAGTCATTGTAGGATTTACACTTCCTGATGAAGGAAACACCGCGCTGCCACATACATATGTATTTTTTAATCCTCTAATTTTCAAATTTTTATCTACAAATGATAACTTATTTTTATTGTCAAATCGAAGACCACCCATATGATGTGACGCACATTCTATTTTTTTCTGTATGTTGTTGATATTAAAATTTAACTCAAGTTTAGGCTTTAAACTAAAAAAATTTTTGATTCTTGTTGATAATTCTCTAATTGTATCAATATCTATTTTGCTTAACTTAAGTTTTACGTATGTGTTATTTTTTTTTGAAATTATAGAATTTTTTACATTCGGGATCATTTCACAAAATAGTCTCACTCTATAAGTATTATTTCTTATCATAATTTTTTTCATTAGAGGAATATTGAATTTTTCTAAAAACCTAAATATTCTATTATTTGTTTTTTCAAATCTCACATATGAGTTTAACAACTTCTTTTTTCTCTGTATATCCTTTGGTAAGGATACCCCGTGATAAAAAATTTTATTATTTTTTTGAGTTAATTCGAGCTTATTAATAATGTGAACTTTTGGATATTTTAGATAACCTAAATTAAACTTAGGATGATCCATAAAATACTTACCTATTATTGTTTTATTTTTAATATTCTTTAATTTTCCCTTAGAAACTGAGTTTTGAATAAGGTTTATACTTTCAATACCTCCACAACATATAATAATTTTTTTTGCAACAAATTTTGCATCATTATTCGAGGTATAAGCTATGCTTGTTTTTGAGCTCTCATTAATTGAATTAATTTTACAATTATAAATCAAATCTATCTCGTTTTTATTGATAAATCTCTTAAAATTGATTGGTTTAGTAGTTGCTATAAATGGTCTGAGTTCAAAAGGTATATTAATCTTTTTTTTTCTTAACATATTGAAAAAGAACTCATATTCGTTATTTAACTTTCCATATTCTCTTATTAGTGATTCATATCGCATAGGCCATAAATTACTTTTTTTTTTAGTCCATCTAGGTTGCATTTCAAACTCTTCAAAATAGGATGAAATGTTTGACCACAAACTCGAAGTTCCTCCAACAGTAAAAACTCTTGACTTCAATTTGATTTTTAAGTGTTTGCTTTTGACTTTCTTAAATAATTTTTTTTCAAAGTTACCTCGTTCAATAACTAAAATTTTTGAATTTTTTTTTTTTGATAACAATTTTTTATATAGAGTTATTGCTGATGGTCCAGACCCAATAATTATAAAATCGTATATTTTATCTTTTAAAAGATTTTTTTTTTTAAAATGTAAAAAATTAAATTTCATTTTTTTTAAAATTACTTATTTTTTTTTTGATTTCTTGTTCATTTAGTTTTTTAATTTCTTTTAAAGAAAAAAAATAAAGTTGATCTCTGATATCATTAACTTTTTCAAAAACATTATTTATCATTAAATTGTCATTATATATTAACTCTAAAAATTTATTTGGATCATGAAAATTTTCATTTGCATCTAGAAAAGGCCAATTATATTTTAATATTTGAAATATTTTTTTTAGATTGATCAATCTAGTTTCAGAATCACAAAAAAACGGAAAACCATAATGAAAACCACCGGTGTTTTCAAAGTCATCTATTTGGGGTATATGAATATTATCGAACTTTTTAAATCCATCATAAATAATTTGCATTTTTTTTCTTAAAATTTTATTCCTTTTATTTAAATTTTTAATATCACTTGTTGCTGTTATTGCACCTAGAGGATTCATTCGACCTTTGCCAATGAAACCAATTGTGGAAAGACTGTTCAAATTGTTTTCTGGAAGAGTCTTTCTATTTAAATGAGATAAATATATTACCTTTTTATAAACTTCATCAGAATTGGTAATTATAACACCACCCTCTCCTGCATTTATTGCTTTATCTCCTTGCATACTCATGAATGATGCAGCGGAACGAGCAATAACCATTTTATTTTTATTAGTTGCACCTTGTGAATGACTAATATCTTCAATTAAAATAATTTTTTTGTTAAGTTTCAAGATAGTCTCTAATGTATTTGAATTTTGTGGTATTCCATAAGCATGGGTAATTAAGATATAATCTGCATTCAAAATCTTATTCTCATTAAAATTATTCTTTAATTGTAAGTTTTTGTCAAAGTCAATATATTGGGGGATTGCTCCAATTCTTAAAATAGAAGAAATAACAGATGGGAAAGTAAGTTTTGAGATAATTACTTTACTATTTTTTTTTACACCCAGTGAATATAATAAAGTTGTGCACGCAGTTGTCCCATTTGAAAATGATATTGCATATTTGCTTCCAAAAAAATTTGCAACTTTTTTTTCAAAGTTTAAAAGATATTTAGGATATTTTGTATTTTGTTTTAATAAGCTGTACCAAAAAACAAGAAGTGATGTTTTTATGTTTTCAAAGTTTAAATAAGTTTTAATGTAAAAAAAAAATTTTTTAAAATCCATGAATTAAAACTCTAATCCTAAAATAGTACGTTGAAGATTTCACAATCCTAACAAAATAAATTAGCTATTCAAGATTTTTTAATCAATAAAGATTTTTCTGAGAGTAGTTTAAACTCTATTTTTTCATTAATTCTAAGTATATGTTTTAATCTTTTAATGTTTTCGTGTATTTCAGGGCCCCGAAATTTAGGAAACTTATTTAATCTTTTATTCAAAATTGGTTTTTTATTAAAAAAATTTCTTAATAAATTTCCTGTAGCTTTTCTCATTTTGGTATATCTCATAGAATTTTGAAATTTGTTTAGTTTTGATTGAGAAGATAGATTTTTATCTTCAAGACTTTCCCATACTTTTATGATCTTCTCAGCTGCAGTTTCATTATTATCAATATAAATTCTATTAGCAAAAGTATCAGATATTAGATTTTTCATTTTTTTATTATTTGACTTAATATTACTAAAATTAAAATTTACTTCTCTTAATAGTTCATTTAAAGTTTTAACTTTACTACCTAGTTCGTTTGAGATATTCCCAGTATGTTTTGTTTCAAATGGCATATATGAAATTAAGGGCTTTTTTGCTATAATTGCCTCAAAAGCTGTTGTGCATCCATTATGCAATACAGCAAATGAGTTATTAACCCAAGGGGTTATAGATCCTTCATTTGAAACATGAACATTTGGGATATCTTCTAAGAAAGTTTTCCAATCATCTGGGTTTTCTGTTGGATGAGGTCGTAAGACAATATCATAATTATTTTCATTATTTTTAATAATGTATTCGATTGCCTCTATAAAAAAGGCTGTTCTTGTATAACCCTCTGATTTTTTTCCAAAAAAATTCTGTAGATGTTTCGGGTTTCGATCAAAGTAACCTGCTTTTTTTCTAAACTTAAAATTCTCATGAAAAGGTTGAAATGAATTCCAACAATTTGATGAAATTAATAAATAAGGTTTTTTTGGTAGACTTGTTGGAGTATTCCAGTAACTAGAAAAATTTGTTTTCCATAAATCAGCTCTTGGTGAACCTGTTTTAAATATTTTATTAGAAAAAGATGAATAATTTACTTTTAAAGCGTCAGTATCTTCCTCACCCCAGCCTAAAATTGCTGATGCTTGTTCTAAAGTTTTTTTTGAGTATCTGTCCAGTGTAAAATCAGTATAATCAACCTCTACTAGCCCTCCTTCCTCATCCATACTTGTAATTTTAAAACCATTATCAATGATTAATTGATGCCTATCTATTTTTTCCTTACTTCCAGTGAGTGATTTTGTGTGAAATATGCCTGGAGCGAGTGATCTATTTTTTAATCCACAAATAAAACTTGGTAAATCTGAAATTATTACCTGATGACCTCTTGATGCCGCTAAAGTCGCTAAAAGTAGTTTGCTATCTAATTCGCGAACTGCCAATTCTATATGAAGATATATATTCATTTTAAGGTATATTTAATATCTAAATTTAACAATTTAAAAAAGTAAATTTTATATACTCTTATATATAAAAAGTATTATTGTATATAATATACCTTATGAAAATTAATTTTCCAAAAAAAACTGACGAGAAAAAATTTTTTATCAAAGAAGGGATGAAGTTTTTAGTATCTCTTTCTGAAAAAAAAGTAAAATTAAAAGATGTGCGTGTAAATTCTCAACCTCACCTACCAGTTCTAAAAGATTTATATTATTTATATCAACTCATTATTTTAAATAATAGGACTACCGTATTAGAATATGGATGTGGGTGGAGTACTTTAGCAATGCACTTAGCATTAATGAAAAATAAAAATAAAAATAATGGGGTGGCTTTTACAAGATGCGGAAATCCATTTGAATTAATTTCTTTAGATAATTCTAAAAAATTTATTAATATATCTAAACAAAGAATAAAAAAATTTTCTAAAAATTTTAAAAAGGTAACTTTTAATTATTCCGAGGCTGTAATGAGTAAATTTAATGGTAGATATTGTACTGAATACTCAAAACATCCAGTGGTCAATCCTGATTTTATATATCTTGATGGACCTAGCCAATGGACAATAAGAAATAAAATTCAGAACTTTACATTGAACCATTTTTCGATGATGCCTATGGTAGCGGATATTTTAAAATATGAACATTTTTTAACACCAGGTACAATAATAGTTTCTGACGGAAGAACTGCGAATGTTAGGTTTTTAAAATCCAACTTTCAAAGAAACTGGAGACATTATTATAAAAAAGAAATGGATCAACATTACTTTATTCTTGATGAAGCTTCATTAGGTAGGTGGAATGATGAACAGATATATTATTATCGTAGAAAAAGGTGATATAAAAAACCTAGTTTAAATAAATCATTTATTTGTTGCAATCTTGATTATTTTTATACTCTCATGAATATTATTATTTCTTATATTTTTTTTCAAACTATCAAAATAAAATTTTATTTCATCTAAAAACATACGATTTCTAGAAAATTTTTTTAGAATAAATAACTTTTTTTTTTGTTTATCAAATATTTCTAGGGAGTTTTTATAATAATTGAAAAAAATTTTACCTTTTTGGAAAATCATATTAATTGATCTTTTATGAGGCTTTTCAAAATAATTAACATGTACATTTGCAACTGATAAGTCAGTAAATTTAATTAACAAATCAAAAGTATCGGGACTGTTTATTTTTAGATTTGATATTTTTGAAATTAAATTTGTTACTTTTTTTATTTTACTATTCATAAAATATAAAGCTAAATCAATATCGTGAGAAAGAGTTAAAAGCGGACCCCCACCCATACTTAGGTTTGTGCTATAACTTCTTTTATAATTTTCTTTAGGGTGCCAATCACTTACTAGTTCACCCCAATGTGATTTGAAATACAAAAGTTCTCCTAAACTTTTTTTATCAATAATGTTCTTAATTTTAATAATAAATGGATGAAAGCGCATCATATATCCGACATAGCAGTATAATTTTTTTTTTTTT
This sequence comes from uncultured Pelagibacteraceae bacterium, assembly GCA_902625035.1. Classification (GTDB taxonomy): domain Bacteria; phylum Pseudomonadota; class Alphaproteobacteria; order Pelagibacterales; family Pelagibacteraceae; genus Pelagibacter. The sequence goes on from CACNZK010000005.1 coordinate 24,370, forward strand.
ACAATGCTTAATAACAAGTTTACATTTTTTAAATTATGGCTTAACGGTTTTTCAATAAACAAATTACAATCATTTTTCGCACATTTAATTGCAGTAACTACATGTTTTGATGTAATATTACATATAAAGGCAACTTTTGGCCTCAAACTCAAAGCTTGATCAAGTTTTTTAAAAAATTTAACATTTTTGTAATTTTTTTTTTTAAAACCTCTACTTGTAACCACAATTATATCTTTATAACCTAAGCTTATAATGTTTCTAAGGTGTCTCTCCCCAATAGATCCCAAGCCAACAATCAATATTCTCATTTTTTCTTAACAAATTTTATACAGTTGATTTTTTTAATTCTAGACTCAACTATTTCAAAACTCTCGAGATCATCAATATCTACAAAATATTTCCTCTTTAGATAATAAGGAAGAATTTTTTTACCTGATACATCCTTATATTTAAAAATAGTTTTTGTTTTTATTAAATCCAAATGACCAGTTTGAGCATAAACCTTTGGTAAAAATTGTCGGTTTGCATTAAATGGTTGAGTGTTGTTTTTAAGTCTGAGCAATGCATTTAAATAATTTCCTTTTTTTTTCCACATTTTAAAAGGTGAATGATCAACATCAGAGATAGTTCT
>CACNZK010000005.1:30000-68887 GCA_902625035.1 uncultured Pelagibacteraceae bacterium
CTCCAGGTTGTCTCTTTAAACCTATGTATTCAGTTTAAAGTACCACATAAAGTGGTGGGTTTCCCCATTCGGAAATTTTCGGATCAAAACTTACATACAGCTCCCCGAAACTTATCGCAGTATATCACGTCCTTCATCGGCTTTCAGTGCCAAGGCATCCGCCACACGCCCTTAAACGCTTGATTTATGCACAGAAAAAAATTCTGTGTTGAATCAAATTTTTATTTGAACATTAGATAATAACACTACTAATGTTCGGATATAGATATTGATATTAATTATTATTTTATTCACAATTTTTTATAGCTAAGTGTTCTGGTGGAGGATAGCGGGATCGAACCGCTGACCTCCTGAATGCAAATCAGGCGCTCTCCCAGCTGAGCTAATCCCCCATGATCTTAAATTGGTGGGCCGAGAAAGACTCGAACTTTCGACCCCACCCTTATCAAGGGTGTGCTCTAACCAACTGAGCTACCGGCCCCTATGCAAGAGAAACACTAATTTCAAGAAGAGAAATGAGGACGGTCAACATTAACCGTGTATATTATTTAGAACAAAAATTAAAATTTTTGTTCATCCTTAGAAAGGAGGTAATCCAGCCGCAGGTTCCCCTACGGCTACCTTGTTACGACTTCACCCCAGTCGCTGACTATACCGTGGTCAAGGGTTTTAAACCTTGCCTTAAGGTAGAACCAACTCCCATGGTGTGACGGGCGGTGTGTACAAGACCCGGGAACGCATTCACCGTGGCACGCTGATCCACGATTACTAGTAATTCCAGCTTCATGTACTCGAGTTGCAGAGTACAATCCGAACTGAGGTATCTTTTAAGGATTTGCTTAACGTCGCCGTCTTGCTTCCTGTTGTAGATACCATTGTAGCACGTGTGTAGCCCAACACGTAAGGGCCATGAGGACTTGACGTCATCCCCACCTTCCTCCAGCTTATCACTGGCAGTTCTTTCAGAGTGCCCAACTTAATGATGGCAACTAAAAGTGAGGGTTGCGCTCGTTGCGGGACTTAACCCAACATCTCACGACACGAGCTGACGACAGCCATGCAGCACCTGTGTTTCGTCCGGCCGAACCGAAAACTTTAATCTCTTAAAGTCGCGACGAACATGTCAAGTGTTGGTAAGGTTCTGCGCGTATCTTCGAATTAAACCACATGCTCCACTACTTGTGCGGGTCCCCGTCAATTCATTTGAGTTTTAACCTTGCGGTCGTACTCCCCAGGCGGTGTGTTTATCGCTTTCGCTGCGACACTGAAAATAAATTTCCAACGTCTAACACACATCGTTTACGGCATGGACTACGAGGGTATCTAATCCTCTTCGCTACCCATGCTTTCGTTCCTCAGTGTCAGTAATGATCCAGAAAGCTGCCTTCGCAATCGGTATTCTTTCTAATATCTACGAATTTCACCTCTACACTAGAAATTCTGCTTTCCTCTATCAAACTCTAGCTGAAAAGTTTTGATGGCAGTTCCAGAGTTAAGCTCTGGGATTTCACCACCAACTTCTTCAACCACCTACGAACTCTTTAAGCCCAGTAATTCCGAACTACGCTAGGTCCCTTCGTATTACCGCGGCTGCTGGCACGAAGTTAGCCGGACCTTCTTATTCGGGTACAGTCATTTTCTTCCCCGACGAAAGAGCTTTACAACCCAAGGGCCTTCTTCACTCACGCGGCATCGCTGCATCAGAGTTTCCTCCATTGTGCAAGATTCCCCACTGCTGCCTCCCGTAGGAGTTTGGGCCGTGTCTCAGTCCCAATGTGGCTGATCATCCTCTCAAATCAGCTATTGATCAAAGTCTTGGTAGGCCATTACCCCACCAACAAACTAATCAAGTGCAGGCTCATCCAATGGTGCATAAAGCTTTCTCCGTAAAGACTTATCCAGTATTAGCACAAGTTTCCTCGTGTTATTCCAGGCCAAAGGGCAGATACCCACATGTTACTCACCCGTCTGCCACTAAGTATTGCTACTTCGTTCGACTTGCATGTGTTAGGCGTGCCGCCAGCGTACGTTCTGAGCCATGATCAAACTCTCAAGTTTAAAAACGGCGCACACTAGCTTCTATATAAATTCTAAGAATAAAATTTATATAAATGTTGAAGTGTGTACGACAAATTTTGGTAACCTTAACCGTCCACACTTCTCTTCTTAAAATATGTACTTTTTAAATAGCTAATTGAGAAAAACTCAATAAATCCACACAAATTTATTACAATAATAATAATTTTGATGAGAAGTTGGATGCTTATAGGCTAAAATTAAGGGAAATCAAGCTTTTAACAATAAAAAAATGAGGAAAAAAGCACTATTTTAAAGGGTTTTTTTTGATTTTTCTTCATTGTTAAATTAATAATTGAAATTTCATAGATGTATCAATGTTTAACAAATTAAAATTTAGAATCCAGAATGAAATCATTGCGCTTTTGGCGTTAATCATAATTACAACAGTATTAACCTTGTATTATAATTTCACAAAGAAAAGAATTAATAACGATTATAAACAAATAATTGAAAATGTTTATTTCAAAAAAACAATTAACCATTTTTTAAATAAATTAGAACCAAGATTTAAAAAGATATCACACAAAGTTGAGATTGGAGAAACCTTAGATAGTATTCTTGAAAATTACTTAATCAATAAAAAAGAGATTGAAATTTTAAAAAAAAAACTGTCAAAAAAAGTAAACATAAATAAACTTAGAGCAAATCAAAAAATTAACCTCACTATAGATCAGAGTAAAAATTCAATTAAAGAGTTTATATTTCAAATTTCAAATAAAGAGAGAATTGTTTTAACTCAGGATCTGGAAAGTAAAATTTTTAGTGAAAGAGTGATACTTACAAAGCTAAAAAAACATATTAACTATAGTGAAAATATAATTTTGCAAAGCTTATATAAATCTGCTCTAGAAAAAGAAATTCCCGCAAGTGTAATAATTGAATTCGCAAGAATTTATGGTTTCCAAGTAGATTTTCAAAGAGATATAAGAAAAAAAGATAAGTTTCAGATTATGTATGAGGTTTTTGTTGATGAAAAAAAAAAAATTATAGAAACTGGTAATATTTTATTTGCTAATCTAATTTTAAGTGGTGAAGATAATTCGCTATATTATTATGACGCTCAAGGTAGTATTGGACATTATGATAAAAGTGGAAAAAGTATTCAAAAAGCATTAATGAAGACTCCAATTAACGGTGCAAGGCTTTCATCGCCATTTGGTATGAGAAAACATCCAATAGATGGATTTAACAAAATGCATAGAGGAACAGACTTCGCTGCTCCTTTGGGTACACCAATCATGGCCTCAGGGTCAGGTGTGGTTAAAAAAGCTGGATGGTGTGGTGGTGGTGGAAACTGTGTTGTTATTAAACACAACTCTACTTATCAAACTATTTATGCACATATGTCAAAATTTGCGAAAAGTATTAGAGCTGGTGTAAGAGTTAAACAAGGACAAATAATTGGATATGTTGGCTCTACTGGAAAATCAACAGGACCTCATTTACATTATGAAGTCTTAATTAATGGAAAAAGAGTTAACTCCCAAACTTTAAAACTTCCCTCGGGTAAAATTTTAAAAGGAAATGAGAGAAAATTATTTGAGACCAAAAAAATTAAGTTAGATGTTTTAAAATCAGAGAAAATTGTTGGTATAAATTAGTATATAGAAAAATTTTTATTTAATTTGGGTTATTGTTTTGTTTTCCTCAGTCTCATTTTGATCTTTTTTCACATCAACTATGCTTTGTGAAGAATTGACAACATCATTATTTGTTGAATTAAGCTTTTTTTGAGCGTCTTGATCATTTAAAATTCTAGTAAAATGATCTGCATGTTGAAAATAGTTTTCTGATAAAATTTTATCCCCGCTGGATAAAGCCTCTCTTGCGAGATTACTATATTTTTCGATTAATTTTGATGCATTATGATTATTTCTACCTGGGGACTTTCTCTGAAAATTCTCACTTTTTGAAAAGTTAGAGCCATATTTGGGTCTATCTGTATTGGATTTAAAACCTCTATCGTTTCTTCTAAAGTTATTTCTCCTAACATTATTGTTGTTTCTAAATGTAACCATAAATTTATTTTTTCGTACTAATTATACATCGATCATTATTTGCTAAATCTTTTACAATCTTATTAATATAAAAATTATTTTCATTTAACATTTTTATAACTGGTACCCTTTGATCATAACCAATTTCTAAAATTAGCTTTCCATGTATTTTTATCAATTCAGATGACTTTTTAATTACTTTTCTGAAAACTGATAAACCTTCTAAACCACCATCTAGAGCCAGTTTTGGCTCATAATCAATCACTTCCCTGTCTAGTTTTTTCAAATCAAACTTTTTAATGTAAGGAGGATTAGAAACAATTAAATCATATTTGCGAAAAATTAAATTGTCAACATCTGATTTAAGTAATTTTATTCTGTTATTTACACCAAGTTTTTTTGCATTATATCTACATATTTCAATACAATCTTGACTTAAATCTATGCCAGTTCCTAAAAAGGACTTTTTTTCTTTTAATATTGAAAGTGCTATACATCCAGAACCAACTCCAACTTCTAAAAAATTTAGATAATTTTTGTTTTTATAAATTTTTAAAACTTGTTCTATCATTGTCTCTGTGTCTGGTCTTGGAATTAAAACTTTTTCATTTACTTTAAAATTATATTTCCAAAATGACTTCGAGCCAGTCATGTATGCTAGTGGTTTTCCCCTTGATCGTTTTGAAATCAGATCTTTAAAACTAGCTTGAGTACATTCATCAAGTTTTTTATCAAGGTTTAGCAGAATAAACTTTCTATCTTTCTTAATTACTTGAGATAACAAAAGTTCACTATCTAATAAAGCAGAACTAATCTTATTTTTTTTGAGCTCTTTACAAGCATTTTTTATTGCAGTTTCAATGTTCATTAATTCAAAATATTTAAACTTTCTTCTTGTGCTTGGAGAGTTAGTGCTTCAATCATTTCATCAAATACCTCACCTTCCAAAAATTCTTCAAGCTTGTGAAGTGTTAAATTTATTCTATGATCAGTAACTCTTCCTTGTGGGAAGTTATAAGTTCTTATTCTTTCGGATCTATCGCCAGAACCTATCTTGCTTTTCCTATCTTTTGATCTCTCATTTTCAATTCTTGACCTCTCAAGCTCGTACAATCTAGATCTTAAAATTTTCATCCCTTTAGCTTTATTTTTATGTTGAGATTTTTCATCTTGTTGAGAAACAGATATTCCAGTAGGAATATGAGTAATTCTGACTGCGCTGTCAGTAGTATTTACTGATTGCCCTCCTGGACCTCCAGCTCTAAAAACATCAACCCTCAAATCACTCTCATTTATCTTCAAGTCAACCTCTTCTGCCTCAGGTAATACAGCAACTGTAGCTGCAGATGTATGTACTCTCCCCTGTGTTTCAGTATCCGGAACCCTCTGCACTCTATGAACACCACTCTCGTATTTAAGAGTAGAATAAATATTATTTCCTTTTATAGAAGCAATTACCTCCTTTAAACCACCAGCCTCACTTCTAGAAATTGAAATTAATTCAAGGCTCCATTTTTTTTTATTGCTTACTTTTTCATACATTTTAAAAAGATCTGATGCAAATAAACTGGCTTCTAAACCACCTGTTCCAGCTCTAATTTCAATGATTGCATTTTTTTTATCTGCCTCATCTTTTGGTAATAAAAATAACTTTAATTTTTTCTCATTTTTCTCATTTTGAATTTCTAGATCAGCCAATTCTGACTCGGCCATTTTAATCATATCTGTGTCAGAATTTTTGTCATCCAATATTGTTTGAATTTCTTTTTTATTTTTTTCAAAAGAGATATAAAATTTAGCAATTTTAATTATTTCATTCAGGTCTGCATATTCTTTAGATTTTTCAGCAAAAGAGTTTTTATCAATTTCTGCTGAGGACAATTCTTTTTCTAAAAGTGCATGTTTGCTAATTAAATCATTAACGGTTTTTAAAGGTATCATTTCAAATTCTTTAATTCAGACACTTTTTTTTCAACCTCGCTTACTACCTTATCAATCATGTCATTGGTTAAAACTTTTTCTGACTGTACCCCGGATAAATAAAGCATATTATTTCCTTTTTTACCCCCAGTTATTCCTATATCTGTTTGAGCTGCCTCTCCAGGACCATTAACTACGCAACCAATTACAGATAAAGTAATTGGAGTTTTTATATGGGAAAGTTTTTTTTCTAATATTTTTACAGTTTCAATTACTTCAAAGCCTTGTCTTGCGCAGGATGGACAGGAAATTATTTTAACTCCTCTTTCTCTTAAGTTTAAAGATTTTAGTATTTCATTTCCAATTTTGACCTCCTCAACAGGGTTATCTGATAAAGAAATTCTGATAGTGTCACCAATTCCCTCTAAAAGAAGTGTCCCTAGCCCAATAGAAGATTTTATACTTCCTGGTATGAAGCCTCCTGCCTCTGTAACTCCTAAATGCAGTGGATAATCAGTAGATTTTGATAATTGTCTGTATGCTTCAATCGATAAAAAGACATCTGATGACTTAACGCTTACCTTTAAATTTTGAAAATTTTCATCCTCGAGTATCTTGATATTTCTTAAAGCACTTTCAACTAGAGCTTCTGGACAAGGTTCTTTATATTTTTCTAAAATATCTTTCTCTAAAGATCCAGCATTAACTCCCACTCTAATTGAACAATTATTGTCAACTGCAGCTTTAACCACTTCTTTAATTTTATTTTTATTTCCAATGTTCCCAGGATTTATTCTTAGACAGCTTGCACCACTTTCAGCGGCCTCAATTGCTCTTTTATAATGAAAATGAATATCAGCGACTATAGGTATATCAACATGTTTGATTATTTCTTTTAATGCTTTGGATGATAACTCATCAGGACAAGAAACTCTGACTATATCAGCTCCCTCAGAGCTAATTTCATTTATTTGATTAATTGTAGCTTTTACATCTGTTGTAAGAGTATTAGTCATTGATTGAACTGATATTGGACTCCCTCCTCCAACTTTCACTTTACCTACGTTAATCTCTCTTGTTTCTCTTCTATTTATATTTCTAAAAGGTCTTATACTCATTTTTTTCGATCTAATTTAAATTCTTTATGTAAGGCAATCAAAGCTTTTTGTGTATTTTTTTTATCAATTAAAACTGAAATTTTAATCTCAGAAGTTGAAATTACTTTAATATTTATTTTCTTATTTGCAAGTGATTGAAACATTCTAAATGTAACTCCTGGAGTAGTTATCATGCCTACTCCTATCACTGAAATTTTTGATACTCCCTTTTCAAAGAGTAATTTTCTGTAATTAATAGTTTTGTTTTGTTGAATAATTTTTTTAGTTTTATTCAAGTCATCCGATTTAATTGTAAATGTTAAATCTGTTTCTTGTCCATTGGCAGAAATATTTTGCACAACCATATCAACATTTATCAAATTTTTAGATAATGGTTTAAAAATTGCTGCAGCAACACCAGGTTTATCTTTCACGCCTATAAGTGAAACTTTTGAGTCATTTTGAGTCGAAGAAATTCCAGTAACAATCTTGTTATTTACAATCTTAGATCTTTTAGTAATCAATGTTCCTGACCTTTTTGAAAAAGATGATCTAACTTCGATATCAATCCTATTTAATCTCGCATCTTGTATTGAAACTGGTTGCATAACTTTCGCACCCAATGATGCCATCTCTAACATTTCCTCATAAGAAATTACTTTGATCTTTTTTGCATTTTTCAATTTGTTAGGATCAGTCGTATACACTCCTTCTACATCAGTATAGATTATACATCTCTCTGCTTTGAAAAACTTAGCAATCATAATTGCACTTGCGTCAGATCCGCCCCTTCCTATAGTTGTTATTCTATTTTCATCATTTAGTCCCTGAAACCCAGTAACTATTGGTATGCCACCCTTTTTTAAATATCTTATAATATTGCTTTTATTTATTTGATTTATCCTTGAGTTTTTATATTTTCCTTTTGTCAAAATTGGAATTTGCCAAGATAACCAAGATCTAGATTCATACCCCTCATGAATTAATCGTCCAGCTATCAAAGAACACGCGACTTGTTCACCTGAAGAGACCAAAACATCATGTTCTGACTCTGAAAAACTTTCGCTTATTTCAAAAGATTTTTTTATTAGCTCATTAGTCACACCACTCATAGCTGATGAAACCACAATAACCTTGTAGTTTTTCTTTTTGTAATCAATGATTATTTTAGCAACCTTTTTTATCTTTTTAATAGTACCAACTGATGTGCCTCCAAATTTTAATACTACAATTTTCATGGTAAAATAATCTTTTAAATTTAAAAAATATTGAATAAATACATGTTGAATATAAAGTCAACTTACAAATGAAAAATAACACAATTAACAAAAAAGAAATAGAAAAATTTTCCAAAATTGCTGAAGAATGGTGGAATCCTGAAGGTAAATTTAAACCATTACATAAATTTAACCCTATAAGAATTTCATATATTAAAGAAAATATTATTAAAACATTCAAATTAGAGAATAAAAAAAAACCATTAAAAAATATTAAGATCCTGGATGTAGGTTGTGGGGGGGGATTGCTATCAGAGCCTATGTGTAGATTGGGTGCAGAAGTTACTGGAATTGATGCATCTGACAAAAATGTTAATATTGCAAAAATCCATTCAAAAAAAAACAATCTTAAAATTGATTATTTTTGTTCATCTCCTGAAAATTTCAAAATTAAAGATAAGTTTGATGTTATCTTAAATATGGAAATAGTAGAACATGTTGAGGATGTAAATTTTTTTTTGAAATCATGTAATAATCTTTTAAAGAAAAATGGCATAATGTTTGTTGCAACTTTAAATAAGACTTTAAAATCATATATTTTTGCTATCGTAGGTGCAGAGTACATTTTACGTTGGCTTCCAATTGGAACACATGAGTGGGAAAAATTCTTAAAACCTGAAGAATTAATTTCTATTCAAAAAGAGAATGATTTTAAACTAGAACGAATTGATGGAATGAGTTTTAATATTTTAAAAGATAAATGGAGTTTAAGTGATGATAAATCTGTAAACTACATTACAAAATTTATTAAAAATTAATTATTTTTATTCTCAACCCATGGTATCAAATGGGTGTCAATCCCCTCTTCTTTAAGCTCTTTAATATCTTGCTTGGACGCAGTTCCGTAAATGCCTTTATCTCTTTTTTTATTATTGTAATGAATTGATCTCGCCTCATATGCAAAATTTTCACCAACATAATCAAAATTACTTTTAATAAATTTTTGGTATTCATTTATTGTTTTTTTTATATCTTGATACTTACGAATATTTTTTTTCTCATTTTTAAAATTTATAGTTTTATTGATTAATTTTGGTGCCATCAAATTTTTTTCCACTCGGAATGATCCGCAGTTATGACAATTAATCAATTTCTTTTTTTTGAGTTTATCAAACTCTTTTGATGACGCGAACCAGCTATCAAATATAAAATCACATTTTTTACATTGTAGATTGTACTTAATCATACAATTTATATAGTTATTTCATTATTTAAATTCAACATGGCTAACTCCTGTAGTCAGCATTAATATTTATATATTCTTTGGTAAAATCCATAGTATATACGGTAAAGTTTTTTTTCCCGTTTCCAACGTCAACACTAATATTAATAGCAGAGCTTTTCATATAATTTGCAGCTTCTGTCTCATTGTATTGATTATAAATTTTTCCTTTATTAACAATAATTAAATCACCAAATTTTATAGATAATTTACTTAAATTAATTTCAACACTTGATTTACCTATTGCCATAATTATTCTTCCCCAGTTTGGATCTTCACCAGCAATTGCGGTTTTTACTAAAGGAGAGTTTGCAATTGAAAAACCTATTTTCTTTGCATCATTTTCGGTTTTTGCGTTTAACACATTAATAGTTATAAATTTTGAAGCACCTTCTCCATCTGCTACCACCCTTTTTGCTAGATTTAACAAAACTTTATTTAATGACTCATCAAAAGATTTAATTTTTTTATCGGCTATACTTTTTATAAGTGAATTTCTTGCCTTTCCAGTAGAAAAAATTGAAATCATATCATTTGTGCTAGTATCTCCATCACACGAAATAGCATTAAATGTATTTTCAACATTCTTTTTTAATAATTTTTTTAATACATCATTAGATATATCAGCATCAGTAAAAATATAACCTAATGTTGTTGCCATATTAGGCTGGATCATTCCAGAGCCTTTTGCAATTCCATAAATTTTTACTAAAGTATTACCAATTTTACATTCCTCCATTGCTATTTTAGGTTCAGTATCAGTAGTCATTATTGCTGAAGCTGCCTTTATCCAAATATATTTATTTTGAGTATATTTTATATTCTTTATAAGATCTGGAATTTTGGATTTTATTTTTTCTTCAGGAAACTTTTCTCCAATAGTTCCTGTACAACCAAAGATTATATTTTTTGACTTAATAATTTTTGGATCATCTTCATCTTCTTTTTGTTTTTCTGTTAAATATTTTGAAACAAAGTCTGCAAGATGTTGCATGCTTCTATAACCTTGTTCGCCAGTAAATGAATTGGCATTTCTAGTGTTTATTAAGAGTGAATAAATTTTTTGAGTTTTTTGATTTAAATTCCATTTAATATTTTCTGATAAAATTTTAGACTGGGTATAAACTGAAGCAAAATTTGCACCATCACGAAAATAGAACATAGCTAAATCATCTCTATTAGAATTGTATAAATTTGCACTAACTGAAGATATAGAAAGACCATCAAGATGATCAAGATCTTGAAATTGGCCCATTTTTCGACTCTGAAATTTCGAAGCTAAAAAGTTTGATAAATTAATTCCCATGATGTTTAAAATTTAAATTAAATAACTATATTAAAAGTTGTAATTAAAATGTATATCAAAAACTAATGTTAAATCCTCTAAACTTTATTTCTAAATTTATCAAATCTGGCAATCAAAAAGAGCTTGATAGAATTAGTAAAATTGTAAAACAAATCAATCTTTTAGAAGAAAATGTCAAAAAACTAAAAGATGGTGACTTTCCAGGGGAAACTTTAAGATTAAAACAAAAGATTCGCAACGGTTCATCTCTAAATGAAATTTTACCAGAAGCTTTTGCATTAGTACGAGAAGCCTCTCATAGAACTAGAGGTGAAAGACATTTTGATGTTCAAATGATTGGTGGAGTTGTTTTGCATGAAAGTAAAATAGCAGAAATGAGAACTGGTGAAGGTAAAACTCTAACTATAGCTTTGGCCGCATATTTAAATGCACTTGAGGAAAAAGGAGTTCATATTGTAACAGTAAATGATTATCTTGCAAAAAGAGATTCAATTGAGATGGGGAAGATTTACAAATTTTTGGGTTTATCTTCTGGTTACATAAATAATGATCAAAATGATGATGAAAGGAAAAAAAATTATAATTGTGATATTACCTATGCAACCAACAGTGAACTAGGTTTTGATTATCTTAGAGACAACATGAAATACTCAAAAGATGAAATGGTTCAAAGACTAAATAATTTTGCGATTGTAGATGAAATAGACTCTTGTTTGATTGATGAAGCTAGAACCCCGCTAATAATCTCTGGAGCTGCAGAGGATAAAACTAATCAATATCTAGCTATTGATAAAATTGTGAAATTATTAAATGAAAAAGATTATGAAATTGATGAAAAAGACAAGAATATTCTTTTAACAAATGAGGGTATAAATCATATTGAAAATTTATTTTCAAATGCAGGTATATTAAAAAATAATAATTTCTATGATCCTGAAAATTTGGATTTAGTTCATTTTGTAAATCAAGCTTTAAGAGCAAATCATTTATTTAAAAAAGACAAAGATTACCTAATTAAAGATAACAGTGTTAAAATCGTAGATGAATTAACCGGTCGAATTCTTGAGGGCAGGAGGTTTGGAGACGGCCTTCATCAGGCAATAGAAGCCAAAGAGAAAATTGAGATTCAAGCTGAAAATCAAACTTTAGCTTCTATTACTTACCAGAATTATTTTAAACTTTATAAAAAGATATCAGGATGCACCGGTACAGCTGCCACAGAGGCGGAGGAGTTTTTTGAAATCTACAATTTGAATGTAGTTGTAATTCCAACTAATAAAAAGATGATCAGAAAAGATTTCAATGACCAAATTTTTCGAACTGAAGAAGAAAAAAATAATGCAATTATTAAAAAAATTAAAGATTGTCACAAAAACAGTCAGCCTCTTTTAGTCTTCACATCTAGCGTGAGTAAATCTGAGATATTTTCAAAACTACTTACGCAGGAAAAAATTAAGCACATTGTGTTAAATGCTAAGAATCATGAAAATGAAGCAGAAATTATAGCTAATGCTGGTAAAGCCAAATCAGTAATAATTACGACGAGTATTTCTGGTAGAGGTGTAGATATCCAATTAGGAGGAAAAAAAGGATCAATAGAGAACGATCAACTCAAAAAAAATAAAGATTATATTAAATCTATAGGAGGTTTATTTGTTATTGGAACTGAAAGAATGGAGTCTAGAAGAGTCGACAATCAAGCAAGAGGAAGATCGGGCAGACAAGGAGACGAGGGAAGCTCTATTTTTTATGTAAGTTTAGAGGATGACCTTATGAGAATTTTTGGATCCGAGTCTATGAATAATATTCTTCAAAAACTTGGCCTTAAAGACGGTGAAAGTATAGATCATCCTTGGATAAATAAAGCCCTAGAGAGGGCACAACAAAAAGTTGAAACACGAAATTTTGATATTAGAAAAACTCTTATAAAGTTTGACAATGTTTTAAATGATCAAAGGCAAGTAGTATTTTCTCAAAGAAAAGATGCTATGGATAGTGAAAAAATTTTTGATTATTCAGATAATTTTTTATCAGAAATAGTGGACAACTTAATAAGCCTAAAAATTCAAAAGTTATCAAATCCAAAAAGTAATGAATTTAACAATAAATTAAAGGCTATTTTTGGAAAAAGTCTAAACGATGATGAATATGATGAATTAATATCTTTAACTGATACAAAATTAAGAGAGAAAATTTTTGAAAAATTTAAATTTGCTAGAGAAGAGAGGTCTAAAATTCTCGGAGAAAATCAATCAAAAGAGTTAGAAAAAAGAATTCTTTTACAATCCATTGATTTTAATTGGAAATCACACATCCAATACTTAGAACAATTAAGACAAGTTGTGGGTCTTAGATCATATGGACAAAGAGATCCTCTCATAGAATATAAAAAAGAGGCTTTTGATTTATTTTCAAATTTACTGGATAAATTAAAACTTGATTATGTAAAAATTTTAATGAATCTTAAAGTTTATAATGAACCGACTGAAAAAATAAACCAAAGCCTGTTAAAAGAAAAATTTAAAAACCTTGGTAAGAAAATAAGTAGAAATGATCCTTGTCCGTGTGGATCTGGTAAAAAATTCAAGAAATGTTGTGGAGCTCTATAGAATAAATAAAGTCAGTGCGGCTACAATAACTAAAGTTGCTACAGCAATTGCAATATTTTTTTTAGATTTAGTTATTTCTTTAAAATCTAATCCAGAGGTTTGAATAGCGCTTAGACTTTCAGGACTAGATATAAATCCTTTGCTTCTTCCAATTTTTAAGAACTTATCTTTTCTATGATTGAGAATTTCTTTAGCAGTTAAAGTTTTGAAAAAATCTAAATTTTGAGAAATAGAATTCCTTATATTCTTTAAAATCATATCTCTATCTCTATGAGCACCACCTAAAGGTTCTGGAATTATTTCATCAATAATATTTAGCTCTAACAAATCTTTAGCAGACAGTTTCATTGCTTTTGCAGCATCGAGCATTTTTTTTGGGTCTCTCCACAATATTGTTGCACATCCCTCGGGTGATATTACTGAATAAATCGCATTCTCAAGCATTAAAACTTTATTTGAAGATGCAAGAGCTATGGCTCCACCTGAGCCACCTTCACCTATTACTATAGCTAAAGTTGGGACCTTAAGTTTCATACAACACTCGATTGACTTTGCGATTGCCTCTGCTTGTCCTCTCTCCTCTGCACCTACTCCTGGATAAGCACCTGGTGTATCTATAAAAGATATAATAGGAATATTAAACTTATCTGCTAGTTTCATTAACCTAATAGTTTTTCTGTAACCCTCTGGTCTCATCATGCCAAAGTTTCTCTCAATTCTAGTTTCTAAGTTTTCACCTTTTTCTTGGCCAATTACTAATACTGATCGACCATTAAATTTTGCAAAACCTGTGATAACCGATTTGTCTTCTCCATAATATCTATCACCTTCTAATGAGATAAAGTCCTCAAACAAGTTATCAATAAAAAACTTTGATTTGGGTCTATCCTCGTGCCTTGCAACTAATGTAATTTGCCAGGGATCTAAATTTTCATAAATATTTCTTAGCTTCTCATCGATTTCTTCTTGGGTTTTAGAAATTTTTTTTGTATCGACTTCTGACAAACCTTCTTGATTAAAAGGATCTTTTAATTTCTCTAATTCATTTTCAAGATTTTTAATATCTGTTTCAAAGTTTAAATAATTCTTCATCTTTTATATGATTATACTTATTTAAGAAAAATGACAATAAAATGTCTTTGATACTATTATGTAATTGACTTAAATAAGCTAGAGTTTAAAAATCCCTCCATGACATCAAAATATCATTCTGTGAATAATCTTAAAGTATCAGAGGAATTATTACTTTTTGTAAATAATGAGTTATTAGATGGCACTGATATTTCTCCTGAAAAATTTTGGAAAGATTTTGACGAGGCGGTTCATAAACTAGCTCCTAAAAATAAAGAATTAATTAATTTTAGAGAAACACTGCAAAAAAAAATTGATAAATGGCATATTGATAAAAAAGGGAAAGATATTCAAATTAAAGAATACAAAAATTTTTTAAAAGAAATTGATTACTTAAAAGATGAAGGTCCAGATTTTAAAATTGAAACAAGTGATATTGATGAGGAGATCGCTACAATAGCAGGGCCTCAATTAGTTGTTCCAATTATGAACGCTCGTTACGCTTTGAACGCTGCAAATGCAAGATGGATGAGTTTGTACGATAGTTTGTATGGAACTGATGTGATCGAAGCATCTGAAGATAGCACTTCAGAAAGATATGATCCAGAACGAGGAGAGCTTGTAATTAAGTATAGTAGAGAATTTTTAGATAAATATTTTACTTTAAAAGATTTTAGCTGGAGAAAAATAACTGGATTTGCTATTCAAAATAAACAATTAAAAGTGTTAAAAGGTGTTGATGTAACAACTCTAAAAGATGAAAATAAATTTATTGGTTATCGAGGTGAAGCAGATTACCCGTCAGCAGTAATATTAAAAAATAACAATCTACACATTGAAATATTAAAAAATCCAAGAGCTTTTAGTGCTCAACAGGATCATGCTGGCATAAGTGACATAATACTAGAATCTGCAGTATCTACAATATGTGATAATGAAGACAGTGTTGCAGCAGTAGATGCTCAAGATAAAGTGATTTGTTATAGAAATTGGCTTGGATTGATGAAAGGAGATCTAGTAACAAGATTTGAGAAAGAGGGCAAAATATTAGAGAGAAAACTTAATCCAAACAGAAGTTACATTTCGAAAGAAGGAAAAGGGTTAAAATTACACGGCAGAAGTCTTTTGTTAATTAGGAATGTTGGTCATTTAATGACTAATCCCTCAATAATATTGAAAGATGGGAGTGAAATTCCTGAGGGATTAATGGATGCCTTTATAACAACAGCAGCAGCTCTTCATGATACAAAAAAAAAAGGAAATTCCAGGACTGGCTCAATATATATTGTAAAACCAAAAATGCATGGCCCAGATGAAACAGCATTTACCAATGAAATTTTTACTAAAGTTGAAGAAGTATTAAAATTAAAAAAATACACTTGCAAAATTGGAATTATGGATGAGGAGAGAAGAACTTCATCAAATCTCAAAGAATGTATTAGAACCTTAAAACATAGAGTTTTCTTTATAAATACAGGTTTCCTTGATCGTACAGGTGATGAAATGCATACATCAATGGAAGCTGGACCAATGATTAAAAAGGGTGACATGAAATCCTCTAAATGGATTGGGGCTTATGAGAATAACAATGTTGATATAGGTTTGGCCTGTGGATTTTCAGGTAAAGCTCAAATCGGTAAGGGAATGTGGGCTATGCCTGATAAAATGAGAGACATGCTAGATCAAAAAACTGGTCATCTTAAAGCCGGAGCGAATTGTGCATGGGTTCCATCTCCAACTGCAGCAGCTCTTCATGCTTTACATTATCACGATATAAATATTTTCGATGTTCAAAAAGAGTTGTCAAAAAGAGAGAAGGCTAAAATCGACGATTTGCTCACTATCCCTATTGCGGATAGACCAAATTGGTCGGTTGATGAAATCAACAAAGAAATCTCAAATTCTGCCCAGACATTACTTGGTTATGTTGTAAGATGGATTGATCAAGGTGTGGGTTGCTCAAAAGTACCTGACATAAATAATATTGGCTTAATGGAAGATAGAGCAACCTTAAGAATTTCATCTCAACATATCGCAAACTGGGTACATCACGGTGTTACAACAAAAATGCAAGTTATGGAAATAATGAAAGAAATGGCAAAAATTGTGGATAAACAAAATGAGAATGATAAGAATTATATTAAAATGAGCTCTGATTATGATAGGTCCATAGCATTTCAAACTGCATGTGAACTTATTTTTAAGGGGAAAGATCAGCCTTCAGGATATACAGAACCATTATTACATTTAAATCGATTAAAAAAAAAATCAGCTTGAATTAGAATTTAGTTTAGATCTATTTTTAAAAGCAGAAAGAAGTGTGCCATCATCAAGATTTTCAATTTCTCCACCAACAGGCAACCCTTGAGCTAATTTTGTGATTTTAACATCTATATTTGATAAACTGTCCTGAATATAAAAAGCTGTCGTTTGGCCCTCAACTGTTGCACTAGTTGCTAAAATAACTTCATCAATTTTCTCTTTCTTTACTCTTTCAATCAAAGAATTGATTAATAAATCCTCTTTTTTATTACCAGCAGATGAAATCGTTCCACCTAAAATATGAAAATACCCTTGAAAAATATTTGAATTTTCAATCGACCACTGATCAGCAATATCTTCAACTACACAAATTTTTTTAAATTTATTTTTTGTACTTTCACAATTTGAACATCCAGCTATATTAGACTTTAAGGTGCCACATAAATTACATCTCACAACATTTTTATAAACTTGAGCCAACGTATTCGCCAATGGCTTTACAAGCTCATTTCTGTTATTTACTAATTTTAAAACAATTCTTTTTGCTGATTTAGGTCCTAGCCCTGGTAATTTTGATATTAACTTAATAAGCTCTTCTATCTCTGAGATATTTTGCATTTACTATAGTGGCCACTTAAATCCAGGTATCCCAAGTCCACCTGTCGCTTTTGAAATTTCTTCAGCTGTTTTTGTTTTGAGTTGTGACTTAGCACTGTTATGTGCTGCAACTATTAAATCTTCTATTATAGTTTTTTCTTCTTTCATAATTTCCTCTGATAATTTGATTGATTGCATCTCTCCTTCGCCGTCCAGAATTACTTTTACTGAGTTTGAACCTGAAACTCCCTCAACTCTTATTTCCTTAATTTTTTTTTGACTTTCTTTCATTTTAGACTCAAGTTCTTTTGCTTTATCTAAAATTTTTGTAAAATCAGTCATCAACATCATCCTCTTTTTTATTTAAATTAACATCGATTAATTCTGCATCAGGAAAATTTTTTATTACATCTTTGTAAATTTTTGAATTTTTTGCCTCTTCCATTAAAGATTTCCTCATTTTCTGTTCTTTTTCCTTCATTGAAATGTCACCTTTTAATTTACTAAATGAAATAATCCATCTTTCACCTGTCCAATCAAAAAGTTTTGAGGAAAGGTCTTTAACAAAATTTTTATCTAAATTTTCATTAAAAGATATCTCAATTATATTTTTTTCAAATTTTACAAGATTGACATTTTTTTCCAGTTCATACTTTAGTTTAATTTCTTTTTTATCAATACAAGTCTGTATTAATTTTTCAAAACTATTAATAAATATTTTTTTTTCAGATTTTATTTTTTTATGAATTTCTGGTTTACTTTTTTCTTCTTGATAAATATTCTTAATTTGATTTATTGGTTTTGATTGATCATTAGTTTTTTTATCTATAATTGGATTTCCGCTTACAGAATTTTTATCAGTATTTTTTTCTAATTTTATCGAACTTAAATGCATTAGCCTTAACAAAAACATTTCCATTGATAAATGTTGGTTTGAAACTATGGCAAGTTCATCAAGTGTTGAAATTGTAAATTGCCAGAATAAAATCAATACACTTGTATCTAGATTTTTATTTAAATCTTTGATCTTTTGAAATTCTTGGTCATTTAATGAAAAATTTGTGCTTTCTAAGGTTAGTGAATCTATATTTTTAAAGTAATAGATTAATTCTAAAAAATCATTAATGAAGATCTTTGGCTCAACACCTTGATCATAAATTTTTCTATAAATCTCTATAACTTTAGTCTCGTCTCCTTTAAGAATAAATTCAAATAAATCGATTAACTGTGATTTATCGAAAAAACCAAAAATTTTTTGAGCTGATTTTAAATCTAGTTGAGTTTTTGAGTCTAAAGTCAACAATGCTCTATCTAATAAGGATAGTGCATCTCTTACTGAACCTTCAGAAATTTTTACTATTAATTTTAATACATCATCGGTGATTTTGCCTCCCTCTTTATCTTTAATATTTTTGATGTAACTGAATAATTCAGAGGATTTAATTCTTGATAAGTCAAATCTTTGACATCTAGATATAACTGTAACCGGGATTTTTTTAATTTCAGTTGTAGCAAAAATAAACTTTAAATATTCTGGTGGTTCTTCTAAAGTTTTCAACAAAGCATTAAATGCTTGTTTACTCAACATATGAACCTCATCAATTATAAAAATTTTATACTTTGATGAAGTTGGTCCATATCTTGAAAATTCTATTAATTCTCTTACATCGTCAACACCAGTTCTGCTCGCAGCGTCCATTTCTAAAACATCAATATGATTAGAATTAGTTATCGCCTGACAGTTATCACATTTATTTTGACACTTTTTTTGAATTCCATTTTTACAATTAAGTGCCTTCGCAACTATTCTTGCTATAGTAGTTTTTCCTACTCCTCTTATTCCAGTGAATAAATATGCGTTAGGAACTTTATTAGCCACTATTGAATTTGTTATAGTTTCTGCAACCACATCTTGACCAATAAGATCATCAAAATTTTGTGGTCTATATTTAAGTGCTAATACTTTTGAATCATTGCTCATATTTACGAGGAGACTAGAACCTGAAAAACTGTCTTTACGACTGCTTCCGTTAAGATCTGGTCGGGTTCAAGCAGCATCCACCTCTAGCCTCCAAAACTATTATAACAGTAATAATTTCTTATCTACAAGAAAAGTTATTTATTTATTTCTCGTTGTTTGTCGGCTTCAAAAACACCTAGGACGTGAAAATCTTGACAATGTAATCCTAGGTCCTCAAGTGATTTTTGTACTCTTGGTTCTTCAATATGACCATCTAAATCACATAAAAAGAAAAAAGAGTCGAAAGAATTTTTTTCAGGATAACTTTGTAACTTTGTTAGATTTACTCCATTGATAGCAAACCCTCCTAAAGATTGATATAAAGCTGCGGGTTTACTTTTTAATTTAAATAAAAAAGAAGTAATATATTTTTTTCCACTAAATTCCGGTTGTGATATATTTTTACCCATAACAAGAAATCTTGTTAAGTTTCCTTTTTCATTTTCTATATTATTTTTTATAATTTCTAGATTATATGTTTTAGCACTTAATGATGATGCTATTGCAGCTTTGGTTTTGTCTTTACTTTTTGAAACCATCTCTGCAGATCCAGCTGTGTCAGCTCTTACATGTTCAGTAAGTTTATTTGATTTTATAAATTTTGAACATTGTGATAGTGCTTGGGCATGAGAGTAAACATCCTTAATTTCTGAAACTTTTGTTCCAGGTAAACCCAATAGATTATGTTCTATTTTTTGAAAATACTCAGCATAAATATTTAACCTATATTCAAAAATTAAATATTCAATTCCTATGTTACCAGTAATCCTATTGGACTCTGGAATGATAATTTTTGAATTTGTATCTTTTGATGCTTGAACAAAACAATCATCAAAAGTTTTACAAGGTACAACTTCAGCATTAGAGTCTATAGATAAGGCAGCTAAGTGTGAATAAGCTCCGAAAGTTCCTTGGAAATAAATTTTACTCATTACGACTTATATTCCATTATTTTTTTTATAGCCATAAAATCCTCCTCGGTATCTACTCCAATAGGCGAGGATTTTGCGAGAGCCACGTTAATATTTATGTTATTATCTATAGCTCTTAATTGTTCTAATCTATTTTTAATTTCATTTTGAGACTGTTTGAAAGAAATAAATCTTTTCAAGATTTCTGCTTTATAACAATAAATCCCTAAATGATGATAAGCTTCATCAATTTCTTTATCTAATTTTCTCATAAAATTTAATGCTCGTGGAAATTTTGAATGATCCAAACTTTCTTCTGTAATTACTTTAACAACATTATGATTTTCAAAAATTTTTTTATCTTCAATTTTTGCCGCTAAGGTCCCTAAATCACTCTTATTCTCAATCATTTGACTATTCAAGTTTTGTATATCTTTTATATTCATCAATGGTTCGTCACCCTGTAGATTCATTACCAATTCAACATCTGATGTGCCTAACTTTACCAATGCCTCATGAATTCTATCGGTTCCTGTTTTATGGTGGCTACCTGTTAAGATCGCTTGTCCGCCATTTTTTTTCACATCTTCAACAATTTCTTGATCTTCTGCAGCAACAAATACCTCCCCAATGTCGGCCTCTTGAGCTTTTTTATAGACGTGGGAAATTATAGATAATCCATCTATTTTTAGTAAAGGTTTGCCTGGTAATCTTGATGCTGATAGCCTGGAGGGAATAATAACCAATGTCTTCATTTTTCTTTTAATTTTTCATTACAATATAAATAGAGGCAAAAATGTACATTAAAAATATAAGCAATTTTATATTTATAGTGCTATATGTTCAAAATAATTTTTATTAAATGGATTCTTTCGAGTTAAATAAAATAATTGCTGCTATATTAATGGTAGCTCTTCTAATAATAGGTATTGGAAAGCTTTCAAATGTTATATTTCATGTTGAAAAGCCTAAAATACCTGGTTACTCGGTAGAGGTACAACAAGCAACTACTTTGGATACCGTTACAAGTTCAGAGACCACCGAGAAAAAAATTGATATCGCCGCATTAATTTCTTTGGGAGATCTTGCTACTGGAGAAAAAGTTTTTAAAAAATGTGCAGCATGTCACTCAATTGTAAAAGGTGGTAAAAATAATATCGGTCCAGCATTATATAATGTTGTTGGTAGACAAGTAGGTGTAGTGGATGACTACAAATATTCAAAAGCTCTTTCAGGTTATGGAAAAGAATGGACTTTTGAAGAGCTAAACGGTTATTTATTAAAACCAGCGAAATGGATTAAAGGAACGAAAATGGCTTTTGCCGGATTAAGAAAAGAAAAAGATAGAGCCTCTGTTATCTTATATTTAAATCAAAATTCAGATAATCCAAAACCACTACCTTAATTTTCCAAGACAATACAAGATTATACTTTTCTGAACGTGCACTCTGTTTGCCGCCTGTTGCCAAACTTTAGACTGTTTACTTGTAAAAACACTCTCATCTACCTCTGAACCTCTTGGTAAACAATGAAGAAAGATACAATTTTTTTTTGCTTTATTAATTACTTTTTGTGTAACGACAAAGTTTTTAAATTTAGCTAATTTTTTTTTTTTGTTAACTTTATCATTAATAGAAATTACTTTATCAGTTAAAATTACGTCTGCATTATTAGCTGCTTTTATTGCATCATTAAAAATAGCTATTTTCTTTTTACGTTTATTTAACCATTTTAAAATTGATGAATTAGGCTTATAATCTTTAGGGCATCCTATAGTTAAATTAAAATTAAATTTTACTGATGCCGCTATCAAACTATTCAAAACATTGTTACAATCTCCTATCCAGGTAATATTCAATTTTTTTATTGGTCTTTTTTTTAATTCCTCAATAGTGAATATGTCTGAAAGTATTTGAGTAGGGTGAGATGATGGACTAAGACCATTTATAATTGGAATTGATAGATGTTCTTTAAACTCATTTAATTTTTTATCACTATCAGTTCTAAGCATAAATATATTTCCAAAAGAAGAGAGGATTTTTGCTGTATCACCAATACTTTCTCCACCTTTGGATAAATGAAGTTCATCAGGTCTTAATGTTAATACGCTGCCTCCAAGTTGTTTGATTGCAAGATAAAAGCTTAATCTTGTTCTTAAACTTGATTTTTCAAACATTTGAATAAGTAGCTTTCCTTTTAGAGGAGCGCTACTATCAATATCTAAAAAATCAAATTTTTTTCTTAGCCTTTTTCTTTTTTTTGCATCTATTAATATATCTCTTAAATTTTTGCTTGAAATATCTTTGATATTTATAAAGTTTTGCATTCAATTAATATTCCGAGCAAACGTTATTTATAATTTTAAGTGCTAAATCTATTTCCTTTTTTTTTACATTAAGAGGAGGCAATATTCGCACAACATTTTCAGCAGCTCTAATAGTTAAAAGTCTATTTTTTGTAAGTTTATTAATAAAAATACCAAGGTCTACATTAACTTGAATTCCTATCAATAGCCCAATGCCTCTTATTTCTTTGATAATTTTTGGATATTTCTTTTTTATCAAATTTAGTCTTTTTAAAAAATATGTAGAATTATTTCTAACATTTAGCAAAAAACCTTTTTTAAAAACTTCATTCATTATTGTATTACCTATAGCCATAGCTAATGGATTTCCTCCGTATGTGCTGCCATGAGTTCCTGGGATCATGCACTTAGACACTTTTTTCGTCATTAAAACAGCTCCTAGAGGAAAACCTCCCCCTATACCTTTTGCAATTGGAACAATGTCTGGTTTTACTTTCGCATATTCATAGGCAAAAAACTTTCCAGATCTTCCAATTCCACATTGCACCTCGTCTAAAATTAAAAGTATGTTTTTATCATTACAAATTTTTCTTACATCTTTTAAAAATTTATTTGTATGAACTTTTATGCCTGACTCACCCATGGCTGTTTCAAAAAAAATTGCAGCTGTTTTTTTAGATATTTTGCTTTTTAAGGATTTAAGGTCTCCGTACTTAAAATGATCAAAACCTGTTACCTTTGGTCCAAAACCTTCTGTCATCTTTTTTGAGCCACTAGCAAAAATGTTAGCTAGTGTTCGGCCGTGAAATGAATTCTTTATACATAAAATTCTATTTTTATATGGTTTACCTATTGAATAAAAATATCTTCTGGCAATTTTGATCGCAGTCTCATTAGCCTCTGCACCAGAATTTACAAAAATTACTTTTTCAGCAAATGTTCTTTTTGATAATTTTTTTGCTAAATTTTCACCCTCTGGGATTTGAAACGAATTTGAAACGTGCCAAACTTTTTTAGCCTGGACATTTAAAGCTTTAATCAAGTTTGGGTTTGAGTGACCAAGTGTATTTACAGCTATTCCACTCAAAAAATCTAAGTATTTTTTTCCATCAACCGAATATAAAAAAGATCCTTTGCCTTTTTTAAATGCAATTTTTCGTCTGTTATAATTACTAGCCAAATAACTCATAATTTATTTTTTTAAATTTATATTTTTAATAATTCTCATATTACTAAAGTAAATAGATACAAGTATCGATTGTGCTATTTTTCATACAGGAAATTAAAAAAATTGTTAATAACTCTTAATATTAACTTGTGAATGTTCAATTTTTATCAGTATATAGTGTATTATTATTTTTTAAGTACTATATATTGACAAATATGAGTTGGACTGAAGAAAAAGTTGAAAAATTAAAAGAGCTTTGGGGGAAAGGAAATACTGCAAGTCAAATTGCAGAGATTATAGGTGGAATAAGTCGTAATGCAGTTATTGGAAAAGCTCATCGACTAAATCTTTCAGCAAAAATTAAAACAAGGTCTGCCAATGCTGGTCAAAATCTAAAATCATATCAAGAAAATAACAAAATTAAGTCCAGCAAGGGTAGAAGAAGTAAATTTAAGTCGTTAATAATAGAAAAGGATTTTGAGCCAGAAAATCCTAAACAATTAGAAGAATTAGATGACAAATCTTGTAAATGGCCGATAGGACATCCTGATGAAAAATCATTTTATTTTTGCGGCAGAACCTCTTTAAAAGATTTTTCCTATTGTAAGCTTCATGTATTATATGCTTACCAACCTAAAGGTAAAAAAGAAGATACAAGTGAAAAAGATGATGTTCAAAATTATATTAATAAGAAAGTGCAAGCAGGCTAGTAAAATTTTTAATTTTATTTTTTAAGATCTTCTGATTTATATTTATCTGTTGAAAATTGGCCTCCATCTCTCCACATAAAGGAATATTTTTTAACTTCATCTTTAAAAAATAGTTTACTAGGGACTCCTATTTCGAAATTGGTCTTATATTTACCAGATGAAACGTTATCATATTTTAATAATCTAAGTTGATCTTCTGTGAGCAAAGGTTTGGGCATTAACTGCAAAAATTTTGCAGTTAATTTTGCTATAGGAGTTGGGAAAGGTATTAAAAATCTTTTTTTATTAATTAAGCCTAAAAGAACTTGCAAAATTTCTTTAAAAGTCATCACCTCTGGCCCAACACATTCGATAACTTGTGTTTCAACTTTATTAGTTAAAATATAATAAATGATTTCTGTTAAATCAGTACAATGTATTGGCATAAATTTAGTTTTTCCAGAGTAATAAAGCGGGAAAATGGGTAATCTATTTAATAATGTCATAAATTGGGTACTGAAATTATCAGAATTTGAAAAAACTATAGAGGGTCTTAATATTGTACTTTTAGGGAAATTATTTAATATATTATTTTCTCCTTGTAGTTTTGAGATCGCATATTTAGAGTCTGTGGCTTCATTTATGCCAAGAGCTGAAACGTGAATAAAATGTTTAAGATTATATCTCTTGCACAGTTTTGCTAAAATAGTTGGAAAAACTGTGTGAATATTTTTAAATGTATTTCCTCTTTTTTTTTCGTATAAAATTCCAATTAAATTTATGCAGAAATCGGCATCTTTAAAAAGAGTTTCAATTTTTTTTTCCTCAAAAATATTTGCTTCTTTTATATCTATGTATCCAGCATTACCTTGAGTTTTAATTTTTAAACCTTTTTGATGAACATTCCTAGTTACAACAGTAACTTTAATGTTATTTTTTGTAAGTTTTCTAATTAAGAAACTTCCAATTTGGCCACTTCCGCCAAAAATTAGACAATTTTTTGCTTTCATATATAAACACTTATTTAAAAATTATGAATATTAAACTTCACAAAAGTGATTTACCAGATGATTTAGATTTAGGCAATTTAATAGCTGTTGATGGAGAATTTATGGGTTTGAATATAAGACGTGATCCATTATGTTTAATTCAAATATCTACTGGAAACTCTGATGCCCATATTATTCAACTTAATAGAAACGATTATAAAGCTCCTAATCTAGTAAAATTATTAAATGACGAGAAAATTGCAAAAATTTTTCATTACGGAAGAGCAGATTTAGCTTTTATAAAATATTATTTAAAAACTGATACAAACAATATCTTGGATACTAAAATTGCATCAAAACTTTCGAGATCTTATTCGGATAATCATTCATTAAAAACTCTAATTAAAGAGTTCATTCATGTTGATATAAGTAAACAATTTCAAAGTTCAGATTTTGGAGGAGAACTAACACAAGCACAATTAAAATATTGTGCAAATGATGTAATATATTTACACAAAATTCATGATGAATTAAATAAGATCCTTGTCAGAGAAAAAAGAATTGATTTATATAAACAATGTTTAAAATTTTTAAAAACAAGAGTTGAATTAGATCTTGCTTTTTTTAAAGATGACATCTGGGCTCATTAGTGAAAAAAATTGATTATAAAAAAATTGCAAAAAACGTAATTAATTTAGAAATAAAGGCACTTCAAAAGTTAAAAAAATCTCTTAATCAAAATTTTAATAAAGCTGTTGATGCTATTGTCAATTGTCAATCAAAAGTAATTCTTTGTGGAGTTGGCAAAAGTGGAATAATAGCAAATAAAATATCAGCAACTTTATCATCAATTGGTACACCTTCTTTTTCACTTTCAGCAAGCGATTGCTCACATGGAGATATGGGTAGTATTACGAGAAAAGATGTTTTGATTTTGATAAGTTATTCAGGAAACTCTACGGAATTAAAGAATATTATAAATTATGCGAACAGGAATAAAATTTTATTAATTGGTATTACATCAAAAATTAATTCTGAGCTTTATAAAAATAGCGACATTAGTTTAATAACACCCGAAGTAAAAGAGGCTGGTTTAGATATGATACCTACTTCTAGTACCATAAACCAACTAAGTATTGGAGATGCTTTAGCAATTTCAACTTTAAAAAAGAAGAAAATAAACAATTTAGACTTTAAAAAATTTCATCCCTCTGGAAGTCTTGGGCAAAAACTACAAACTGTTGAGGATCTTATGTTAACAAAAAACAAAATACCTTTTATCAATGAAAATACATCAATGAATAAAGCTTTAAAAATCATGACAGATAAAAAACTAGGAACTTTAATTGCCATAAATAAGAAAAAAATAACCACAGGTATAGTTACAGATGGCCAAGTTAGAAAGTTAAGCTCCAAAAATATATTTTTAAATTTACTAAAAGTAAAAGATGTTATGACAAAAAATCCAATCAAAATCGAAAAAGATACACTCGCTACTAAAGCACTTTCAATTATGAATGAGAAAAAAATTACAAGTTTGTGTGTTTATAATCAGAAAAAAAAATCAGTTACGATAGGAATTATTCATGTGCATAATATTCTAAATAAACAAATATACTAAATTAATGATATCAAAAAATATTATTCAATATTTATTGCTAATAATACTTATAATTATGAGTATTTTTTTTTATAAAGAATATATTGCATCTGATGAAAATCTTAGTCAAAAACAAAATAAAATTCAGAAAAATGATGAAAAGCCTTTTGTCGAAGAAAATAATGAAACTTCAAACATAATTGAAAATTTAAGCTATGTTTCAAAAGATTTGCTTGGAAATACATATATCATAAAGGCTCAGTCAGCTGAGGTTCAAGAAAATAAAATTGATCAAGTTCAACTCTTTAAAGTCCTTGCTAAAATTATACAACAAGATGATGAAATAATTTACATAAATTCAAATTTCGCTGATTACAATAAGACTAATAATAATACAGTGTTCAAAGATAACGTAAATGTTAAGTATGGCGATCAGTCAATTGACGCGAATATTATCAACCTGAATTTTTCAAAAAATTTAATTGAAATACAAGAGAATGTTTATTTTAATAATAATAATGCTAAGATTAGGGCTGATAAAATTGAGTTAAATTTTGAAAGTAAAAAATTAAAAATTTCTATGGATAAACAAAGTGAGAATGTTGAAATAATTGGAAAATATTGATCATGTCAGTTATTAAAAAATTTAGAATTAAAAATTTTAAAAAAAAAACAGAACTTTTAAAACTTGAGAAAGTATCTTTACATTTCGGCAAAAGGAAAATTTTAGAAGATCTAAGCTTCAATTTAAACCAGGGGGAAATTCTTGGGCTATTAGGCCCGAATGGTGTTGGAAAATCTACAATTTTTAATGTGATAATCGGTTTATTAAAACCAAATTATGGATCTGTATTTATAGAAGGAAAAAATGTTATCAATGAGCCTATATTCAGTAGAACCAAAAGGTATAAAATCGGTTATGTACCTCAACATGGGGGTTATTTTCATGACCTTACTCTTAGAGAAAATTTAAAAGCAATTAGTGAAATAGTTATAGAAAATAAAAAATTAAGAGACGAAAAAGTTAATTTATTAATTTCAAAATTTGAACTTGATGCATTACAAAATATTAAAGCTGAGTTTTTATCTGGAGGACAAAAAAAACGCCTAGTTATTTCATTAGCATTATTAAGTGATCCAAAAATATTATTACTAGATGAGCCATTTGCAGCTTTAGATATTATGACAATTAAAAATCTACAACAAATTATAGTTAATTTACAAACTCATAATAAAATCTCTATTATTTTATGCGATCATCAAGCTAGAGATTTATTATCATGCGTAGATTTGGCAATAGTTCTATCAAATGGTAAGGTTATAGCAAAAGATACACCTAATAATTTAATCCGAAATATCGATGCTCAAAATGCATATTTTGGAGACTCTTTCAAAATAAATTAAGATATTTGATAATGCATCTTGTAAAAATTAATACTAAAATTCAAAAATTTAATAAAGTTCTATCAATAGACGGTGATAAAAGCTTATCTATAAGATGGGCACTTATAGCCTCCCAATCTGAGTATAAATCTAAATCAAAAAACCTATTACTTTCAGAGGATGTAATTAACACTTTAAAATGTCTTAAAAAACTCGGTGTAAAGATAAAAATGTCGAAAAATTTTTGTGAAATAAAAGGCGTAGGCTTAAATGGATTTAAGTATAAGAAAAATTTGACTTTATATGCTGGAAATTCGGGTACACTAGGAAGACTTATTATGGGTCTTTTAACTCACACGAAGCTAGCAATTAAATTAAAAGGTGACAAGAGCTTATCAAAAAGAGATTTTTTGAGAATTATTAAACCTCTAAAAAAATTTGGAGCAGATTTTAAAAGTAATTTGGGAAAGCTTCCAATAATTATTAAGGGGACCAATAACCCCAATCCAATTGTCTATAACGAAACAAGAGGATCTGCTCAGGTCAAAAGTTCTTTAATGTTAGCTGCATTGAATACTCATGGTGAAACAATAATAAAAGCAAAAAAATCTAGAAATCACAGTGAACTTCTTTTCAAGTATTTAAATTTACCAATAAAAGTTCAAAAGGTAAAAAATTATGATCTTATTAAGATTAAAGGAAAAAAAAAGATACCACCATTAAATTACAAAATACCGTCTGATATAAGTTCGTGTGCTTTTTTCATGGTACTCACTATTTTATCTAAAAATTCTAAATTGAAAATTAAAAATGTTAATATAAATCCCTCAAGAATAGGTATTTTGCGTATTCTAAATATGATGGGTATCAAAATACGAAAGATTAATGTAAAGGAATACAAGGGTGAAAAAATAGCAGATCTAATAATTAAAAGCACAAAAAATATTAAAGCTATAAATTGTCCCACTAGATTAAATAGTTCTGCAATCGAT
Organism: uncultured Pelagibacteraceae bacterium; assembly: GCA_902625035.1. Classification (GTDB taxonomy): domain Bacteria; phylum Pseudomonadota; class Alphaproteobacteria; order Pelagibacterales; family Pelagibacteraceae; genus Pelagibacter. Next base: position 59,495 of record CACNZK010000005.1, read on the forward strand.
GAATTTTTACTAATATTTCTTGTAGCTGCAAAAGCAAAAGGTGTTTCTTATTTTAAAAATTTGTCTGAATTGAATGAAAAAGAAAGTCCTAGACTAAAGTGGGGTTCTAAAATTCTTAACAAAATTGGAATTAAAAATGTTTTAACAGATAAAAGTATAAAAATTTATGGAAACCCTAATTTAGAAATCAATAAAAAAATAGTTATTAGAGATTTTCTCAAGGATCATAGAGTTTTTATGACTGCTACTGTAGCTGCCTTAATATTTGGAGGTCATTGGTCTATAGCCAATAAGGACGCAATAAATACCTCTTTCCCGACTTTTCTAAAAAAAATGAGGTATTTAGGTGCTAAAATACACTAAATTCTTTGTTGATCTTATGTTTAAATTTATCTAAAAGTTCATGTTTTTTTAAAACAATAATATGGAAATGAAATAAAAATTAATGGAAGTATTCAAAGATCTATCAAACCCAGCATCCAAAGAATTTGAAAATTTATTAAATAACCAACTTTCAAAGATTACTATAGAGGAAGGTAAAATTATTGAAGGTAAGGTTAATAAAATTACCGAGAAATATATTTTTCTTTACATACCAAATTTAAAATCCGAGCCAGTTTTAGATATTAATGAACTAAAAACGATGGGATTAAGCGAAAAGATTAAAATTGGGGAGACAATACCGGTATTATTAGAAAAGATAGAAGATAGAAATGGTGATGTTGTTGTTTCTGCTAGTAAAGCTCAAAAAATTAAAGGTTGGGATAAATTAGTTCAAGCATATGAGAAAAAAGAGCCAATCATGGGCAAAATTGTATCTAAATGCAAAGGTGGCTGCATAGTTGAACATATTGATACAGGTTCGTTAATGTTTTTACCAGGATCCCAAATAAGTGACAAACCTTTAAAAGATATTAGTCATTTAATGAACGAGCCACAAAAATTTGCTTTAATCAAATTAGATAAAGTTAGGGGTAACGCTTGCGTTTCAAGGAAAGAAATAATTTCATCATTTAAAAAAGAGGATAAAGCAAAAATTATTGAAAAATATAAAATTGGCGATGTTATTAAAAATGCTGAAGTAAAAGGTTACAGTTCTTTTGGTTGCTTCTTCAATGTCAATAATGAGCTAGATGTTTTAGTACACTTACAGGAGATTTCGTATAGTAGAGTGAATCATCCTGAGGAGGTATTTAATATTGGAGAAAAACATGATTTAAAAGTTATAAGTATAGACAAAGAAAAATTACAAATAGGTTGTTCAATAAAACAATTGTCTCCAGATCCTTTTGAACACGTTGAGAATTATGAGCTCAACAAAATTTATAAAGCCAAAGTTGTTAAAATTATCGATTTCGGTGCATTTTGTGAATTAGAACCAGGATTAACGACTTTATTACACTCAAGTGAGCTAAGCTGGACAAAAAAAAATCTATCTGCAAAGAAAATGTTTAAAGTAGGAGATGAGATAGATTGTGTTATCACAGAAATAGATAAAGATAAAAGAAGAATTGCGATCTCATATAAGCAAGCAAAAGAAAACCCCTTTGTAGTCTTCGAAAAAAAATACCCAGTGGGAACAATAATTGATACTGAAGTTGTTAACAAAAACGAGTACTCTTTATTTGTTAGTGTTAAAGATTTAGATGTAGATGCATTTTTACACTGTAATGACTTAACCTATTTAAATAATGGAGAAGAAGAATTAAAAAAATACAATATTAACGACAAAATCAAAGTTAAAGTTTTAGAGATTAAAACTGAAGACCAGAAAATTAGAGTCGGTTTAAGACAGACTTTACCAGATCCACTAGATTGGTTTAATGATAAGACGATTAATCAAATAATCACTGTAAAAATCATATCTTCCGACAACAAAGGTCTTGTAGTAAGACCTGAGGGGTGTGAAATGGATTTTAGTATTAAAAAAAATCAAATAGCAATAAATTCAGCTGATGCCCGTCCATCAAGGTTCACTGGTGGTGAAAGAATTGATTGCGCTATTGCAGAGTTGGATTTACAAAAAAGAAAAATTTCCTTAAGTATAAAATTATTAGAAGAAATTCAAAAACAAGAAGCTTTGGACAAATACGGAGCTGAAGGTTCTGGGAAAAATTTACCCTTTTCATCTTTGTCTAAGGATTTAGATAAAAAAAAGAAAAAATAATAATTAAATATTAAAATTGGCTATTGTAAAATCAAAGCTTTTAAAACAACTTTCAAAAAATTATCCAAATTTTTTAAAAAAAGATTTAGAAAAATTTACAAATATTATTTTAAGTGAAATTAAAAAGACACTCAAAAGAGGTGAAAGAATTGAACTTAGAGGATTTGGTGTATTTTATACCAATATTCAAAAATCTAGAATATCTAGAAATCCCAAAACTGGAGAGAAAATAAACACCCCAAAAAAAAAAACAATTCACTTTAAAATGGCAAAAGAAATGTTTAAAAAATTGAATAATGAGGATGAATAAAATATTCGTTGCCTGCGATAGTACAAATATTAGAAAAGTAAAAGAAATAATTACGAAAACTAAACATCCTAAATTAAAAGTAGGTTATAAATTTGGTTTAGAATTTTTAAATTCTAAAAATGGTAGAAATTTTCTTTCTAAATTAAAAAATAAAATTCTTTTTGCAGATTTAAAACTTAATGACATTCCTAATACATGCGTTTCAACAATAAAAGCAATTAAAGATCTTAAAATAAATTACTTAACGATACATATTAGCTCAGGCTTGAAGGCTCTAGTCTCCGCAAAAAAGGTTTCTGGAAGAACTAAATTAGTTGGAGTAACTGTTTTAACATCTCTAGATAATAAAGCTCTTAAACAAATTGGTCACAAAAACAATGTAAAAAAATTAGTTTTGCAACAAGCCAAACTTGCATCTAAAGCAAAATTAGATGCTATAGTATGCAGCGCTCAGGAAATAGAAATAGTAAAAAAAGTATTTAAAAAAGAAATTATTACTCCAGGTATTAGAATAGATAAAAGCAACGACGATCAAAAAAGAACTTTAACTCCTAATCAAGCTTACAAAAATGGGAGTGATTGGTTGGTAATTGGTAGGCCAATTAGTAAAGGTAATATAAAAAAGAATATTCAAAAATTAATCGATCATATAAACAAATGATCAAAGGATTAAAAATTTGTGGGGTCTCAGATACTAAAACCTTAAATTATATTTTAAATCATCCATATCCACCAAAATTTATTGGTTTCATCACAAATTATAAAAAAAGTAAAAGATATGTTGAATATGAAAATTTAAAAAATTTGGTAAACGTTAATAAAAACCAATCTAATTTTGTTTCGGTGCTTGTGAACCCAACTAATGAATTATTAGAGAAAATTAAAGATCTTAATTTTGATTATTACCAGCTTTACGATGTTGACCCTGTCAGAACTATGGAAATTAAGGAAAAATACAAAATTAAAATAATATCAGCTCTTACAGTTTCAACTAAAAAAGATGTAGATAGATATAAAGATTATTTAGAAATTTCAGATATAATTCTTTTTGACTCAAAAGGTTATCATAAATCTGAAAGCTTTGATCACGATCTATTAGAGCAGGTGCCTAATAAAATAAATAAAATGATTGCAGGAAATATCCAAATAGATGATATTCCGGATTTTAAAAATAAGAACTTTATAATTGATTTATCTGGATCAATTGAAAACAATGAGGGAAAAAAAGATATTTCTAAAATCGATGAATTGTTAAAATTATTTGCAAAAACATGAAACTTAAAAAAAGAATACCGGTTATAGATCAAGGCGATAAGCTTGGATTTTGGGGTGGTAAATTTGGAGGAAATTTTGTACCTGAAACATTGAAAAAACCTATAGAGGATTTAGAGGTTCTTTTTAATAAACTGAAAAAAGATAAAAATTTTATTAATGAAAGAGATAAATATTTTAAGAATTGGGTTGGTAGTCCTACGCGTTTTATCAAATTGGAAAATTTAACAAAACATGTTGGTGGAGCTCAAATTTGGTCTAAAGTTGTATCCGATGCAAATGGAGGCGCGCATAAAATTTATAATGCAACTGTTCACTGTTTGCTTGCAAAGCGATCTGGAAAAAAAGTTATTTGTGGAGACACTGGTGCAGGGTATGCAGGTAAAATGTTAAGTATGGCAGCCAAAAAATTTGGTTTAAAATGTAAAATTTTCATGGGTGCAAAAGATATTAAAAGGCAACAACCGAACGTAAAAGCAATGAAAAAAAATGGAGCGGAAGTTATTCCTGTATACTCTGGAAGTCAAACTCTCGTAGATGCAGTGTCTGAGTGTATGCGTTACTGGGTTGCAAATTGTGATAAAGTTGCCATGTGTGTTGGTAGCACCGTTGGCCCAGCTGTCTTTGTCCGAATCTGTGGATGGAGCACAAGTCAAATATCAAGAGAATTAAAAACTCAATTAGTTGATGAGTTTGGGTCAATTCCAAAAAAACTCAAACTTTATAATTGTGTTGGAGGAGGAAGTTCTAGTTTTGGTTTTTGGAATGAGTTTATGGATTACGATAAAAAACAATGTGAATTTATTGGTGTAGAGGCTGGTGGACCTGCAAAGAGTAAAAAACACGCAGCACCACTAACATACGGATCTAAAATAGGAATTCTTCATGGAGCAGCTCAATATGTAAATCAAAATACTGACGGTCAAATAGAAGAAACAGAGTCAATTTCTGCTGGACTAGATTATCCAGGTATTTCTCCACTACATTGTTTTCTTAAAGATACAAAAAGAGCAAGATACACTGCAGCAAGTGATGAAGAAGCTTTAAACGCTTACAAAGTGGTAACAAAATTTGAAAAATTACGACCTTCTTTGGAACCAAGTCATGCTTTCTCAGTTGCAATATCAGAATCAAAAAGATTTAGTAAAGATACAATTGTCGTGGTCAATAGTTGTGGAGATGCTTACAAAGATCGAGAAATTATAAAGAGAAGATTGGGAAAAAAATATGTCTAATCTAATCAGTCATGCATTTAAAAAAGCCAAAAGTGAAAATAGGCCTGCTCTATTAACTTATACAGTGGCTGGAGATAGTTCAAAAAAACTTTCTTTGGAAATTTTAAAATCAATCTCAAAAAAAGTTGATATATTAGAGATTGGCGTTCCTCACAACACTCCTGTCGCTGACGGAAGTCAAATTCAAACAAGCTCATATAGAGCGATTAAAAATGGAATTAAAGTTAATGATATTTTTAGAATTGTAAAAGATTTTAAAAAATTTGACAAAAGTAAACCAATTATATTGATGGGTTACTATAATATGATCTTTCAATATGGTGAAAATGAATTTTTAAGAAAATGTAAAATTTCAGGAGTAAATGGATTAATAGTTGTAGACTTGCCTTGGCCTGAAAATAAGAAATTTGCAAGTAAATGTAAAAAAAAATCAATATTTTTTATTCAACTACTATCACCGACCACAACTAAAAATAGGTTAAAAAAAATAATTAAAGATTCTCATGAAATGATTTATTTCATTTCTATGCTTTCTACTACAGGAGGAAAGCTTAAAGTTTCATCTAAAGAGATATTGTCAAACTATAATAAAATAAAAAAAATCAACTCAAAAAAAAATGTTGTGATTGGTTTTGGTATCACTGAAAAAACTATAAAATCCCTCAAAAAAGCTGATGGATTAGTTGTTGGAAGTGCTATTTGTAAGGAAATAACAGACTCTATAAAAAAAAGACAAAATCCTGTCACAAATGTTTATAATGTCGTACATAGGTTAAAAAACAAAATTAAATGAATTGGATAACAAAAATAATTAAAGCTGGTGAAAAGATAAAAACAGCAATCCATAAAAGAGCAACAAAAGAGGAGGTTGCTAATAGTGATTGGACAAGCTGTTGCAAAGGACCAATATTAAAAAAAGACTTAGAGGAAAACCTTTGGGTGTGTCCTGAGCCCGGATGCAAAAAACATCATAGAATTAGTCCAAAGCAAAGATTTGATATTTTGTTTGGTAAAAATAATTATGAGATATTCAAAACTCCTATTCCAAAGGATGATCCTCTAGGATTCGTTGATAGCAAGCCTTATAAAGAGAGATTAAAAAGTGCTCGAAAAAAAACTGGCCTGGATTGTAGTATGGTTGTGGCAGAAGGTTCTATCAACCAAATTAAAATTACTGCAGTTGCATCAGACTTTGATTTTATGGGTGCAAGCATTGGGGCAGCAGAAGGTGAAGCTTTTTTATATGCGGCTCAGCATGCAGTAGATAATAAGCAGCCACTACTCATGGTTGCCACGGGCGGGGGTATGAAAATGCAAGAGTCTTCAATCTCATTATCTCAAATGACGCGAACTACACTTGCCATTAATGAAGTAAAGGCTGCAGGGTTACCTTACATAGTTTTAATGGCAGATCCCGTTGCTGGAGGAATTACAGCTAGCTATGCAATGTTGGGTGACATTCATATTGCAGAACCTGGCGCACTAATCGCTTTCGCTGGTGCTAGAGTCATTCAAGGAACTGTAAAAGAAGAATTACCTGAGGGTTTTCAAAGAAGTGAATATGTTCAAAAGACGGGGTTCGTCGATATGATTGTTGAAAGAAAAGATCTTGCTGAAAAAATTGGGATCTTAATTTCAATTCTATTAAATAAGAAACCTGTTATAAGCACTGAAGAAAATGAAACTTCAGAAGATAGTCAATCACTTACAAAAGCTGCATCCTAAAGAAATAGATTTAAGTTTAGATCGTATAAAAATTCTTTGTGAAAAATTAGGCAATCCACAAGATAAAATAAAAGCAATATCAGTGGTAGGAACAAATGGTAAGCAATCTACAATTAATGCAATTTTTTCAATTCTCAAAGAATCAAAAGTAAAATGCAATGTTTATACGAGTCCTCATATTCAAAAAATCAATGAAAGATTTGTTTTTAATAATAATGTGCTTAATGATGATGAATTAATTGATCTTTTTGAAAAAGTTGAAAAAAAAAACGATCAAAATCCTTTAACTTTTTTCGAAGCTTTAACTGCGTGTTATTTTTATAAAGCTGCTCAGTATCCTAATAATATTAATTTAATAGAAGCAGGTTTATTTCATAGGTTTGACGCCACCAATATACTAAAAAAAAATTTAGCAAGTATAGTTTGCTCTATTAGCAAAGATCATCTAGATTGGTTACCAAAGGGTCAAAGAACTATCAAACAAATTGTATTTGAAAAAACATCCTCTCTTTTAAATTCTAATATAGTTGTATCTAAACAAAACTCAGTTGAAACAAATGAGAGTATCAAAAAATCAATTTCACAAAACTTATCTAATAAATTGTTCTTTAATGAAGATTACAGCTATTCTAATGGAGAGAATGGTTTTTTTTATTATGAAGATAAATTTGGTGGCTTAAAACTACCATTACCTAATATTCTAGGACAATTTCAGTTAGAGAATATTTCAACAGCAATTGCAACGATAAGACAACTAAATTTAGAGATTAAGGATGATGATATAAAAAAAGGAATTACCAAAATAAAAAGTATTGGCAGATTACAAGAAATAAAATCTGGGAAAATTAAAGATTTAATTAAAAATAACCAACTATTGTTAGATGGAAGTCATAACGAAGATGGTGCTAGAGTTTTAAATGAATATCTTCAAACTTTGGATTGTAATAAGCATTTTATTATAGGAATGATGTCTAATAAAGATCATGAAAAATATATTAGCTACTTTAAAGATATTTCGTCTCTAACCACCATTGATATACCTAATCAACAAAACGCTATCAGTGGCAAAAAATTAAAAGAAAAATTTGGGAATATTTCAAATGTTAAATATGAAGAAAATATTGAGAAAGCAATTAAAACATTATCACTTGAAGAAAATGATATGTTAATTATTACTGGATCTTTGTATTTGGCTGGTGAAATATTAAACTTGAATTAGATATTTTTTTCTAAAAACTCTTTCATATGGCTTTCAGGAACTCCACCAACCTTTCTATCAACCTCAATGCCTTTTTTATAAATAATAACTGTTGGAACACCTCTTATTCCTGCAGCACTTCCCGTATTAATCCCACCATCTTCTATATCGGCGTAATAAAAACCAGCTTTGTCCTTATACTCAACTGCAAGTTTATCCATAATTGGTTTTAGAGATTTACAAGGGCCACACCAAGCTGCACTAAACTGAATAACTGAAACGTCTTCACTTTTAATTTTGTTTTCAAAATCTTCATCTTTAAAATCTATAAGCATAAGACCTTTCTATAAAGTTGTATCTTAAAGTCAACTAGGCAATTTCATATTTCTTTTCAATAGACATAATAAAATCGTTTATCTCGTCTAGTTTATTTAATTCAATTTTATCATCTCTTTTATCTGCTTGATCTCTCAAATAGTCGATTTCATTATATGCCATATTTACCGTTTGCCACTTCTCCTTATTCTTGCTTAGTATACGTCTGGCAATTTCACTTTTAATATTTTTATATAAATCAGGTGGTAAAATTTGAGGAGCCTCTTGATAGATAATTTTTTGTCCAAACCAACTACATCTTTTGTCTTGAAATTTGTCTAGCATTCTTAATTTATCTTCCCAAGATGAACTATGCCATGTTGTAAATAAAGAAGTATCTTTGTTTGGGATAAATTTTTCATATAAAGTTTCCTCTGGCAATAAGTCTTCTTGAGTTTTAGTTTGTTCTTTTTCCTCTGCTGCCTCTCTATTTATAATTTGTATATTTTTACAAAAATTTTCATTATTTCTGACCATTTGTGCCCTTTTTTTTATAGTTTCTAAGTCCAGGTCTAAATAAGGTTTTTGTTTAAGCGCAAATTGTTTATCCAAAATTACTGGAGCTTTATTAGTTTTCAAAACTCTTAAAGCCTTGGGACTATATTTTTTTAACATATCTCTCAATTGATTTACCGGTAAGTTTAATAGTGGTTCTGGATCTCTTCTTAAATCCCAAACATATCCCCACGATGCGTAAGATGGATGAAAACAGTGATTAGGATGTAGTGTGCTAGTGAGATACATCATATTTCTACCCTTAACATTTTCAAAAATAGAATATATGCCCTCATTTTTTAAAAACGTTTCTACGCTTGTTTTAGTTGATGTTTTTAAAAATGTTTCCCAATTTTCTTTATGTTTATCTTTAATAATTCGAAGTACTTTCAATGAATTTTGAGCATCAACGTAGGCAGTGTGGCTTGCTGAAGTGTCAAAACCTTGCATTCTTGATAAGGATTCTAATGCAAGGCTAGGGTTGCCTGCTTCTGTTAATTCTGTTTTTAAAGTTTTAGAATTCAAGGTTTGAGCTGCCCTAGCTATATGTAAACCATCATGTTCACTGTTAGGTGATGAGTGAGTAGCGTAAGGATAACGATTACCCTTAAAAAAA